>JAODBJ010000188.1 GCA_025463905.1 Actinomycetes bacterium
GCTTCATCCGCGAGCTGCCGATCCCGGTGATCGTCGGCGGGTGCGCGTCGTACCAGGCGGCGCTCCACCTCATGCGCACCGGAGCCGCCGGCGTGCTGGTCGGCGTGGGTCGGGGCAACGCCTCCACCACGCGCGACGTGCTGGGCGTCGGGGTGGCCCAGGCCACGGCCGTGGCCGACGCGCGGGGCGCCCGCATGCGTCACCTCGACGAGACCGGCATCTACTGCCAGGTCATCGCCGACGGGGGCATGAGCACGGGCGGCGACATCGCCAAGGCCATCGCCTGCGGCGCCGACTCCGTGATGATCGGTTCGCCGCTCGCTTCTGCCTACGAAGCACCGGGCCGCGGCTTCCACTGGGGCATGGCGACGTTCCACCCCACGTTGCCGCGTGGCGCTCGGGTGAACGCGGGCCGCAAGGCAACCCTCAGTGAGATCCTCGTCGGCCCGGCGCACGAGAACGACGGAACGCTCAACCTCTTCGGTGCGCTGCGCACCTCGATGGCCACCACCGGCTATGAGACGGTGAAAGAGTTCCAGAAGGCCGAAGTGATGATCGCCCCGTCGCTGCAGACCGAGGGCAAGAGCCTGCAGCGCGCGCAGGGCATCGGTATGGCCCGCTGACCGGCGCCGTTCCTGTGGAACACACGCGCCCCGTCCTGGTCGTCGACTTCGGGGCGCAGTACGCGCAATTAATTGCGCGGCGCGTTCGCGAAGCGCACGTGTACTCCGAAATAGTGCCGCGTTCGATGCCGGTCAGCGAGATGCTCGCTCGCCGGCCGCATGCGATCATCTTCTCCGGCGGCCCGGCGTCGGTCCATGTCGACGGCGCGCCGAGCATCGACCCTGCCGTGTACGAAGCGGGCGTGCCGATCCTCGGCATTTGCTACGGCGCGCAGTTGATCGCCTCGCAACTCGGCGGCGAAGTGCGCAAGACCGGCACCGGCGAGTACGGCCGAACCGAACTCGAAGTTCTGTCGCCGTCGGTGTTGTTCGCGGAGCAACCGCTCGAGCAGATCGTGTGGATGAGCCACGGCGATTCCATCACGGACGCACCGGCGGGCTTCGCGGTCACCGCGAAGACGCCTGGCACACCGGTGGCCGGGCTCGAAGATCGCGATCGCTCCATCTACGGCGTGCAATTCCACCCCGAAGTGATGCACACCGAACGCGGGATGGAGTTGCTCAAGGCGTTCCTCTACGACGTCGCGGGTTGCGCACCCACATGGACGCACGTGTCGATCATCGAGCAGGCGGTGCAGGAAGTTCGCGAGCAGGTCGGCGACGCGCGCGTGATCTGCGGTTTGTCGGGCGGCGTCGATTCCGCCGTCGCGGCTGCGCTCGTGCACAAGGCGATCGGCGATCAGCTCACATGCGTGTTCGTCGACACCGGTTTGCTGCGGCTGCACGAAGCGGACCAGGTGGAAGAGACGTTCCGCCGCCAGTTCTCGATCGATCTTGTTCACGTGAAGGCCGCCGACCGGTTTGTCGGCGCGCTCGACGACGTGATCGACCCGGAACGCAAACGCAAGATCATCGGCGAGATGTTCATCCGCGTCTTCGAAGAAGCGGCGCGCGATTTGGGTGATGCGAAGTACTTGGTGCAGGGAACGCTGTATCCCGACATCGTCGAATCGGGTGGTGGCGAGAACGCCAACATCAAGTCGCATCACAACGTCGGCGGTCTTCCCGACGACATGGAGTTCGAGCTCGTCGAACCGTTGCGCAACCTGTTCAAGGACGAAGTGCGCGCGGTGGGCGAAGAACTCGGGCTGCCCGAAGAGATCGTGTGGCGCCAGCCGTTCCCCGGCCCCGGTCTCGCGGTGCGCATCGTCGGCACGGTCACGCCCGAACGCATCCGGATCTTGCAACAGGCCGACGCAGTAGTGATGGAAGAGATCAAACGTGCGGGCCTGTACCGCGAGATCTGGCAGAGCTTCGCAGTGCTGCCGGCCGTACGGACCGTGGGCGTGATGGGCGACGACCGCACTTACGCCTACCCGATCATCCTGCGGGCCGTTACGAGTGACGATGCGATGACCGCCGACTGGGCCCGCCTGCCGTACGACGTGCTGGAACGCATCGCCTCCCGTGTGATCAACGAGGTCCCAGGCGTGAACCGTGTGGCCTACGACATCACCTCGAAGCCGCCCGGGACCATCGAGTGGGAGTGAGCGAGCCACTGGCGGCGAAGCCGCGCCGGGCGAGTGAGCGGAACGCGTAGGCATCGAGTGGGAGTGAGCGAGCCACTGGCGGCGAAGCCGCCCGGGAGCATCGAGTGGGAGTGATTTGCCGGTTGCGGGGCTTGCTCACCTAGCGTTCGGGTACCACAAATCCGACGGAGCGCCCACGAACGTAACGGGGAGAATGATGGACGCGGCACTGAACGAAATCGCACGGGCACTCGTGGCGCCGGGCAAGGGGATCTTGGCGGCCGACGAGAGCAGCGGCACGATCAAGAAACGCTTCGACGCCATCGGCACCGAGTCGACCGAAGACCGGCGGCGCGCGTATCGCGAGATGCTTTTTACGGCCAAGGGTGCCGAGGAGTGCATCTCGGGCGTCATCCTCTACGACGAAACGATCCGCCAGACGGCTTCCGACGGTCGCCCCCTCGTGAAGGTGCTCGAAGACGCCGGCATCATGCCCGGTATCAAGGTCGACAAGGGCACGACCAAGCTGGCGAAATCACCTCACGAGTTGGTGACCGACGGCCTCGACGGATTGCGCGAACGCCTGGTCGAGTACCGCGGCCTCGGCGCGAAGTTCGCGAAGTGGCGCGCCGTCATCACGATCGGTGATGGCATCCCGACGCAGTACTGCCTCGACGTGAACGCGCACGCGCTCGCTCGCTACGCCGCGCTGTGCCAGGACGAAGGCATCGTGCCGATCGTCGAGCCTGAAGTGCTGATGGATGGCGGGCACACGATCGAGCGCTGCTTCGACGTCACCAGAGACACGTTGCACACCGTGTTCGACGAACTGTTCGCGCAGCAGGTCGAGTTGGAGGGCATGCTGCTGAAGCCGAACATGGTCGTGCCCGGCAAGGCCAACCGCACCGCCAGCCCCGACGAAGTCGCCGACGCGACGCTCACTTGCTTCCGCGAGGTCGTGCCGGCGGCGGTGCCCGGCATCGTGTTCCTGTCGGGTGGTCAGGACGACGTGGAAGCGACCGCGAACCTCGACGCGATCAACAAGCGCGGCCCGCACCCGTGGGAAGTGTCGTTCTCGTACGGGCGCGCGTTGCAGGCGGCGGCGCTGAAGGCGTGGGGTGGTTCCGACGCGAACGCCGACGCGGGCCGGGCCGCGTTCTTGCACCGGGCGAAGATGAACAGCCTGGCGCGCTACGGCAAGTGGAGCCCCGACGCCGAGAACGCCGCGTAAGAAGGCGTGGCGTTCGCTACTTGCCTTCCTTGAGCTTGAGGTAGTCGTCGAGGGCGCGGCGATGGCCGTTCGCGCCGGACCCGACGATGCCTCCGTCGCGCGCTTCCTGCACCGTTTTCTCGAGGTCCTTGAGGAGGCCGTGCAGGTCGTCTTCGGGGCCTGCTTTTTCGACCCGGTCGAGCGATTCGTGGATCTTCTCGAGGTGCCTCCGCACCTGGCCGAACTCGTCGTCGAGTTTCTTGCGCGCTTCTTCAAGAGTCTTCGCCATATATCGAGAGCGTAGGGAACGATGCGGTGCGGTAGAGACATAGCGTTCCGGGGGTGCGTGCATTGGTGCAACGGGTGAGCAAGGCGCGGGTGGCGGTCGACGGCGACGTGATCGGCGAGATCGGACCGGGCTTGTGCGTACTGGTGGGCGTGACCCACGGCGATGATGTGGGCGTTGCCTCCCGTTTGGCCGAAAAAGTGGCACAACTTCGGGTTTTCGACGACGAAGCGGGCGTGATGAACCGATCGCTGCTCGACACGGGCGGCGCGGCCCTCGTGATCAGCCAGTTCACCCTGTACGCAGACACCAGACGGGGCCGGCGGCCGTCCTGGGTGGCGGCCGCACCACCAGAAGTGGCGGAACCGCTCGTTCACGAGTTCGCCAAACAGTTGGCAAAGCACGTGAGCAACGTCGAAACTGGACGCTTCCGCGCCGACATGTCTGTGGCGCTCGTCAACGAGGGGCCGGTCACCGTGATGTTGGAAATGGAACGCGCAGCTCCTGCGTCGTAACTCCAGCATGACGACGTTACGCATCGAGACGACGAACAGCGTCTGGTTCTTCGACGAAGAACGGTCGCATTTCCGCCGTGTGCCACGCGACGCGGAGGAGGTGTTCGCGAACGACGACTGGCAGCCGTACTACGGCCTCGAGATCGACGCGGATACCGGTGCGTTCACGGTGCTGCTCGATCCCGACGGCGCGCACCGCTACCGGTCGTACACGCTCGATGCCGAGATACCGGTCGACATCACTGCCAACGCCGGCGAACCGACGGTGGCAGTCGAGGTCACGGACCCCGGAAGCTCCGGTGCCGACACCGAAGAAATCCGGCTGACGCGCTCATCCGAGTAACCGGCGTTCGCCCCCGGTCGGGCACCGCGATTATCGAACACTTGTCCGGGGGTGCGTCGCAGCGCGCCGGTACGATCATTGGTGATGTCCGACGCCGCCGAAGCAGCCGAAACTGATGCGCCGGCCGGCCTGAATCCCGCGCAACTCGAAGCGGTCACGTTGCCGCCCGAGCCGGTGCTCGTGATCGCCGGTGCCGGCTCCGGTAAAACGCGCGTGCTCACGCACCGGCTCGCGCACCTCACGTTGGAGCTCGGTGCGTCACCGTTCTCGGTGCTCGCGATCACCTTCACCAACAAGGCCGCGAACGAGATGCAGGAACGGGTCGCGCAGCTCGTCGGGCCGGTTGCGCGACGTATGTGGGTCTCCACGTTCCACGCCGCGTGCGCGCGGATCCTCCGACGTGAGGCCTCGCAGCTCGGCTACCGGTCGAGCTTCACGATCTACGACCAGTCGGATGCGCAACGCCTGGTCGACTGGGTGCGCCGCGACTTGAACCTCGACCCGAAGCGGTTCCCGGCCAGGTCGTTGCACAGCGCGATCTCGGCCCTGAAGAACGAACTCGTGCTGCCGCCGGAGTACGCGGAGCGGGTCGTCGGCCCGGCGGAGAAGCGCATCTCCGACATCTACACGGAGTACCAGCGCCGGCTGCAGGAAGCGTCCGCCGTCGACTTCGACGACCTCCTCGTGCTCGCCGTGCGACTGTTCCGCGAACAGCCGGCGACGCTCGCCCGCTGGCGCGATCGCTTCCGTCACGTGCTCGTCGACGAGTTCCAAGACACGAACCTCGCGCAGTGGGAACTCGTGCGGCTGTTATCCGAAGAGCACCGAAGCGTGATGGCTGTTGGTGACGCCGATCAGTGTCTCATCGCCGGTTCTCTTGTGACGTTGGCCGACGGGGCAACGAAACCGATCGAGGCCGTCGAGCCCGACGACCTTGTGCGGTCGTGCTACGGAAGTGGCGATTTCCGCCCCGCGCGCGTGCTGCGCGTACATCGCAGTGACGCGAGTGACGGGATCGCCGTCACGCTCGCGAGCGGCCGCCGCATCGTCTCGACACCCGACCACGTCCACTTCGCGGGCTATCTCGACGATGTCCTTCGCCATGAGCAGACCGCGGAATTCATCCTTTGCGATCGCCAATCAGGCGGCCGCCCGCGGCATCGAATGACGGTCGGCGGCGCCGGTGTCGAGGTCGAGGACGTTGGCGCGGCGGCCGCGCTCACGACGCGTTTCCGCGGAAACGGCCGGGTTGCGGCGACCGCTCGCCTGCACCGCCGGCGCCATCTGTTGCCGTTCATGCCGGCCGGCTCGGTGCGCGCGGGCATGGTGATGGTCGACGATGCCGGCGAGTTCGACGTCGTCGCGGCTGTCGAGCGCGTGAGGATCGACGCGCCGGTCTATGACCTCGACATCGATCGCACGCACAACTTCGTCGCGAACGGCATTGTCACGCACAACTCGATATACAAGTTTCGCGGGGCGGATTTTCGGAACTTGATGCGCTTCGAGGAAGCGTTCCCCGACGCGACGGTGGTGGTGCTCGACCAGAACTACCGCTCCACGCAACGCATTCTCGACGCCGCCAACGCGGTGATCCTCAACAACCCCGCGCGCCGGCCCAAGCAACTGTGGACCGATCGCGGCGAGGGCGATCCGATCGTGCGCTACCAGGGCGAAGACGAACACGACGAAGCCAGTTTCGTCGTGCGCGAGATCACGCGGCTCACGGAAGAGCTCGGCCACCGCTTTGGCGACATTGCGGTGTTCTACAGAACCAACGTGCAAAGCCGCGTCGTCGAGGAATCGCTTGTTCGTTCCGGTGTGCCGTACCGAGTGTTCGGCGGCGTGAAGTTCTACGACCGGCGCGAAGTGAAAGATGCGCTCGCTTACCTACGTGCGTTGGTGAACCCCGACGACGAAGTGAGTTGGAAGCGCATTGTCAACACGCCTCGTCGTGGTGTGGGCGACACATCGGTGGCACGGGTCGACACCTACGCGAAGGCGCGCGGCGTCACCTTCAAGGAGGCCATCCGCGACGCGTCGCTCGCGGGTGTGAGCGGGAAGGCGCTCGGCGGGCTGCGGGACCTGCTCGAGATCATGGATGAGATGACGGTCGCCGCCGCTTCCGGCGTGTCGGCCGCGGTCGAAGCGGCGTTGGCGCGCACCGGGTACGTCGCCGAGCTCGAGGCCGAACGTTCGGTGGAGGCGCAGGGCCGTATCGAGAACCTGCAAGAACTGGTCGGTGTGGCGCGCGAGTTCGACGAGGCCGTCGACCGCGGCGACGTCGTGGGCCTCGCCGCGATCAGCGGCGTCGGCACCGCCACGAACGCCGACACGAATGCAGCCGAGGTCGACGCCAACACGCCACCCGCGATGCCGCAAGGCCTCGACCGGGTGCAGGCGTTCCTCGAAGGGATCTCACTCGTCACCGACCTCGACGACGCCGATCCGGAACAGAGCACCGTCACGCTGATGACGTTGCACTCGGCGAAGGGGCTCGAGTTTCCGGTCGTGTTCCTCATCGGCATGGAAGATGGCGTGTTCCCCCACTTCCGCAGTCTCGGTGAGCCCGACGAACTCGAAGAGGAACGGCGCCTCTGCTACGTCGGCATCACCCGGGCGCAGGAACGGCTGTATCTGTGCCACGCGTGGAGCCGCATGCTGTTCGGTTCCACCGACTACCACCCGCCCAGCCGGTTCCTCGACGAGATCCCGGAGCACCTCGTGAGCATGGTTGGTGCCGAGCGCACTCGCCGCGGCCTCGGCGCCCATCGCGACACCGTGGTCGCCGCGGCGGTGCGACGCAGCCGCGAACTGGTGGGCACTTCGGTCACACCGACGGGTGCCCGTGGTGCTGAACAGATCGGCCTTCGCATTGGTGACGACGTTCGCCACGACAAGTTCGGCGAAGGCGTCGTGGTCGACATTCAGGGCAGCGGCGACAAAGCCGAAGCTCGAGTGCAGTTCCGCGATGTCGGCGAGAAGATTTTGCTGCTCTCGTGGGCGCCCCTCACGCGTCTCGACAACTAGGGACGCGCGCCCGCGCGCGCCGCGCGGGTTACCGGGCATGTTCCAGCGGGCTGGCCGCACGCCTCGGTGTCGCACATTCGGCACATCCAACGTTGCGCGCCTGGGCCGCGCACGAACTGGACGATCACCTTTGAGATCAACGAGTCGAATTGCCGCCGTTCGGCCGGCGACAGCGTGGACAGCGCGTCGCCGAGCACCTGGGCGCGCGAGGTCGCGACGCGCGCGGCGGCGCGTCGACCCGCGGGTGTCAGCGCGACTGCGGTGGAGCGCGCGTCCGCACCCACCTCGCGGCGCACGAGACCCGCGGCCTCGAGCCGGTCGACCAACCGCACCGCGCCTGACGACGTCAGACCGAGCACCTGGCGCAGCCGGTCGATCGACGGCCGTTCGAGGAACGAGTGCATCGCCGACAGCGCAGTTGCCGCGCTGTCGGAGTGGCCGCTCTCGCCGGAGATCTCGTCGGCCACCCGATCGGTGACGACGAGCGAAAGCGCGCCGAGCAAGTTCGCGGTGCGGTCGACGCGCGCGTGGTTGGGCAACGATGCTCCCGCCGTGCCGATTCAGGCGAGCGAGTAGTCGAGGGTGTATGTCGCCTCCGGGCCCATCGGCGCGCTCATCCCGCCTTCGCCCTCCAAGCCCTGGAGGTGGCCGGAACCCGATCCCGGGACCACGAACCAGGAGCCTTTGGCTTCCTTGCCGTCGAACGTGCCCGCAATCTGCAACACGAAGGTGCCTTCGCGGTCGCCGATTTGTCCGTCGACCCGTTGCATGCCGACGAAGTTGGCGGTGCCGTCGGACCGGTAGGCCATCAGCCACTCGACCGCGCCATCGCCCCGTATGTCGCCGGTGAAGGTCTGGGTCACGTGGGCTTGGGTCAGCTTGGCAACGCCGTCACCTTCGACGTAGGGCTTCTCATCCCAGCCGGTCAGTTGGAACGTTCCGGTCGCGTGAGTCGTCACGTTGGGCTCCTTTCGGTAGAGCGTTCTTTCCGGCGGTTCGTCGTTACAGCAGGTGTACCCAATAGATGTGTGACGCACACACATATTGTCCTCGGCGACGCCGCCGATTACCGGCGCTTCCCGGCGAAGAACACGTTGGTCCCGTGCGCGTAGCGGAGGTCGCCGTAGCCGCGCCTGCGCCGCACCGTGAAGCCGGCAGCGCGTAACAAGTGCTCGATGTCGGCCCCGCGGTACAGGTGCTGCCGGTGCACTTCGTCGGTGCGTCGGTAGAGATCACCGGCGCGGCGGAACGTGGTGATCGTGCGAGTCAGCTCGGTGTGGTCGTCGCTCTCGATGCTGTGCGCGGCTACAGCCCAATCGCCGGTGTCGACGAAGGTACGCGCGCTGCCGCCTCGCACGCGACCCGGGCCCGCGACGTCGAGCAGGAAGAACCCGCCGGGGACAAGCGCGTCGTACGCGCGCGCGAACAGGTCGCCGAGCCGGTTGAGGCCGGCGCGCCGGTCGAACCCGTAGTTGACGGCTTCACCGACCGCAGTCACCGCCTCGCACGGCGGCAGCACGAAGTCGAGGAGCGACGACTCCACGAACTGCGCCTTCGGCGCGTGGCCGCGCGCTACGACCAACATCGACGGCGAGATGTCGACACCGGTCACGTCGTAACCCGCGTCCGTGATCACGCGCGCCAGTACGCCGGTGCCGCACCCGAGGTCGACGAGCAGGCCGCGTTCGAAACGGCGGCCAAGTTCGAGAAGGGCGCTCTCCGCGGCCTGCTGCGCCACGCCGGCGAACCCTTCGTGGTGCGCTACGGCGAGGTCGGCGCCGTATTCACGTGCGCTGCTGCCGCCGGCCACATCAACCGGTGGTCGACGATGTGGAGTTGTCGCGTGCGATGTCGGCTGGAGTGCGGAGGTCGACGATCAACGCGTCGATCCCGTTCACCGATTCGATCGAGGCCGGGTACTGCCGCAGCTGCGAGCGGTCGAGGAGTTTGCCGCCACACTGGAACCCATCGCCTTTGGGCTTCACCGTGCAGGAACTCCCAGGTATGTGGATCTTGTACGCGACGATGTCGCTGCCATCGAGCGCAAGGATGAAGCCACACGAGCCGCCGCCGCTCTGGAAGTAGGGCCCGGCATCGACCTCGGTGCGGATGCTGTCGACGCTGCCGACGGTGAGTCGACCGCACGCCGGCGAGTGACCCCCTCGAATCGCGAGCAGGATTCCCCCGAGGATCAACCCGCCGACCGCGAGCACGATCAGCGCGCTCGTCGCGATCACTTTCACATCACCGCTGCGCTGCCGTGCGCTCGCCACGAACGCGTCCTTTGGCCCGGCTTGGGGGTCGCTCGATATCGTGTCCGCCGCCCGAGCCGACGGCTCGCGGCGGAAGGAGGGGGATGCTGCGACGCTACCGCGTCGTCATCGCCAAACCCGGTCTCGACGGTCATGACCGCGGTGCGAAGGTGATTGCCCGAGCACTACGCGATGCCGGCTTCGAAGTCGTCTACACGGGGTTGTTCCAGACGCCCGCGCAGGTGGCCGAAGCCGCGCTACAGGAAGACGCCGATGCGGTCGGGCTGTCGGTCTTGTCGGGCGCCCACATGACCCTCATTCCCCGGATCGTCGACGAGCTGCGCGCCCGGGCCCTCGATTCGGTCCTGGTCTTCGCCGGTGGCATCATCCCGGAGCCCGACATCGTCACGCTCAAGGAACGGGGAGTGGCCGAGGTGTTCACACCCGGCAGCCCGTTGGACGCGATCGCCCGCTGGTTGGAAACAGCGCTCGACTCGCGAGAGCAGCAACCCGCATAAGAGACTGAGGAACATGGATCTCTTCGAATACCAAGGTAAGCAACTGTTCGCGCGCTACGGCATCCCGGTGTCGGCCGGCGAGCCGGTCGACACGGTCGACCAAGCCGTGGCCGCGGCGGAGCGGGTCGGGTACCCGGTGGTGGTGAAGGCCCAGGTGCAGGTGGGCGGCCGCGGCAAGGCGGGCGGCATCAAACTCGCGTCGAACGAGGACGAGACGCGCACCCACGCCGGAAATATCCTCGGCATGGACATCAAGGGCCATGTGGTGCACCGCGTGTGGATCGAACACGCGTCCGACATCGCGGAGGAGTACTACGCGTCCTTCACCCTCGACCGCTCGGCGAAGAAACACCTCGGGATGCTGTCGGCACAGGGTGGCGTCGAAATTGAGCAGGTGGCCGAAGAGAACCCCGACGCGATCTCGCGTATCCATGTGGATCCGGTCGAGGGGTTGACGGAAGCCGCATGCCGGGAGTGGGTACTCGGCGCGCATCTCGATGCGAACGTCACCGACGGCGCGGTCGAGGTGCTGATGAAGCTCTACGACGCGTACGACAAGGGCGACTGCGACCTCGTCGAGATCAACCCGTTGATCGTCACCCCCGACGGCCGCGTGCACGCGCTCGACGCGAAGGTGACGCTCGACGACAACGCCCGCTTCCGCCATCCCGAATGGGACGAGCTGCAAGGGCTCGAGAAGCTCGACGTACGTGAACGTGAAGCCGCGGAGAAGGGCTTGCAGTACGTCGGTTTGGATGGCTCCGTCGGCGTGATCGCGAACGGCGCCGGCCTCGCGATGGCGACGTGTGACATCGTCCACGAAGTGGGCGGCCGGCCCGCCAACTTCCTCGACATCGGCGGTGGCGCGAGCGCGCAGGTGATGGCCGACGCGCTCGAAGTGATCAACAACGACCCCAACGTGAAGTCGATCTTCATCAACATCTTCGGTGGGATCACCAAGGGTGAAGAGGTTGCCAACGGCATCGTGCAGGCGTTGACGCAGGTCGAGATCGCTTCGCCGATCGTCATTCGTCTCGACGGTACGAACGCCGAGCAGGGTCGCGAGATCTTGAAGAGCCACGAATCCGAGCGGCTCGTAAGCCGGCCGACGATGGTCGAGGCGGCCCGCAGCGCCGTCGAACTCGCAGGGAGCGCAAAGTGAGTGTGCTTGTCAACGCCGATACCAAGGTTCTCGTGCAGGGGCTTACGGGGAGCCAGGGTCGCTTCTACGGCCTGCGCAACCGCGCGTACGGCACCAAGGTGGTCGGCGGCGTACGCGCCGGCAAGGGCGGCACCGACGTCGAAGGTATCCCCGTGTTCGACACCGTGAAAGACGCGGTCGGCGACACCGGCGCGACGGTGTCGATGGTGATCGTGCCGGCGCCCGGCGCGGCCGAAGCCGTGATCGAAGCGGCGGAGGCGGGCATCGAACTGATCGTGGTGCTCACCGAAGGCATTCCGATGCACGACGAGGCGCGCTTCTTCAACCGGGTGCAGCGCGACTTTCCGTCGTCGCGCATCCTCGGCCCGAACTGCCCCGGCATCCTCACGCCCGGCGAATGCAACATCGGGTTCATCCCGGCTGAGGTCGCACGCGGTGGAGGTCCCGTCGGCATCGTGAGCCGCTCGGGCACGCTCACCTACCAAGCGCTCAACGAACTCAACGAAAAAGGCATCGGCGTGACCACGTGCGTCGGCATCGGTGGCGACCCCGTGCCGGGCATGAGCTTCATCGACTGTCTCGAGCTGTTCGAAGCCGACCCCGAGACGAAAGCCGTGATCATGTTCGGCGAGATCGGTGGCTCGGCCGAGGAGGAAGCGGCCGCGTTCATCAAGGCGAACATGACCAAACCGGTCGTGAGCTACGTCGCCGGTGTGACCGCGCCGCCCGGAAAGAAGATGGGCCACGCCGGCGC
>JAODBJ010000195.1 GCA_025463905.1 Actinomycetes bacterium
CCGGTGATCCCGCCCGACCTGCGCCCGATGGTGCAGCTCGACGGTGGTCGCTTCGCGACGTCAGACCTCAACGACCTGTACCGGCGTGTGATCAACCGGAACAACCGGTTGAAGCGACTGCTCGACCTCGGCGCACCCGAGATCATCATCAACAACGAGAAGCGGATGCTGCAGGAGGCCGTCGACGCACTGTTCGACAACGGCCGCCGCGGTCGCCCGGTAACGGGTCCCGGCAACCGCGCACTCAAGTCGCTCTCCGACATGTTGAAGGGCAAGCAGGGCCGGTTCCGCCAGAACCTGCTCGGCAAGCGCGTCGACTACTCGGGCCGTTCGGTCATCGTCGTCGGTCCGCAGCTCAAGCTGCAGCAGTGCGGCCTGCCGAAGCAGATGGCACTCGAGCTGTTCAAGCCGTTCGTGATGAAGCGGCTCGTCGACCTCGAGTACGCGCAGAACATCAAGTCGGCAAAGCGGATGGTCGAGCGGGCGCGCCCCCAAGTGTGGGACGTGCTCGAAGAGGTCATCAAGGAACACCCCGTGTTCCTGAACCGTGCGCCAACGTTGCACCGTCTCGGCATCCAGGCGTTCGAGCCCGTGCTTGTCGAGGGCAAGGCGATCCAGATTCACCCGCTCGTCTGCGCGGCGTTCAACGCCGACTTCGACGGTGACCAGATGGCTGTGCACCTTCCGCTCTCCGCGGAGGCGCAGGCCGAGGCGCGCCTGCTGATGCTCTCGTCGCACAACATCCTGTCGCCCGCGTCGGGTCGCCCGATCGCGGTGCCCAGCCAGGACATGATCATCGGCCACTACTACCTCACCAAGCAGCTGCCGCTGCCCGAGGGTCGCGACCGTCCCCGCTACTTCCGTTCGATCGACGACGCCTTGTTCGGCTTCGACGACCGGTACGCGGCTGGCGTGGAGGACGCGATCTCGTTGCACGAGCCCGTGTGGGTGCGGATGCCGGCGACGAAGTTCCCGGCCGACCGTTTCCCGCGGCCACTTGAAGACGGCACGCGCCAGAGCCTCGTTGTGCGCGAGTACAACAACAACGGCTCGAGCCAAGTGCTCGTCGAGACGTCGCTCGGTCGGTTGTTGCTCAACTCGGCGTTCCCCGACGACTTCCCGTTCGCCGACGCCGAGATGAAGAAGCGCGAGATCGTGAACGTCGTCGGCGAGCTCGTCGAGTTCTACGACAAGGCGGTCGTCGCGGACAGCCTCGACAAGCTGAAGGCACTCGGTTACGAGTGGTCGACCCGCGCGGGCCTGACCATCTCGATCGCCGACGTGAAGACGCCCGACGCGAAGGCCGGGCTCCTCGAGAAGTTCGAGGGTGAAGCGTCGAAGGTGGAGAGTCAGTACGAGCGCGGCATCATCACGGACGACGAGCGGCGCCAGCAGGAGATCGAAATCTGGACCGACGCGACCAACCAGGTCACGAAGGCCATGCAGGAAGAGCTCCTCACGGAACCGTTCAACCCAATCGACATGATGGTCGGGTCGGGTGCCCGAGGAAACGTCATGCAGGTGCGTCAGATCGCCGGCATGCGTGGCCTCGTGGCCAACCCTCGTGGTGAGATCATTCCCCGCCCGATCAAGAGCAACTTCCGTGAAGGCCTTTCGGTGCTCGAGTACTTCATCTCGACGCACGGTGCCCGCAAGGGTCTGGCCGACACCGCGCTGCGTACCGCCGACTCGGGTTACCTGACCCGTCGTCTGGTCGACGTCGCGCAGGAGTTGATCGTCAAGGAATGGGACTGCGAGTCGACTCGCGGCATCTGGGTCGAGCCGATCGACGACCTCCGTCTGCTCGAAACGAGCCTGCTCGGCCGGTGCCTCGCCGAAGACCTCACCCTCTCCGACGGCACGGTGTTGGAACGCAATCTCGAGATCGACGACGACCACCTGGTGGCGTTGTCGGAGGACCCCGCGATCACGCGTGTGCGCGCCCGTTCGGTGCTCACGTGCGACACGATCGTCGGTGTCTGCTCCAAGTGCTACGGCCGCTTCCTCGCGACCGGTAAGCCGGCGGACCTCGGAGAAGCGATCGGGATCATCGCCGCGCAGTCGATCGGTGAGCCCGGTACGCAGCTCACCATGCGTACGTTCCACACCGGCGGTGTCGCCGGTGAGGACATCACGCACGGTCTGCCCCGCGTCGTCGAGCTCTTCGAGGCTCGTACTCCGAAGGGTGCGGCGCTGCTCGCAGAGACGAGTGGTGTGGTGCGCCTCGGTGAGAACGAGAAGGGCGAACGCACGATCACGGTCGTTGCCGACGATGGCACCGAGACTGAGTACGCGGTGTCCCGTCGTGCGCACATCACCGTGAAGGACGGCGAGGAAGTGCAGGCCGGGGCGCGGCTGGTCGGCGACGAGAAGACGCCGCTCGACCCGAAGAAGCTGCTCGAGGTCAAGGGCATCCGGGAGACGCAGATCTACCTCGGTGCCGAGGTGCAGAAGGTCTACCGGGAACAGGGTGTGTCGATCCACGACAAGCACGTCGAGGTGATCGTGCGCCAGATGCTGCGACGGGTCGCAGTGTCGGAGCCGGGCGACAGCCCGTTCCTGCCCGGTGAGAAGGTCGACGCCCGCCGCTACGCGGACGTCAACCGGCACCTCGTCGAGCAGGGCAAGCGGCCCGCCGAAGGTCGACCGGAGCTCATGGGAATCACGAAGGCGTCGCTCGCGACCGACTCGTGGTTGTCGGCGGCATCGTTCCAGGAAACGACCCGCGTGCTGACGGAGGCCGCGATCGAAGGTCGCTCCGACGGGTTGGAAGGCCTGAAGGAGAACGTGATCATCGGCAAGCTGATCCCGGCCGGTACGGGCATGATGCGCTACCGCGAGATCGCGACCGAGGCCCCCGACTACGAGCCGCTGCCGTTCTACTCGTCGGAAGCGGAAGACGAGATGGACCTCGCCACCTGGCTGCGCGAAGCGAGTTCGCGTCAGTCACCTAGCGAAGAGCCCGACCTGTCGATCCTCCAGGACTTCGGAGGCGAGACGGCAACGGTCAGCGATGGGAACGGCGACGGCCAAGCGGTGAGTGGCGGCGAGTAACGCCGAAACGAACACACACGACGGCGGGCCCCGGTACAACACCGGGGCCCGCTGCCGCGTACGGCGTCTACGTCAGAAGATGCTGAGTATCGACGTCAACCCGAAGTTGTACGTCGGGACCGGACCCCACGTTGCCGTGCAGGTGTTGGGGATCGCCGTGTCGTGCGTCATGATCGCGTTGGTCGCGGTCGCGAACGAACAAGCTTGCCGGCACCTTTGAAATTCGCCTGCTGGATGTTGACGACCGCGCCGCCCGCGCCCGCTGCGGATGTGCAGTTCGCCGAAGCACTCCTACTCGGCGGTGAGAGCGGAGCGCATGCGCCGCAGCGGCTCGGCTTCGAAGTGCGATTGCAGCGCGCGCTGGATCCGAAGTGTGTCGGGACCCCACTGCAACACCAGGCCCGTGAGGAGGGCAACGGCGCCGAGGAACGCCAAGCTCGCCGGCCCAGGGCTCGAGAATCGGTACGCGCCGTGCACGACGCGCAGGTCGTGGGTCGCGAGTGCCGCGACCGCGGTCGCGAGTACCAGCGACGATGCCCGGAACACGTGCGCGGTGGTTCGACCCCAACGGCGTGCGCCGGGGCGGTCGTTCACCGACCGGGCGAGCACTTCCATCGTCCAGCCGTAGAGGACGAATGCGCCGCAGTAGGCGGTGAGCCACGCGAACGCCACCACCGCGGTGAGGTGGCCGAGCAGCGTCGCCGCCGTGAGCGCGAGCAACAGCGCGAGGTCGGCTCCGAGGGCGCGCAGCCACCATCGGTGACGGTTGGACGCGGGCGCACGCAACATCAACGCGACCGCGGTGCCCGCGATCAGCGCGCCGATGACCGCCGGCACGGGAATGTTCGCGATGATCAGCAGCGGCGCGCCCAGGTGCACCGCGCCCCCGATCACCACGCGTCCGAGCCCGGTTTCGAGTGGACCGCCTTCGTCCCGCATGGTGTGAAAGTCTAGCGTCCGTATTGCCCGGTTTGTCCAGCGATCTCGAAACCGACTGGGCGCATGTAGGGGCGCGCTGGTACGCTGCTCGGTCGGCTCCGATGGTGCTCTTTCTTCATGAGCGCCTTCATGAGCACGGCGCGCCGGGGACTCTTCTCTCCGGTTGGCCGAGCATTTCACCCGAAGAAACGTTTGCGAGGAAACGCGTGCCCACGATCGCGCAGCTCGTCCGCAAAGGACGGCAGGCCAAGACCACCAAGGTCCGCACCGCGGCCCTGAAGGGATCACCCTTCCGGCGAGGTGTGTGCACGCGCGTGTTCACCACCACGCCCCGTAAGCCGAACTCGGCGCTGCGCAAGGTGGCGCGTGTACGGCTGACATCGGGCGCCGAGGTCACGGCCTACATCCCGGGGGTCGGCCACAACCTGCAGGAGCACTCGATCGTGCTCGTGAAGGGTGGCGGCCCGAAGGACCTGCCGGGCGTGAGCTACCGGATCGTGCGCGGCACGCTCGACGCGAGTGGTGTCGCCAACCGCAAGCAGTCGCGTAGCCGCTACGGCGCGAAGAGGGAGTCCTAAATGCCGCGCAAGGGCCCGGCGCCCCGCCGCGAGTTGATGCCCGACCCGATCTACCGGTCGGTCGTCGTCACCCAGTTGGTCAACAAGGTGCTGCTCTCGGGGAAGCGTTCCACGGCGGAGCGCATCGTCTACCGCGCGCTCGACGACATGGGACGCAAGACACAGGGCGACCCGGTCGCGGTGCTGAAGCGCGCGGTCGAGAACGTCCGGCCCCCGCTCGAGGTCAAGAGCCGCCGGGTTGGCGGCGCCACCTACCAGGTGCCGGTCGAAGTGCGGCCTCGCCGCGCGACGACCCTCGCCATCCGCTGGATCGTGGGGTATTCACGCCAGCGCCGGGAGAAGACCATGGCCGAGCGCCTTTCGGGCGAGCTGCTCGACGCCAGCAACGGGATCGGCGCGGCGATCAAGCGCAAGGACGATCTCCAGAAGATGGCGGAGTCCAACAAGGCCTTCGCGCACTACCGCTGGTAAATCCGCTGGGCACTCAGGAACAAGAGGGTCGGGCCGATCGGTTGTAATCAGACCGTGACGCCCACGGGCTGCGGCCCGTGTTCCCTCTGAAGGCCGGGCGGTACGCCCGGCCTCTCTACGTTCCCAGCCCTCACTCTCGGCCCCCCGAGCAAGAAAACGACACGACATGGCACGCGAATTTCCCCTCGAAAAGACCCGCAACATCGGGATCATGGCCCACATCGACGCGGGCAAGACCACCACGACCGAGCGCATCCTCTATTACACCGGCCGCACCTACAAGATCGGTGAGGTGCACGAGGGCGCCGCGGTGATGGACCACATGGTCCAAGAGCAAGAGCGCGGCATCACGATCACCTCGGCCGCCACCACGGCCCAGTGGCGTGACTGCCGGGTCAACATCATCGACACGCCCGGCCACGTCGACTTCACCGTCGAAGTGGAACGGTCGCTGCGCGTCCTCGACGGCGCGGTTGCCGTGTTCGACGCGGTCGCCGGTGTCGAGCCCCAGACCGAAACGGTGTGGCGGCAGGCCAACAAGTACAACGTTCCGCGCTTTTGTTTCGTGAACAAGATGGACCGCGTCGGCGCCGACTTCGAGCGCTGCGTGCAGATGATCCGCGACCGCCTCGGTGCGGTCCCGGCCGTCGTGCAGTTGCCGATCGGCGCGGAGGGCGACTTCCGCGGTGTGATCGACCTCATCAACATGAAAGCGGTCGTCTGGCCCATCGACGACGACACCGAGGGTGCGAAGTACGAAGTCACCGACATCCCCGCGGACCTCGCCGATGCCGCGCTCACGGCCCGGCACGAGCTGCTCGAAGCGATCGCCCACGTCGACGACTCGTTGATGGAGAAATACCTCAGCGACGAAGACATCAGCGGCGACGAGATCCGCCATGCGATCCGTCTCGGCACGATCGCGTTCGAATTCGTACCGGTGCTTTGTGGTTCCGCGTTCAAGAACAAGGGCGTGCAGCCCATGCTCGACGCGGTTGTCGACTTCTTGCCGTCGCCGCTCGACGTTCCGCCGACTCCGGGCATCGACCCGAAGACCGGCGAGCCCATGGAGCGCAAGGCCAGCGAGGACGAGCCGTTCGCGGCGCTCGCGTTCAAGATCGTCGCCGACCCCTACGGCAAGCTCACGTACTTCCGTATCTACTCCGGCCGGCTCGACAAGGGTGCCGAGGTCTACAACTCGACCAAGGACCGCAAGGAGCGCATCGGCCGCATCCTGCGGATGCACGCGAACCAACGTGAAGACATCGAGGTCGCGTACGCGGGCGACATCGTCGCGGGCCTCGGCTTCAAGCAGACCACTACCGGCGACACACTCTGCGAACGCGGCGCGCCGATCGTGCTCGAGCGGATGGAGTTCCCCGAGCCGGTCATCCAGGTCGCGATCGAGCCGAAGACCAAGGCCGACCAGGACAAGCTGGGCAAGGCGTTGTCGTCGCTTTCCGACGAAGACCCGACGTTCCAGGTGCGGACCGACCAGGAAACCGGCCAGACCATCATCGGCGGCATGGGCGAGCTCCACCTCGAGGTGCTCGTCGACCGCATGATGCGGGAGTTCAACGTCGACGCCCACGTCGGCAAGCCGCAGGTCGCGTACCGCGAGACGATCACGCAGCCGGTCGAGAAGGTCGAGATCCGCTACGTCCGCCAGACCGGTGGTCGCGGCCAGTACGCGCACGTGGTCATCGCGTTGGAGCCCACGGGCGTCGGCGGCGGCTACGAGTTCGTCGACGAGATCAAGGGCGGCGTCATCCCCCGCGAGTACATCCCGGCCGTGGATGCCGGGATCCAAGAGGCGACGGAAGGCGGCGTCATCGCCGGCTACCCGCTCGTCGACGTGCGGGCGCGGTTGACGTACGGCTCGTACCACGAGGTCGACTCGTCAGAAATGGCGTTCAAGATCGCGGGTTCGATGGCGTTGAAGGAAGCCGCGAAGCGGGCGAAGCCGCAGTTGCTCGAGCCGGTGTTCGCGGTCGAGGTCGTGACGCCCGAGGACTACATGGGCGACGTGATCGGCGACCTGTCGTCGCGGCGCGGCAAGATCGGCGGCATGGACCAGCGCGGCAACGCGCATGTAATCGAAGCCCACGTGCCGCTCGCAGAAATGTTCGGCTACGCTACCGACCTGCGGTCGCGCACCCAAGGTCGCGCGACCTACACGATGCAGTTCGACTCCTATCAGCCTGTACCGGAGTCGATTGCCCAGGAGATAGTCGCCCGAGTTCGCGGCGAATGATGGACCGCGCAGGGTCTCTCCGACGATTCACGCACCCACGAAGGAACGAGCGAGACAGCGATGGCTAAGGCGAAGTTCGAGCGGAACAAGCCGCATCTGAATATTGGGACGATTGGTCATATCGATCATGGGAAGACGACGCTGACGGCGGCGATTACCAAGGTCTTGCATGATCAGAATCCGAAGA
>JAODBJ010000219.1 GCA_025463905.1 Actinomycetes bacterium
CGACTTCGCGTGCGAGCAAGAAGCCGGCCGCGGACGGGAGCACCCGCGGCGGGCCGACGATGGACGCGTGCGCACGGTGCGCCGCACCGAACGCGTCGTCGACGTACACGTCGCCCAACTCGCTGAGATTCGTCGCGAACGCGGGATCGTTCTGCTCCTCTCCTGGGTCGAACCGCAGGTTCTCGAGCAGCATCACGTCGCAGGCCCCGAGGTTCGCGGCGTACTCGAATGCAGTGCTTCCCACAACGCGCGGCGAGAGCTCCACGTCGGTTTCGAGCAGCGCCGCCAGCAGCCGCGCGACGGGAGCGAGGGAGTACTTCGGGTCGTACGTGCCCTTGGGTCGACCAAGATGAGAACAGGCGACGATCGCACAGCCCTGCTCGCGCAAATACTCGATCGTGGGCAGCGCGGCGGTGACACGCAGGTCGTCCTCGATCTTGCCGTCGCGTATAGGGACGTTGAAGTCCGCGCGCAACAGCACGCGTGTCCCCCGCCGCAGCGGGAGGTCCTCCAGCTGCGGGACCGGTTCAACCATCTCGTTGGTTACTGGTTCACGAACTCGACGACGTCGACGAGACGGTTCGAGTAACCCCACTCGTTGTCGTACCAGCCGAGCACTTTCACCATGCGACCGTTCGCCATCGTGTCTTCAGCCGAGAAGATGCACGACGACGGGTTGTGCACGATGTCGGCCGACACGAGCGGCTCGTCGCTGTACTGCAACACACCGCGGAAACTCGCGTCGTTCGAGGCCGACTGGAACGCGGTGTTCACTTCGTCGATCGAAGCGTCGCGACCGAGGTTCGCGACGAGGTCGGTGATCGATCCGGTGGGCGTCGGTACGCGCATCGACAAGCCGTCGAGCTTGCCCTTCAGCTCGGGCAGCACCAGGCCGATCGCTTTCGCTGCGCCCGTGCTGCTCGGGATGATCGACAACGCGGCGGCCCGCATGCGGCGCAGGTCGGGCTTGCCCTTGCGCGACACCTGAGCGATGTCTTGCAGTGCCTGGTCGCTCGTGTACGCGTGGACGGTGGTGATGAATCCTTGCTCGATACCAAAGGTGTCGTGCAACACCTTGGCGAGCGGCGCGAGACAGTTCGTGGTGCACGACGCGTTCGAGATCACGGTGTGTGCCTTCGCGTCGTACGCCGCGTCGTTGACGCCGAGGCAGAGGGTGACATCCGCGTCGCCGCTCGGCGCGGAGATGACGACGCGCTTGGCGCCGCCCTGCAGGTGGCGCGCCGCTGCGTCGCGTGCGGTGAACACACCAGTGGATTCGACGACGACGTCGACGTCGTAGTCGCCCCACGGGATTTCCGCCGGGTCCTTCGATTCGAGCTTCTTCACTTCCTTACCGTCGACGGAGAAGCCGCCTTCGGTGTCCTTCACCTCGTTGGGGATCGTCCCGCCGACCGAGTCGTGCTTGAGGAGGAACGCCATCGTGGAACTGTCGCCGAAGGGGTCGTTCACGGCGACGAGCTCGACATTCGACGCGTCGCCCCGAGCGAGGATTGCCCGGTAGAACGACCGGCCGATTCGACCGAACCCGTTCACACCCACACGTACGGTCATGAATTCCTCCCTTAAGCGGCCTTACATCAGTATTGAGGCCGGATGGCGTTGAGTCGGTATCGAGCTCAGCGGTATCGAGACCGCACGGTCTACATATGTATCGAGGCCGGTTGGACTACAGCAGAGCGGCGAGGGCATTCGCCAGTTTTTCCGGATCGTGCTCGGCGCCCGCAGCATCGGTGAGATCGTCTGCCACGGGCAGCACCCCGCGCGCCCGCACCGCGTCCTCGTCGACCCGGAGACCGTGTTCACGATCGAACAAGAGCACATCGACCCGGGCGCCGTGGTCGAGGAGCGCTTCGAGATGGTCCGTGCCGTCGAGCCCGTCGGTTTCCGGCGATTCGGTATGAAGGTTCGCCACTTGGACAACCCGGCCGGGCGCCTGCGCGATGGCGGCCTGCAGGTCGGAGACACAGAGCACCGCGACCACGCTCGTGTAGAGCGACCCCGGCGCGAGCACGACCTGATCGGCGGCCGCGATTGCCTGCAGTGCAGCGCCCGGCGCCGCCGCGTCGTGCGGGACCAGTTCGACCCGTTCGATGCGACCTCGGCCACCGGCCTGCGCCACCGCGACCTGGCCTTCCACCGGTTCGCCGGCGACTTCGGCCTTGATCACAACCGGGTCGAGTGTGGCCGGGAGCACCGCGCCGACCGCGCCGATCAGGCGGCCGGCTTCGGCGAGCGCCGTCGGGAGGTCGTCGAACGACTCGGCGAGGCCGACGAGAAAGAGGTTGCCCACCGCGTGACCTTCGAGTTCGCCGGAGCGGAACCGATGTTCGAGCGCGCGGCTCCAGCCGGGCTCGTCGGCGGCCAGTGCGACGAGCGCCTTGCGGAGGTCGCCCGGAGCTGGGACGTCGAGGTCGCGTCGCAGCCGGCCCGACGAACCGCCGTCGTCGGCGACGCTCACGATGGCCGTGATGGTGTCGGAGTAGTTGCGAATGGCGCGCAAGGCGACGCCGAGTCCGTGCCCACCGCCGAGTGCGACGACCGCCGGCATCAGGCCCGCTCGATGTCGCGGTGACGCACGGCCGTGCGCACACCGGCGCGCCGGAGGCGATGGACCAGTTCCTCGGCGATCACGACGCTGCGGTGCCGGCCACCTGTGCACCCGATACCGATCGACAAGTACGACTTACCTTCCTGTTGGTACGCGGGGAGCAGCATCTCGAGCATCGAGTCCAGCTCTTTCAGGAAGTCGACCGCGAGGGGCTGGTGCATCACGTACTCGCGCACGTTCTGGTCCTGGCCGGTGAGCGGGCGCAGTCGATCGACCCAGTGCGGGTTGGGCAAGAAGCGGCAATCGAACACGAGGTCGACGTCGAGCGGAAGACCGTGCTTGTAGCCGAACGACACGACGTTCACCTGCATGCGGGTGTCGGCGGCATCGTCGGCGAACAGTTGCTGGAGGCGATCCCGCAGCTCGTGGACGTTGAGCGTGGTGGTGTCGACGATGACGTCGGCTTCGCCCTTCAGCTCTTCGAGCAGGTCGCGTTCGCGTGAGATGCCGTCGCTGACCCGTTCCGTGTCGGACAGCGGATGCCGGCGGCGCGTTGCTTCGTAGCGGCGCACGAGCGCGTCATCAGACGCGTCGAGGAACAGGATGCGAGTGCTCACACCGCTCTTGCGCAGCTCCGCGAGCGCGGCGCCGAGCTCGTCGAGGAACATCCCGGAGCGCACGTCGACCACCAGCGCGTAGCGCGTCGGTCGGTCGCCTCCACGGGCGAGTTCGGAGACCTTGCCGATCAGCGCGGGCGGCAAGTTGTCGATCACGAAGAAGCCGAGGTCCTCGAGGACGTTGGCCGCCTCCGAGCGCCCCGCGCCCGACATGCCGGTGATGATCGTGACGTAGAGATCGTTCGTCATTTCTGCCCCATGGTCGCACTCCCCGGAAGCGCGAGGCCCTGTAAACGGGCGTAGACCGCGTGGGCGACGGCGTCGGGGAGCCATGAAAGGGCCACCAGGTCGTCTTCGTCGAGCTCCCGCAGGCGTTTCACCGACCCGAACTGTTTGAGGAGGCGCGCCCGGCGCCCAGGGCCGAGTCCCGGCACGTCGTCGAGCACGGAGCGCGTCATTCGCTTTCCGCGCAATTGGCGGTGGTACGTGATCGCGAAGCGGTGCGCTTCGTCGCGCACCTGCTGCAACAGGTAGAGCGCTTCCGAATCGCGCGGGATCCGCACCGGCTCCGGGAGTTGCGGGAGGTACACCTCCTCGAACTTCTTGGCCAAGCTCGCGACCGCGATGTCTTCGAGGCCCATCTCTTCGAGCACGCGGACCGCCACGTTGAGCTGGCCGCGGCCACCGTCGATGAGCAGGAGGTTCGGCGGATACGAGAACCGCTTGCCGGCACGCGCACCTTCGTCACGCTCGCGCAAGTAGTTACGGAACCGGCGGCTGAGCACTTCCTCCATCGCGGCGAAGTCGTCTTGGCCATCGAGGGTGCGCACCTTGAAGCGCCGGTACTCGGAGCGCTTCGGCAGGCCGTCCTCCATGACGACCATCGAACCGACGATCTCGACTCCTTGCGTGTGGGAGATGTCGAAACACTCGATGCGCAGGGGCGCCTCGGGCAACTCCAGCGCGTCTTGCAACGCGAGCAACGCGCGGGCCCGAGCGTTGTGGTCGGACGCCCGGCGCAGCTTGTGCCGAGCGAACGATTCCTTCGCGTTCAGCGTTGCCGTCGCGAGGAGATCGCGTTTGCCACCGCGCTGCGGAACGCGGATACGCACCTTCGAACCGCGCGTGTAGGCGAGGAACTCCTCGTAGAGGTCGAGGTCTTCGGGCTCGACCGGTACGAGGACCTCCTTCGGCACGTCGGTTGCCGGCGCGTCGCCGTAGAGCTGTTCGAGGATCCGCGCGATGAGCGCAGGCGACTCGACGTCTTCCACCTTGTCGACGATGATTCCCTTCCGGCCGATGACCCGGCCCTTACGCACGTAGAACAGCTGCACCGAGGCTTCGAGCTCGTCTTCCGCCAGGCCGAGAAGGTCGTAGTCCTCTTCGCGTGACCCCACCATCTGCTGGCGTTCGATCGCTTTGCGTACCGACGTGAGTTGGTCGCGCAGACGCGCCGCGAGTTCGTATTCCTGCGTGCCGGCTGCGTCGTGCATGCGTTCCTCGAGCCGTTTCACCATCGGCTCGGTCTCACCGTCGAGGAACAGCAACAACTCTTCGACGAGCTTGGCGTACTCCTCTTTCGTGATTGCGTCGACGCACGGCGCCGCACACTTTTCGATGTGCGCGTAGAGACACGGTCGCCCGAGCCGGTGATGGCGGTCGAACTTCGCGTTGGTACACGTGCGGATCGGGAAGGTGCGCAACAGGAGGTCGAGCGTCTCGCGGATCGCGTACGCGTGGGCGAAGGGTCCGAAGTAGCGAACACCCTTTCGCTTCTGGCCGCGCATCACCATCGCTCGCGGCCATTCCTCGTCGAGCGTGACCGACAGGAACGGGTACGACTTGTCGTCCTTCAAGCGGATGTTGAATCGGGGACGGTGCCGCTTGATGAGGTTGAACTCGAGGAAGAACGCTTCGACCTCGTTCTTCGCCACGATCCATTCGACGCGGTCCGCGGACTGCACCATCTGCCGGGTGCGGTCGGGCAGCGTGGCGGGCGGCGCGAAGTAGTTCGAGAGGCGGCTACGCAGGCTCTTCGCCTTGCCGACGTAGATGACCCGGCCCTGCGAGTCGAAGAATTGGTAGGAGCCCGGCGCGTCGGGGATCGTCCCCGTTTCCGGACGCTTCACAGTCACACTCCATTGTCGCGAAAACGCTGGTCTCCGGGTGGGAAGACCGCGGGCCGTTTGGCGGTTATGCTCCCAAGAGCCGGGTCCGGTATCCCGGCAAGTGATTTCGCTCCGAGGCCGACAACCCCGCGGTGTGGCGACCGGACTGTCACCCGCCGGCCATGAATCGGAGCGCACCTGAAAGGCACCCCATGCTGCGTCTCCAGGTTCCCCTGCCGGACCACTACACCACCATGTCCGCCGCTGAGCTCGAGCAATCGATCCGGGCGGCGAAACAGACGCTCGGTGAGCGGCTCCTGATCCTTGGCCATCATTACCAGCGTCCCGAAGTGTTCCGGTGGGCGGATGCGAGCGGTGACTCGTTCAAGCTCGCCCGCTTCGCCGCCGACAACCAGCGCGCTACCGACATCGTGTTCTGCGGTGTGCACTTCATGGCCGAATCGGCCGACGTGCTCACCGGCGACCACCAACGGGTGATCCTCCCCGATCTGAACGCCGGCTGCTCGATGGCCGACATGGCCGACATCGACCAGGTCGAAGAGGCGTGGGAAGCGTTGGCCGAAGTGGTCGACGTCGAGCGGGTCGTCCCGATCACCTACATGAACTCGTCGGCGGCACTGAAGGCATTCGTCGGCCGGGCCGGCGGCGCCGTATGTACGTCGTCGAACGCGCGGGCGATCCTCGAGTGGGCCCTCGCGCGCGGAGAGAAGGTGCTGTTCTTCCCCGACCAGCACCTCGGCCGCAACACCGCGTACGCGATGGGCTACACCAGCGCCGATGAGCGGGTGTGGAACCCTCGCCAAGAGCTCGGCGGCCTCGAAGATCGCGACGTGAAGGAAGCGACGTTCCTGCTCTGGAAGGGCCACTGCTCAGTGCACCAGCGGTTCCGGCCGGAACACGTACGCGCCGCGCGCACCGAGCACCCGGGTGTCCAGGTCATCGTGCACCCCGAGGTCTCGCACGATGTGGTGGCGCTGGCCGACAAGGTCGGTTCGACCGAGCGCATCCTCGCCTGGGTCGAGGACGCGCCGAGCGGCGCAGTGCTGGGGATCGCCACCGAAGTGCACATGGTGCAGCGTCTCGCGGCCGAGCATCCCGACAAGACGATCTTCACCCTCGACCCGTTGGTGTGCCCCTGCTCGACGATGTTCCGCATCGACGAGCCGCACCTCGCGTGGGTGCTCGACCATCTCGTGCGCGGCGAAGTCGTGAACCGGATCACGGTCGACGCCGAAACGTCCGAGTGGGCGAAGGTCGCGCTGCAACGCATGCTCGACATCACCTGAAGCCGGCCTGAAGATCAGCTGAACGACGCCGAGCTGCGCCGGGTCGCGCGCAACATCAACAAGCGCGGGATCGACGCGGCCTCGCGGTACTCGGGCGCTCGCTGTAAGAACCCTTCGGGCGGCGCCGGCTCTTCCATCCATTCGAGCATCAACCCGTGTTCGGCCATCGTGTTCACGTAGTGCGACAGCGGGCGGTGCACGAACGGAAGCACCACACCCTGGTCGAGTTGCTCCATGGTGACGTCGACCGGGAGATACGGCCCGATCCGCCAGTACTGCTCGTCGAGCACATGGTCGATGACCCATCCGCTGTTCGGCGACTGCAACAACGGATGGTTGAGGAAGAACACGAACCGGCCGCCCGGTGCGAGCACGCGCGCGATCTCGGCGATCGGTGTGACGTGGTCGACGAGATGCTCGAACACGAGACAGACGACCACCGCGTCGAACGACGCATCGGGGAACGGCAAGCCGCCCGCGTTGCCGCGCACGTACCGCGGGCCGCCGGCGCGTTCTCGGGCGGCCTGCAGTTGCGCGACGGTTGGGTCGACGCCGACGACGAATGACGCACCGTTTTGCACCGCGCGCCGTGCTACTTGGCCTTCGCCGGTTCCGACGTCGAGGACCCGATGGGCGCCGGACAGGTGTTGCGCCGCGAGCGGAAGGATCTGCTCCTCGTACTCCGCGTCGGCACCCTCGGTGAACTGTTCCTGCCACCAGCGCGCGTGCTGTTCCCAGGTGTCTTTGTCGGTCACCGGCGGGATCAGGTGTCGAGCCCGAGGGCCTTGGCGAGATAACGGCCGGTGTGGCTCTCCGGGACCTTCGCGACCTGCTCCGGCGTGCCTTCGGCGACGACCGATCCGCCGCCCGACCCTCCTTCGGGGCCGAGGTCGACGATCCAGTCGGCGGACTTGATGACGTCGAGGTTGTGCTCGATCACGAGGACCGTGTTGCCGTTGTCGACCAGGCGTTGCAGCACGCCGAGCAGCCGGCGCACGTCTTCGAAATGCAGACCCGTAGTCGGCTCGTCGAGGATGTAGATCGTCTGTCCTGTCGCACGCTTGCCCAGCTCGGTCGAGAGCTTCACCCGCTGCGCTTCACCGCCCGACAGGGTGGGTGCCGGTTGCCCGAGGCGCACGTAGCCGAGTCCGACATCGACCAACGACTGCAGCTGACGCTGGATCGACGGCTGGTTGGCAAAGAAGCCGGCAGCTTCCTCCGCCGGCATGTCGAGCACTTCGGCAATGTTCTTGTTCTTGAACGTGATGTCGAGCGTGTCGCGGTTGTAGCGCGCACCCTTGCAAACCTCACACGGCACGTAGACGTCGGGGAGGAAGTGCATCTCGATCTTGATGGTGCCGTCGCCTTGACACGCTTCGCACCGACCACCCTTCACGTTGAACGAGAAGCGACCCGGTTGGTATCCACGCACCTTCGATTCGGGTGTGGACGCGAACAGCGTGCGGATCTTGTCGAACACGCCGGTATACGTGGCCGGGTTCGAGCGCGGCGTGCGGCCGATCGGCGACTGGTCGATGTTGATGACCTTGTCGATCGAGTCCGTGCCTTCGATGCGGCGGTGACGACCCGGCACCGTGCGCGACCGGTAGACCTTCTGCATCAACGCGTGGAAGAGGATGTCGTTGACGAGGGTGCTCTTCCCGCTGCCACTCACGCCGGTGACGGTGACGAAGCAACCGAGCGGCAACTCGACGTCGATGTCTTTCAGGTTGTGTTCGCGCGCACCACGGATCGCGATCCACTGCTCACGCGGCTGGCGTCGCATCTCAGGCACTGCGATCTGGCGCTTGCCCGACAGGTACTGACCGGTGATCGACCGCTTGCTCTTGAGCAGGTCTTTCACGCTGCCGGCGACCACCACTTCCCCACCGTGCTCGCCCGCGCCCGGCCCGATGTCGACCACATAGTCGGCGACACGGATCGTCTCCTCGTCGTGTTCGACGACGATCACCGTGTTGCCGAGGTCTCGGAGCCGCACGAGCGTGTCGATCAGGCGCTGGTTGTCGCGCTGGTGCAACCCGATCGACGGTTCGTCGAGCACGTAGAGCACGCCGACGAGACCACTGCCGATCTGTGAAGCGAGCCGGATGCGCTGCGCTTCGCCGCCGGCGAGCGTGCCGGCGCCCCGGTTGAGCGACAGATAATCGAGCCCGACGTCGAGCAGGAACTGCAACCGCTCGTTCACCTCTTTGAAGACCCGCTCGGCGATGAGCCGGTCGCGCTCCGACAACTCGACGTGGGTGAAGAACGAGTGCGCGTCGCGGATCGACAGCTCACCAACTTCGTAGATGTTCTTGCCGCCGATTGTGACCGCAAGCGATGCCGGCTTCAGGCGCGCCCCGTGGCACGCCGGGCACGGCACCTCGCGCATGTAGCCCTCGATCTGCTCCCGGCTCCGGTCGCTCTCCGCCTCGGTGTGCCGGCGTTCAAGCCACGGCACCACGCCCTCGTAACGCGTCGAGTACGAGCGCTGGCGGCCATAACGGTTCTTGTATCGCACCGTCACGCTCTTGGTGCCCGCGCCGTAGAGCACGACCTTCTTGTGCGCGGCCTTCAACTTCTTCCACGGCGTTTTGACACTGAAGCCGAACTCGGTCGCAACTGCGTCGATCACCCGCTTGAAGTACTCGCCTCGGAAACCCGACCACGGCGAGATCGCGCCGCCCTCGATCGAGAGGTCGTCGTCGGGGACGATGAGTTCCGGGTCGACTTGGAAACGTGTTCCCAGACCGTCGCACGTCTCGCATGCGCCATAGGGCGAGTTGAACGAGAAGTTGCGCGGCGCGAGTTCGTCGTACGACAAGCCGCAGTGCGTGCACGCCAAGTGCTCGGAGAACGTGAGCGTCTCGACTTCGACCGCGTCGCCTTCCTTCGGCACGATCTCGACTTCGGCGACACCTTCGGCGATGCGGAGTGCAGTTTCGAGGGAGTCCGTGAGGCGTCGTTCGATACCGGCGCGGCGCACCAGCCGGTCGACGATCACCTCGATCGTGTGCTGTTCGTAACGCGCGAGTTCCAGCTTCACCGGGAGGTCGTGGATGTCGCCGTCGATCCGTGCGCGCGTGAAGCCCTGGCCGGCGAGCTCATCGAGGAGGGCGGAGTACTCGCCCTTGCGACCGCGCACTACCGGCGCGAGCACCTGGAAGCGGGTGCCGTCGGGAAGTTGCAGCACGCGGTCGACGATCTGTTGCGGCGTCTGGCGTGTGATCAACCGCCCACAGTTCGGGCAGTGCGGCACGCCGATACGCGCGTAGAGCAGACGCAAGTAGTCGTAGATCTCGGTGATCGTCCCGACCGTGGAACGCGGATTGCGAGACGCCGACTTCTGGTCGATCGAGATCGCCGGCGACAACCCTTCGATGAAGTCGACGTCGGGCTTGTCCATCTGACCGAGGAACTGCCGCGCGTACGCCGAGAGGGACTCGACGTAACGGCGTTGCCCTTCGGCGTAGATCGTGTCGAACGCGAGCGACGACTTCCCGGAGCCCGACAATCCCGTGAAGACGATGAGCTCGTCGCGCGGGAGCGACAGCTCGACATTCTTCAGGTTGTGCTCGCGGGCGCCCCGAATGACGATCGCTTCGTGGTTCGGCGAGTTCTGACTAGCGCGCGGTTTCGCGCTCGGTTTCGCGCTTCTGGCTCCGCTCCGCGCCGGCGTACTCATGACAAGCAAGGGTAGCGGCCGGGACCAAGTCGGTCGAACATGCGTTCGTAGTGCCTTTGGCCGCCCGGGCCAGCGCGACCACGACCGCCGCGACGCTCGTCACATACAGGACAACGCCGGTACGGCCGAAGCCGATCGACCACAGCGTGGCGGGAAAGTCGTGGGCGCGGAGATGCTGCACATAGCCGCTGATCCTGGGCTCGCCGATCCCGACGTTCATGTAGGTGAACGTCGCGCCCGCCATCACGAGCGCTCCCCAGCCGGTGGCGAGAATCGCAAGCCGCCTCACCCGATCCCACACCACGGCGAGCGGAACGGCCAGGAACGGCAGCGCAGGAATGAGATAGCGCGGGCCCGGTGACTCGGCCAAGGCCGTGCCCGACCATCCCGCCACCAACGCGATGTACGGCACGGTGACCGCGAGCGCGACCAGCGCGTGCACTCGCGCGACGCCCGGGCGCAGTGCGACGTGCACCGAGGCGCCGATTGCGATCACCGCGAGCGGCGTGAGCACAAGCAGGCCGTTGGAAGACGTGAAGACTCGCACGACGCTCGCGAGCGACGGGATCGCGTAGCCACCGTCGGAACTGCCGTTGATGACGCCCGCGTAGTACCCGTAGGGCAATCGCCATGGTGCGCCGAACGCAGCCCACTGGTACAGCGCAGTGATCGCCAACGGCGGCACCGCGCCCAAGGCGTACCACCACAAACCTCGCCGGTGCCGCACTGCGACCACGATCGCGACCACCACGGCGACGATCGCCGCGTGGTACTCGACGGCGAAGGCGCACCCGGCGAGCGCGCCGGCCGCAAGGAGGCGCCCTCGATCGCCGCGGCGTGCCGAATCAGCGACGAGCCACGCGCCAAACGCGCACGCGGCGGCGAGTACGTGGCCGTACAACTGGGCCCCGTATGGCAACAGGAGCGTGGAACCCGCGAAGGCGACGGCGACTGGGAACGCGGTACGTGCGGCGACGCGGCGGATCGCGCCGAACAACATCATCACGATCACCGCGAACGGGATCATCGACGACCACACGGTCACCCACCACATTCCGAGATCGCCGCCGCGCCGCAGGTAGGTGGCGGGCTGCAGCCCGATGAGGCGACCAACCGTCGAGAACGGCACTGCGAACAACGGCTGGCCCGGCGGCTTGTCGGAGCGCCACCGGCCGTCGTATACGGCATGGTCGACACCGAGGTTGTGGCGGTACCGACCGATGTCGATCGTGTGATGCTCGGCGAGTGCCGCAGTCAGCGCGTAACGCGACGCGGGTTGCGCGCTCGGCGCCGCGACGATCGGGCCGACAATCACGAGTACCGCAAGCGCGAGCAACCACGCCAACCGTTGGTCGCGCGCGGTCACGTCGCTGAACTTTCGAGGTGCGGCGTACGTGTGTTGCCGGCGCGGCGCAATGCGAGCGTCGCCAGGGCCACGGCGATGACGTAGAGCGCCGCGCCGGCGCGCCCGAATGCCATCGACCACAAAGTGGTGCCGAACTCGCCGTGAACAACGCGCTCGAAGTACACGCGGAACGGAGCGTTCGTCGGTGCCACAAAGAGATACGTCACGGTCCCGGCACCCATAACCGCAGCACCCCACGCCGCGGCGACAATCGCGACGCGTCGTAATCGCGACCAGGAACGCGCGAGCGGCACGACGAGGAACGGCAACGCCGGGATCAGATAACGGGGCCCGGGCTCCTCGAGCAGCGCGGTACCCGACCATCCAGCAATGAGCAGTGCGTACGGGACGAACACCGCCAGCGCGACTGCGGCGTGCATGCGCACGTCACCAGGCGTCGTGCGCCAGACGATCACCGCTGCCGCCACCCCGACGAGCACCACCGGGTTCAGGAACAAGAGCCCGTGCTTGCCCGCGATGAGATCGACGAGCGAGTGCGCGGTCGGCAACGAGTAGCCGCCCCGGCTGGTCGGCACCGCGCCGAGCTTGCCGGCGTAGTAGGCGTAAGGGAGCCGCCACGGGTGTCCGAACGCCTGTCGTTGGTACGCAGCCGTGACAATGGCCGGCGGAATCGCACCGACCAACAACCATCCGGCACGCCGTTGCCAACGAAGCAGCGCGACACCGAACACGACCACGGCGATCACGACCGTGTGGTACTCGACGGATACGCCCAGCGCGGCGAGCAACCCTGTTGTCGCGAGCGACCAGCGGCCGGTGCTGCGATCGAGCACACACCATGCGCCGAATGCGAACAGCGCCGCCAGCGTGTGGCCATAGAGATACGCGGCGTGCGGGAGCAGCATCGTGCCGAACCCGATCGCGAGGGTCGCGGGCAACGCGGCACGCGGTTCGAAGCGAGACGCCATCGTGAACATGAGCGCGAGAAGCGCGGCGAACGGAACCATGGAAGACCAAAGGGTCTGCCACCACAGGCCGAGATCTCCGTCACCGCGCAGGCCGGTCGCTGGTTCGGCGCCGAGCGCGCGGCCGATCAGGTAGAAGGGCACGCCGAGCAACGGTTGACCGGGTGGCTTGTCGGAACGAAGTTCG
>JAODBJ010000220.1 GCA_025463905.1 Actinomycetes bacterium
CGTCGAGGTCGTTGCGGCGCAACGCTTCGGCGAAGTCGAGCGTGCGTGTGTTCTCGGATACGACATGACGCGCTATCGGATCGTTTGCCACCTGGTTGGCGGTCGCGTCGCGCAGGGCCTCGACGCCGAGTTTCGCCGCGGCGGCCTCGCACGCGGCGCGCCGGTCGGCGTAGGCGCTCGTGGTCAGCCGGCGCTCGACGCCGGAGTTCACCACCAAGAGCGCGACGTCGTTGGAAATGGGGAGCGACTCAACGGTGAGCGCACGGCAGTCGAGCAGCATCGCGTGGTCCGCGACGCCGAAGACCGATGCCATTTGATCGAGCACACCGCACGGCATCCCGGTCGCGCGGTGCTCGATTTCTTGCGCGGCGAGCGCGAGGTCGCGGCCGGCGAGCGGCCACTCCGCGACTTCCGCGAGCGCAAGACACACCGCAACCTCCACCGCCGCGCTCGACGACAACCCCGCGCCGATCGGCACCGTCGAAGCGAGCGCGCCATCGAGGCCCACCGATGGGCGACCCCGTTCCGCGAGCACCAAGGTGGCCGTGTCGACGATCGCCTCGAATCCCGCGTCAGTCGCGGGTGACGCGACGCGCACCTCGGCGTCGTCTCGGCGCCGGAACCCGATCCGCACCTCCCGATCGATCGCGGCCGGGAGGCAGAACCCGTCCTGGTAGTCGGTGTGATCGCCGATGAGGTTGACGCGGCCGGGCGCCCGAGCGAAACACACCGTCGAGGGGTCGCCGCCCAGCGTCGAACGGATCCCGTCGATCGTCGCGTCGAGCACGCCGACACGCTATGAGCGGACCGTCGCCCGGCCCGCCACCAAACTCGCCGGGTTGTGGGATGTATGCCCCCGCCAGGGCGTATAAGTGCAACAACCTGTGGGAGGGGGTCAACGCGTTCTTGCGGTGCGGACGGTTTGTGCGGCGTTTGCCGGCCACTGTGCGTGGCTGCGATCCTGCCGATGTGCTCAGCCGGTCGTTCACCCTCACGCGTGCATCGTGGCGAGTGTTGTGGGCCGAGCAGTCGTTGATCTTGCTGGCGGTCGCGCCGGCGATCTCGTTCGTCGTGATCATTTTCTCGGAGGCGTTCATCGCGTCGATCGCACCCACCGCCGCGGTGGCGATGCTCGTACCGGCAGCGCTCGCGGTCGTCTGCGTCTCGATGTTCTGGTCGGCCGCGATCGTCGCCGGCGCGAACGAAGTGGCTGAAGGTCGTTCGCCCACGGTCGTCGGGTCGATGCGTCTCGCCGCGCCTCATCTCCCCGCGATCTGCGCGTGGGCCTTCTACTCCCTCACGGTTGGAATCGCGATCCGGCTGCTCGCCTCCGTGTTCGGCCGCTTCGGTTTGTTCCTCACGTACGCGGGCGAGGCCGCGTGGTCGGTCGCGACGATGCTCGTCCTTCCGGCCATCGTGATCGACGGTGTGGCGGCGCCCGACGCGCGGCGCCACTCGCGTGAGTTGCTCGGATCGACCTGGCGTACGCGGCTCAGCGGACTCCTCGGATTCGACCTGGTCGGCGCGCTCATCGCGTCTCCGGCGCTGCTCGTGGTGTTCGCGGCCGCGCTGCTCGACAACGGCCCGTTGATGGGGATTGCGCTCATCACCTGTTTCGGTGCCTTCATCGCCGCCGGGCTGACCACCAGCGCGTGCGTTTCGGTCTATCGCACGATGCTTTACCGCCAGGTTCACGGCCGGCCCGTGTCAAAGCTGTACGACCTCGCGCCGCTGGAGCGCGATCTCGTCCCCGCCTGAAGCGCTTACGGCACCAAGGGAAACGGCCCGGCGCCGTTCGCGGCGCGCACGAGCGTCGAGGTCGGTGCACGACCCGTGCGTTCGCGGTACCGCACCGGCGCATCGTGCGCGATGGTGTCCGCCCGTTCTTCCGGTACGAGCGCGACCACGCATCCTCCGAACCCGCCGCCCGTGAGTCGCGCGCCGTATGCGCCCGCGTCCACCAGGCACTCGACGAGGGCGTCGAGATCGGGCGTGGATACCTCCATGTCGTCTCGCAAGGACGCGTGTCCGGCCAGCATCAGCGAACCGAGTGTGGGCGCGTCGCCGCGCCGCAACGCGTCGGCAAATTCGAGGACGCGCCGCATCTCCGACACCACGTGACGCCCACGAGGGTCGTGCTGCACCTGTTCGGCTGTCGCGTCGCGGAGCACGCGCAATCCGAGTCGCGAGGCGACGGCTTCGCCTTGCGATCGGCGTTGCGCATATGGGCTGCCTTCGAGCGTTCGGGGCACTCCTGAGTGCACGATGAGTACCCGTACCGACGGCGGGATCGGGAGCCACTCGAGCTCGAACGTGCGGCAGTCGAGCAGGAGCGCGTGGTCTTCCAAGCCGCACAGTGCGGCCATTTGGTCCTGCACGCCGCACGGCACACCCGTCGCGAGGTGTTCCGCGCGTTGCGCGGCGAGCGCGAACGCGCGTATCGGTAACGAGAACGCGGCGGCGTCGCAGAGAGCGAGTGCGATCGCGACCTCGAACGCCGCGCTCGACGACAAGCCGCCGCCGATGGCCAGGCTGGTTGCGACGGCGATGTCTGCACCTACGGCATCACGTCCTTCGTCGGCGAGGGTGCCTGCCACGGCGCCGACGATCCTGCCCCACGCGGGCACAACGCGACGCGGGTCATCGGAACCGTCGGCCGCAACGTCGACCACGCCGTCGAGATCGAGTGAGCGCGCGACGATCCGGCCGTCGTCGCGCGGGCGCACACCTACGACGATCTCGTGGTCGATGGCCATCGGAACGACCCAGCCCTCGTGATAGTCGACGTGGCCGCCGATCAGATTCACGCGTCCGGGAGAGCGGAAGAAGCGAAGGTCGGCGGGCTCGGCGCCGAGTACGTCGGCCAGCGCGTCGATCCGCGGGTCGAGCGACGGTTCAGGCATCGCGCAACGCGGCGGCGGCCGCTTCGGGCACGACCGGGTTCGACAACGTGCCGCTGCCGAGCTCGCCCGACGCGACAAACCGCTGCACACCGGGTGCGCGCAACGGCGGCGCAATGTGCGCGTGGAGGTGCCACTCGTCGCCGCCCGCGGCCGGCGCCTGGTGGAACCACAGGAGGTACGGGAAGAGGTAACCCGGGTGCGGCGCCGGCCACAGCCGGTCGTAGCGCGAGAGCACATCCGAAAGCAGCGCGCTCAACGCGTCGCGGTCGGCATCGTCGAGCGCCGCGATCGACGGGCGGTGCGTGCGCGGCGCGATGCGCAAGCCATAGGCGTAACCCGACGCGTACGGCACCCACGCGAGCCACTCGCCGTCGTCGTACACGACGCGTTCGCCGGCCGCCGCTTCGTCGCGCGCTTCGCGACATACCTGACAGCCGGAAACGCGCGCGACGTCTGCTTCACGCTCCGGTGCCGGCGGCACAAATGGATACCCGTAGATCTGACCGTGCGGATGGTCGATCGTCGCGCCCACCTCGCGGCCGCGATTCTCGAACACGAGTACATATTCGATGTCGGGTCGGGCGAGCAGCGCAGTGGTGCGCTCCGCCCACACGTCCACGACCTTGCGAACCCCCGCAGTTCCGAGGCCGGCGA
>JAODBJ010000241.1 GCA_025463905.1 Actinomycetes bacterium
CTGCGGACCAACGGCGTCGAACTGCTCAACAACGCTTCACGGCCAGTACCGCACGCGGGAGAGAGCGACGTTGTCGTCGTGCTCGATCCGTGGGAACCGTCGGACCCGTTCGCGGCCGACGTCGCGACGGGCACCGACGTGCATCTCGTCGGCGACTGCCGTGACGCACGCTTCCTCGACGGCGCGATGCTCGACGCGGCGCGGGTCGGGCGAGCGTTGTAACGCGGTGTGCCTGGCCGTGCGTCAGGACGCGTGGAAGCGATCCCGCGCGGATTGGATTTCTTCCCACGCCTTGTCGCGTCCTTCGTAGCCGCGCGTCGACGACGACTTCCCCGGTTCGAGATCTTTGTAGACCGAGAAGAAGTGGCCGATCTCGTTCAACATGTGTTGCGGGAGATCGTCGATGTCTTGCGCGCGATCGAGGTCGGGGTCCGGATCGGGCGCGCAGATGATCTTCGCGTCGGGCCCCTTCTCGTCGGTCATCCAGAACACGGCGAGCGGCCGGGCGCGTACGAGGCAACCAGGGAACGTCGGGTCGGCGGTGAGCACGAGCGCGTCGAGCGGGTCGCCGTCTTCGCCGAGGGTGTCGGGGATGAAGCCGTAGTCGGCGGGATAGACCGTCGCCGAGAACAGCCGCCGGTCGAGTCTGATCACGTGACGTTCGTGGTCGTACTCGTACTTGTTCCGGCTGCCGCGGGGGATCTCGACGAACACTTCGATCGTGCCGCTCATGGTCGCGCAGGCTACGTCGGCCCGTTTACAGCGTCGCGCTTCAGCGGGTGTAGCGGTAGGACGGTCCTCGCACGGTGCCGGCCGGCGTGACGACCGTGATCGTCGCCAATCCGGCCGTATGCGCCGGGACCTTCACGTTCAGCGCCGTGCCCGTGCCGTTCACTGTTGCACTGGCGTGGGTTGCACCGAACGACACGCTGGCGGCGAAGAGGTTGGTTCCGTTGACAGTGATGTGCGCACCGCCGCTGGTCACGCCCACCCGATTGCTCACTGACGCGATCGTCGGCGCCGCTTCGTAGCGGTAGGTCGCCGCCGCGTTCGGGCGACTCGTGCCGGACGAGCCGTAAATCACCACGGACACTGCGCCTTTGGCGTGCGCCGGTGCATGCAACGTGATGTGCGTGCCGCTGACATCGACGACGACGTTGGAAGCCGTGGCGCCGCCGAACTTCACGCTCGAGTCCGCCGCAAAGTTCACGCCCGTGATCGTCACCGCTTGTCCGCCGGCGATCCGGCCGACGGCCGGACGCACCAACGTGGCTCTCGGCAACGTGCTGGTAGAGATGACATCGTTCATCGAGTACGCCGCGAACACCTGCTGGTCGACGAACGCCCACGAAAGGCGGGCGAAGCCATCGGCGCCCCAACCGCTGCTCCACGAGTTCTCGATCGTGACACCGTACGTGTCGTAGCCGAGCGCGGTCACGGCGTGATAGCCGGCAAACGTGCCGGTCGGCGTGTTCCAGTCGCTGTGGCCGGGGCCGAGGTAAAAGAAGCCGTCATGCACGGGGATCCCGAGCACAACCGGCTTGCCCGCGACGAGCGCCGTCTCGATGTTGGCCTTCGTGACGCTCGCGGCGCCACCGACGTCGAGTGTGTCGTAACCGGAAAGCACCCAGTTGGCCGCGTTCGCCCGTTCGCCGGCGCTCGGCGTGTGCACCCAGTCGTAGTTGCCGTGCGAGTAGTCGGAGCCCGAGTCGACGCCCTGACTGTCGGCGACCGCGAAGGTCTCTTCGAAGCTCGAGCCGTTGTCCGAGCCGTGGTTCACCTGCGAGTAGGTGTACATCGGTGCGAGCGGTGCGCCGGAGGTGTTGGTGTGATTGAGGTAGTAGCCCATCGCGGTGTAGTCGATGGCCCACGACACGCAGGAGCTGACGGCGCCCTGGTCACCGGCGGGAGGCGCGTCGGCGGTGAGGTCGACCGACGTGGGCAAGCCGATAAGCGCGTGCTCGCTCGCCGCGATCTCCGACGTCGACTGCGCGCGAACCACAGTCGGGGTCGGGCGCAAGCCGAGGCCGTGCCGGGAGGGGGTAGCCGTGGCCGAGGCGGGCACTGCGCCGGCGCTGGCGCCGAGTGTCATGACGCACCCGAGCACCGCCGCGCACACTGCGGCTGTCCGTTGGTTCAGACGTTCCGTGCCCATTGCGCACCCGAGTCGTCGGGGCGCCGCCCAGCGCGGCACCAGTTGTGTTGGGAGAGGCAACGGCCCGGCGGGCCCTTTTCTCGAGGAAATTCGCGCTCAGAGTGACCGATGTGACACCATTTGCGGCGCTGGGTGGTCAACCGGCCTCACTGGGTACGGTGCCGATCGGTGGCGGCGAGCACAGCGGACCCACGGGCACGCGTCCGCGAAGTCGCCTGGGTGTTCCTGAAGCTCGGAACGCTCGCGTTCGGAGGGCCGGCCGCCCACGTCGCCATGATGCGCCGCGAGATCGTGTTGCGCCGGGGGTGGGTGTCCGAGCGCGAGTTCCTCGACGCATTCGCCGCGACGAGCGTGATCCCCGGCCCCGGTTCCACCCAACTTGCGATCTACCTGGCCCGCCGCCGCGCCGGCTGGTGGGGTCTCGTGATCGGCGGGACATGCTTCATCGCGCCCGCGATGGCGATCGTGCTCGCGATCGCGTGGACGTACGTGCGGTACGGATCGACACCGGCGGGCGCGGGATTGCTCTACGGCATCACGCCGGTCGTGGTGGCGATCATCGTCGACGCGGTCTACGGCCTCGGCCGCGCCGCGCTCCGCGGGCGGCTTCTCATCGCAGTGGCGTTACTCGTCGTCGTTGGCTACTTCGCGCGGATCAACGTGCTCGTGTTGCTCTTGACCGCGGGCGTCGTCGTGATGGCGGTCCGGAACGCGCGACGACTGCATTCGTTGCACACGGCGATCGTGCCGATCGGCATGCTCTCGTCGTTCGCGGTGGCGAGACGCGTCGTGCCGCGACGTTCGCCCGCGCTCGGCCGTCTATTCCTCGAGTTCCTGAAACTCGGCGCGATCGTGTTCGGGAGCGGCTACGTGTTGTTCGCATACTTGAACCGCGACCTCGTCTCCGGTCTTGGTTGGATAACACCGCGCGAGTTACTCGACGCGATCGCGGTCGGCCAGCTCACCCCCGGTCCGGTATTCACCACCGCGACGTTCGTCGGGTATCTGCTCCACGGTTTCTCGGGCGCGCTGCTCGCGACGCTCGGCATCTTCCTGCCGTCGTTCGTACTCGTCGCCGCGCTCGGTCCGGTGATCCCACGCTTGCGA
>JAODBJ010000246.1 GCA_025463905.1 Actinomycetes bacterium
GAAGGAACATCCCCTTGACGAACGCGGTGCGCCACGACCCGTCCGTATCGGTTTCCATTTCGTTCGCCGCTTGGCCGAGGAAGGCGGTGAGCGATTCGCTCACGATCGGGGCGGGATCAACCATGACCGCCGCTCGGACCGCACCCGGGCGCGCCGCGCACGCAAGGGCGGTGACGCCGCCGAGGCTGTGCCCGACCACCACGGGACGATCGAAGCCGGCCGCCTCAGCAACCGCGAGCACGTCGTCGGCGAAGCGATCGATGTCGTACGCGCCGGAGGTCGCGTCGGGCCGGCTGCTTTCGCCGTGGCCGTGCAAGTCGAGGCTCGCGACTGCATGTCCGCCGGCGAAGTGTTCGAACTGCGGCGCGAAGTACGAGCGGTCGCACGCCCACCCGTGCACGAACACGATCGGCGGATCTCCACTGCCCGCGGTGTCGTAGGCGAGCTCGACGTCGTCGCGTTTCACGAATTCAGGCACGCGTCCCCTTTCCTTGTCGCGAACCTCACTGGTCCGCGTACGCGCAAAGTGTGGCTCAACTCGAACACGGGGTCGAGAACGCGTCGATCACCTCGGCGAATCGCTCGATAGGAGCGATCTCGCCGAGGTTGGGGAGGCTCACGATCGCGGTCTGGACGCCGGAGTCGGCGAGCTCGCGGAAGCGGCCGATCTGGTCGAGCACCGTGCCGGCATTGGCGCTCGCTGCGTACCGCTCGCTGCTGTGACGCCGCGGCCGCAGTTGTTCGACGAGCGCCGCGACCTCGGTTGCATCTCCTCCGACGAGCGTCGTGGACAGTTGCGTCACTTCGATCTCGCCGAGATCGCGGCCGAGCGCGTCGCAGTGTTCGTGCAGCACTCGGAGCTTGCGGGCCACGACGTCTGCGTCACCGATGATGTTGCACGCGTCGGCGTATTTCGCGACGAGACGCAACGTGCGCCGCTCACCGTTGCCGCCCACGAGGATCGGGATGTGCGCTTGCAACGGGCGCGGATAGCAGAGCGCTTCAGGCACGTTCAACACCGCGCCGTTGAACGCAGGGCTCCCTTTGCCCCAGAGCAGCGGGAGCAGCTGCAGCGCGTCTTCAAGCAGCGCGTAACGTTCGGCGACCGACGGGAACGGCCAGCCGTACCCGACGTGTTCCGCCTCGAACCACCCGAGCCCGAGTCCACACGCGGCGCGACCACCCGAAAGCACGTCGAGGGTTGCGATGACCTTGCCGAGGTGCGCCACGTTTCGGTACGTCACACCCGTCACGAGCGTCCCGAGTCGCACCCGTTCGGTAACGGCGGCGAGATACGCAAGCGTCGTGTAGCTCTCGAGCATGTCGAGCCACGCCGCGCCGAACATCGGGATCTGGCGGAAGTGGTCCATCACCCAGATGCTGGAGAACCCCGCCTGCTCGGCCGCGACCGCGATCGCCTGCAAGCGCGTGCGTATCGCCGCCGGACCACCCGGCCACGTATGCACGGGCAATTGCAGACCGAACTGCAAACCCACGGGTTCGTGCAATTGACGTTCGACGAGTGGCGCCGCCTTCGCGATGTTGCGCGGCGCGGTTCGGACCGGGGTCGGTTCGAGCACCACGTGGTAGCCATCGTGCGCGAGGTTTGGGCGTTGCTCACGCAACTGACGCAGCTGCTGCGAGACGACGCGATCGGGAACGACCTTGTTCCTCTCGCGGTTGCGGGCGCGGCTCTCCGCGACGGTGGTGTCGAACACGACGCACACCGACGGGAGGTCGTGGCGACGGGCCAACGCGACCCACTGTGAGCGCCGCGCCGCGTCCAGGCCGAGCGTGTCGATCACGGTGGTCAGGCGTCGCTGCACGCGACGTTCCACGATCTGCTCCAAGATCGCGAACGCGTCTGTGCTCGCGGCGAGATCGTCTTCGCCGGTACCGACCACCGCCCGCAGGCGATCGCTCGACACGATCTGGTCCGCCGCGAAGTGCGCGCCGGCCCACGTGGACTTGCCCGCGCCGCTCGGACCGACCAGAACGACCAAGCACGGCGAGGGGAGTACGACTGCCGCATCGGCCACGATCAGAACCTACGGCAACCCGCGTCCGGACACCCCTGGGGCGAGCGCCGAGCGCCGAGCGCCGAGCGCCGAGCGGCGAGCGAACGCGAGCGCGACCGAGCAAACCGAGGCCCTACGCTGTTGGTGCCCACTCGAAGGGCTTGGCGGGTATCGAAAAGAGGGCGTGGCGTGAATCGGTTCCGGAACTCGTTGGAGCTCGTCCGATCGTCGTGGAAGGTGTTGTCGGCTGACCGGGATCTCATCTGGTTGCCGGTCGTCGCGATGATCGCGACGCTGATCGCGGCGGCCTCGTTCGTCGTGCCGGTCGCGGTGCTCAAGGGTTCGACCAACGGGTTTGGCCCTCCCGAGTACCTCCTCGCCGCCCTCGGCTACTTCGTGCTCGCGTTCATCACCGTGTTCAGCAACGCCGCGCTCATCTTCGGCGCCGACGAGCGCATGCGTGGTGGTGATCCATCGTTCGGGTCCGCGGTGCGAGGTGCGTGGAGCCGCGTCGGCCGGATCGCCCCGTGGGCGATCGTGAGCGCGTCTGTGTCGCTCGTGCTGCGAGCGATCGAACAGCGCGGCGGAATCGTCGGGCGCATCGTCGGCTCGCTCGCCGGCATCGCCTGGTCGCTGGTGACATTCCTCGTACTCCCGACGCTCGTCGTCGAGGACGTCGGCGTGCGCGACGCGATCAAACGCTCGTCGGAGATGTTCCGCCGCACCTGGGGCGAACAAGTGATCGCGAACGCTGGAATCGGGCTCGTCGGATTCCTGGCGATCGTCGTCGCGATCCCCGTGGTCCTGCTTGCCGCCGCGGTTGGCGGTCCGGTACTCGTGCTCGGCATCGTTCTGTTCGCGGTTTGGGCGCTCGCCGTCGTCGCGGTCACCACCGCGCTGTCAGCCGTGTTCCAGACCGCGCTGTACCACTACGCCGCCAACGGCATGCCGCCCGCCGCGTTCGCGACCGCCGATCTCGCCGGAGCGTTCCGGGCCAAGCGCAGCGGAAGCGGCCGGGGCATGTGGTCGTGACGTCAACGCAGTCGGTTCCCGCGCATCGTCGAGACGCGTTCCCGCCGGCGCTCACGTAGTTCGCGCCGCATGCCGCGGCGACGCATCATCGTGGCAAGCATCGCGACACGCGCGACGACAAGCGCGAGCAACAACGCGCCGAGTACGACGTGACCGCGCGCGATCGACACGATCGCGATCGCCGCCGACAGTGCAATCACTGCAATCCGGAATGCCAGCATCACCACCGATCGTGCCGGAAATAGCGGCCGCCGTACAGCGAGTGTGACAGCCAGCACATCACCGCCGACCGGAACCTCGGCCGCTACCGTCGCTCGGTATGCAGCGTGGAAAGCCCCGGCCGGGGCCCGATGAGACCGCTCGGCGCGGCGGCATTCTCGCGGGAGCGATCGACGTTCCGGCTCGCCTCGCGGCCGAGTACCCGGCGTATGAAGCAGCCGAGGGCCTTCCGGTCGTGCATCGCGCTTCGGGATTCGCGGGCACTGTGGTGAGTCTCGACGCCGACGCGCTGGTGCTGCGCGGTGCCACCGGCCTCGAACGACGCTTCCGCAACGACCCGGGTGGCTTCATGGTCGACGCGATCGCGGTGCGGCTGGTCGCATCCCGTCCGCGTGAGGACGACGGGAGGGCCGCGCACCTCGAACACGCGCGGGTGCTCGACACGAAACGCACCGCGTCGGGGAGTCGAGCGGTGGCCGGCGCGAAAGCGCGTGTCGCGAGGGCGAGTCGCATCCTCGTGGAAGGCGTGCACGACGCCGAGCTGGTTGAAAAGGTGTGGGGCGACGACCTTCGTATCGAAGGCGTGGTGGTGGAACGCCTCGACGGCGCCGACGTCCTCCCCGATGTCGTTCGGGCATTCGAACCGTCCAAACCGCGCCGGCTGGGCGTGCTTCTCGACCATCTCGTGGCGGGCAGCAAAGAATCACGCCTTGCCGCCGCCGTCTCGCACCCGCAGGTGCTCGTTGTCGGCACGCCCTACATCGACGTATGGCAAGCCGTGCGACCGCGCGCCGTCGGCATCGAGGTCTGGCCGGTGGTGCCCAAGGGCGTGTCGTGGAAAGACGGCGTCTGCGCGGCGCTCGGCTGGCCGGATCCGCGGGCCGCGTGGCGGCGCATCCTCGATTCGGTCACCGACTGGGGCGACCTCGAACAGCCATTCGTGGGAGCCGTCGAGTCGCTGATCGATTTCGTCACCGCCGGCGAGGCCTCGTTCACTGATTAACCCCTCACATCGGGCACCTTGTCGGGTTTCTCGTTGCGCTCGGGGCCTCTTGCGCCCATCGTGTTCCTATCTGACCGCACCACGCGGATGTGGCGCGTGACCGCACCGTTACGGATGTGGCGCGCGTGGGGGAGGTCGCCGTCGCTGGGGCGACGGTGATGGCGACCTCGCGCCGGCGGGTGCTCACCTCGTGGCGCCGAGTCGATCCGTTTCGAATGGCCGAACGAGAGGTACGCAGGGCGGATGCTCACACCCGCCCTTTCGCGAGGCTCTGCTGCGTGACGTTGCCGCCACGCTTCGAAGGAACCGTCGAGCTACCCGACCGGCGCCGGGTGGGCTACGCCGAGTACGGGCCGCCCGACGGTCGCCCAATCCTCTGGTTCCACGGGTCGCCGGGCGGGCGCGGCCAGATCCCGCCGGTCGCGCGCATCGCGGCCAACGAAATGAACGTGCGGTTGATCTCGCTCGAGCGGCCGGGCGTCGGCGCATCGAGCGCATACCTGCACCGCCGGATCGCCGACTACGCGCAAGACGTGCGCGACTTCACGGATCGCCTCGACATCGAGCGGTTCGGGATCGTGGCGTTATCGGGCGGTGGGCCGTACGCGCTGGCGTGCGCGCACGAACTTCCGGATCGGGTGGTCGCCGCCGCGGTGCTCGGTGGTGTGGCACCGACGCGCGGTGCTGAGGCGCCGGGCGGTGGCGTCGTCGAACTGACGGCGCGGTTCCAGTCCGTGATCAGCACGCTGCGGGAACCGCTCGGTGCGGGTCTTTGGATGGCGACGCGCGCGCTGCGACCGCTGGCGAATCAGGCGTTCGGCTTGTACATGCGTATGTCGCCCGAGGGGGATCAGCGTGTCTTCGCGCGGCCGGAGATGAAAGCCATGTTCATCGACGACATCGTCGACGGGAGCGAACGGCAATTCCGCGCCATGGTGTACGACCTCGTGCTGTTCGGCCGTCCGTGGGGCTTCGCGGTGCGCGACATCACAAGACCGATCCGGTTCTGGCACGGCGACTCCGATCACATCGTGCCCCTCGCGCACGGCAAGCATCTCGCAGAACTCGTGCCCGACTCGGAGCTACGAGTGCGCCACGGTGAGAGCCATCTCGGCAGCCTCGATGCGGCCGAAGAGATTCTCGACATCCTGTTGCAGGTGTGGCGGCGCGACGAGATCGACCAATCCGTCGACGACGCGCAACCCGAGATCGTGCTCGAAGAAACTCGAGTCGAGACGGCGGACTCGGCGGACTAATTCGCGGCGATGCCGACGGTGTCGCGTGGTGAGCCGGGTGGGAATGGCGTGGAGCCGGTGGAGCCGAAGAAGGGAGCGCCGAAAGCGAAGATGCCGCCGTCGCGGCCGATGAGCCAGTAGCCGTCGCCGTCGGGATCGCCCGCGACGCCCACGACGGGTGCGCCGAGTGGTTTGCCGCCCATCGAGCCCCGGAAGATGGCGGCGCCGAACGCGAATACGCCGCCGTCGCGCGCGGCGAGGATGTAGCCCTTGCCGTCGGGTGTCGAGGCGAGGCCGACCACGGGTGACACGAGGCGCAAGTTGCCGGTGGATCCGAAGAACTTCGCGGTGCCGAACGTGAAGACGCCACCGTCGGCCGCGACCAGGCGGTAACCGTTGCCGTCGCCAGCGGCCGCGATGCCGACTACGGGTGACGTGAGATGCACCGCACCCATCGAACCGAAGAACTTCGCGGAACCGAACGCGAACACGCCGCCGTCGGCCGCCGCGAGCCAGTAACCCTTACCGTCAGGCGCCGCGGCCATGCCCACGACCGGTGACACGAGACGCAGGTTGCCGGTGGAGCCGAAGAACTTCGAAGAGCCGAACGCGAACACCCCGCCGTCGGACGCGACCGACCACGAACCCTTGCCGGTCGGGTCGTTGGCGATACCGACGATCGGCGCGACGACGGAACGACCCGCGAACGATCCGCACGGCGGCGCGCTTCCGAACGCGCTCGTGCCACCGTCGGCGCGCACGAGCGAGTAACCCGGTGCGTGCGCGGCGCCGCTGAGCGCGTACTTCACGAGTAACGAGTCGACGGGCGCGATATCGGAACCGCTGGTGTGCGCGGCGATGACGCCGACGAGCAGACTGTTCCCGAGGATGGCGCCCGCGGTGGCGAGCGAGGCCTGGTACGGGTTGTTCGCACCCGTGCCCAACAGTTCGGTGAGCACGCGTCCGTTGCACCCGAACGACGGATCGATCTTGCCGGCCGCGGAGAAGCGGAAGAGCGTCACGAAACTGCGGACGTTCGGGAAGTCGCTGCTGAGCGCGGAACCGCCGATCACGACGAGTCCACCTGAGCCGTCGACGACGACGTCGAACGCCCGAGTCAGTTCGCCGGCACTCGTGCTCGCGGTGCCGAGCGAGGCGAACGTCGTGTCGATCGCACCCGAAGCGGTGAAGCGCGCGATGCCAGTGTGGGCAAGGTCGATTGAACCGGCCACGATGAATTGGGAGCCCTGCGCGCGCAGTACATCGCCGGCCGTCAGCGTTGTCGCGCCCGGCAACGCGTGGCCGGACGTACCGAACCCGCTGTCGAGTGTGCCGTTCGTGCGATAGCGCGCCAACAAGAGCGCGGGATTGCCGTTCGATTGTTGGAACGTGCCCGCGACCACGACCTTGCCGTCGGGTTGCACGATCGTGTCGCGCGCCTCAGCGTTCGACCCGAAAGTGCCGAGTACGTGGCCGTGGTCGCCGAAGGCGGCGTCGAGTGCGCCGTTGGTGAGGTACCGCGCGATGCCGACCTTGGTTCCCGCGGCGCGACCCGCGACCACGATCTTGCCGCCCGGTGCGATCGCGACCGCGATCGCCGCGTCGGAGCCACCGAAGTCGGTGGTGGCGATTCCGTCCCCGGAAAACGTCGGGTCGAGCGCGCCATCGGTGCGGAATCGCATCACGAGGAAGTCTGCGAAACCGTTCGCGTCGCCGACCACTACGAGCTTGCCGTCGGGTTGGAGGGTCGCCGCGAGCGCGTTGCCACCCTTCGGCGCGTCGACGCGGGTGGCACCGCCGACGCCGAATGTCGCGTCGAGCCGACCGCTCGTGCTCTGGCGGCTGATCACGATGCCCGTCGCGACATCGCCGACCGTAACCACCTTGCCGTTGGCAGTGGGGAGCACCGCGATGTTGGCGGGCCGGTGGAGCGTGCCGTTCCCCGACGCGCCGAACGTCGACACGATCTCGCCCGGCGTAGCCGCGACAGCCGTCGCGCTCGCGGCCATTGCCGCGAGCGCGATGCCGAGCGCGGTCGCGACCGCGATCGCAGGGCGAGGAATGAGGGGAGTCAACGCAAAAGCCTCCTGGACCGAGGGCGAGCCCGCCACGGTAGGCAGTTCGTGAGCGTATCGGGGCTCTCTTCGTATTACGGTGACCGCCGGTGCTCGCGCGTCGACGATCCGGTGTGCGTCCCGGCGAAATTGTTGCTGTCGCGGCGGGAGCGGTGCTGTTGGCGGCAAGCTGGGCAATCGTGACGGCGCACGCCGGCGTCCCACGGTGGGAAGCGCATCTGTTCCGGCGGGTCAACGATCTTCCTCCGTCGCTGTGGCCGTTCTTGCGCGTGCCCATGCAACTCGGCAGCATCGTCGGGTCGCTCCTGGTCGTCGCAGCCATCGGCGCGCGCACCCGCGATCTGAGGTTGACGCTCGCCACGCTCGTCGGGAGCCAGGCCGCCTATTGGGGCGCAAAGGTCGTGAAGTCAACGGTTGCGCGCGGGCGGCCCGACGTGTTGTTGCGCGGCGTGCACGTGCGCGAGCATCCGGCCGGGTTCGGGTATGTGTCGGGCCACAGCAGCGTCGCGTTCGCCCTTGCCGCGGCGATTGCGCCGTCGCTCGCGGCGCGGTGGCAGGTGGTCGCTGCGCTCCTCGCGATCGTCGTCGCGTTCGCGCGCGTCTACGCGGGCGCGCACTTTCCCCTTGATGTCGTCGGCGGTGCCGGGCTCGGGCTGCTGTGCGGAACGGTGTCGCGCTGGGTGTTCGGGGTTGGACGCGCGACGTAACCTGCCCACGCACTCGCTCGGGAAGAAGGAGATCGAAGTGACCACGTTTGCCAGCGCGCCCGCGGCCCAGCACATCGGTGCCGACGACCTGCCGTTCGTCGAGATCGGCGGCGGCAACAAGCTCAAGGTTCTGCAAGTCAAAGAGCGTGAAGGTCTCTGGATCGTGGAGAACATCTTCATGAAGGGCTTCGACGTCCAGACGCACCGTCACACCGGACCGGTCTGGGGATACACCACCACGGGCGCGTGGAAGTACCAGGAGTACGACTACGTGAACCGCGCGGGATCGTTCCTCTACGAACCAGCGGGCTCCGTGCACAGCCTGCACTGCATCGAAGACAACACGCGCGTGTGGTTTCACATGTATGGCGTGAACCTCAATCTCGATGCCGAAGGCAACGTCGAATGGGTCGCCGATGGCGCCGGCACACTTGCCTTCTACTTCGCGGCGTGCGAAGAGCAGGGCCTTCCGCGCCCGAACGTCCTCGTCGACTGAGTGCGGAGTAGGGCGTCACGAGTGGGCACCATTGCGGTTACCGGCGCGGCCGGCGGTATCGGACGGGCGACGTGTACGCGACTTGAAGCCGACGGTCACCGCGTGATCGGGGTCGATGTGCGCGACGCCGACGTGATCGCGGATCTTCGTGACGCCGCCGGGCGCGCCGCGATGCTCGATGGTGTGGCGCGTGCTTGCGAGGGTGGATTGCACGGCGTGATTGCGGGCGCGGGTGTAATGGGCGACGATCCCGACGTCGTGTCGATCAACTACTTCGGCGCGATCGCGACGCTCGACGGGCTCCGCCCACTCATCGCTCAATCCGGTGGTGGTGCGGCAATAGCGATCAGTTCAAACTCGACGACCACGCAACCGGGCCTTCCCAATGCGCTCGTCGATGTCATCCTGTCGGGCGACGAAGAGGCGGCGCGAGATGCGGTCCCGCGCAATCGGGGCAACGCGTACGCCGCTTCGAAGCTCGCGTTGGCGCGCTGGGTGCGTCACCACGCCGTTACGTCCGATTGGATCGGCGCCGGCGTCCAGTTGAACGCGATCGCCCCTGGCTTGATCCATACCCCGATGACGGTGAACGACGTCGATTGGATCATGAACCTCGGTGACGTGTTCCCCGTACCGATCGGGCGGCCCGGGAAACCCGACGAGATCGCGAGCTTGCTCGCGTACTTGTGTTCACCCGACGCGACGTTCTTCTGCGGGTCGGTGATCTTCGTCGACGGTGGCACCGACGCGGCGACGCGGGCCGACGATTGGCCCGCGCCTCGCGCCTGACTTCCGCTCAGCCTTCGTCGGACGAAGCGATTTCCTTCTCGGTCGCCGCCTTGCCGTTTTCGCCGGCCTTGCCGTTGCCGTTGGGGCCCGCGAGCACGTTGCGAGCCAGCTGCAGCCCCGCAACGCCCTGGGAGAGTGCCTGCGCGAGCACTTCCGACAGTCCTTGCGCGCCGTTGAGCACGATCATCTGGTCGACGTTGCCGAACGGCTTCGCCGCTGCTTCGACGATCTCGGGCCACCGCTCGGCCAGCTGCTGGCCGATGACGGCGTCCTGGTTCTCGGCCAGCGCGTCGGCACGAGCCTTGATCGCTTCGGCTTCGGCCATGCCTTTCGCACGTACGGCTTCACCTTCGGCGCGGCCCTTCGCCGTGGTGGCCGCCGCTTCGGCCTCGCCCACTTCACGCGTCGATTGCGCGCGCGCCGACGCTTCGAGCTTGATGTGTTCGGCCTCGGCAGATGCTGCGACGCGAACCTGCTCGGCGTCGGCGCCGGCTTCGAGCTTCACTCGTTGCGCGTTCGCGGCCGCTTGCAGTTCCACTTCTTCTTTGTGCGCTTCGGCCTGCGCGATGCGCGCGTCGCGTTCGGCCTTCGACAACGTGACCTGCTGGTACGCCTGCGCGTCGGCCGGCTTGCGCACCGTGGCCTGCAGGCGTTGCTCCTCTCGCTGGGCCTCGAGCTCGGCGACCTTCGTCTCCTCCACTACCACTTCTTGGCGCGCGGTCGCTTCCACCAGCGGGCCGGCCTGACGTGCCTTCGCGCTCGCCTGGTCGACCTCGGCCTGGTAACCGGCCTGCTTGATCTGCGAGTCGCGCACTGCCTGCGCTTTCAGCGCGTCGGCCGCTTGCTCGTTCTGGGTCGCGTCCCGGTCGGCGTGGGCCTGCGCGATACGCGCCTGCGACGCCACGACCGCGGCGTGGGGCTTCCCGAGGTTCTGGATGTAGCCGGTGGGGTCTTCGATCTCTTGGATCTGGAGCGAGTCGACCACGAGGCCGAGCTTCTCCATTTCGACGCCCGCCGACTCTCGGGTGAGCTGCGTGAGCTTCTCGCGGTCGCGGATCATCTCCTCGACCGTCATGTTGCCGACGATGGCGCGCAGGTGGCCGGCGAACACGTTGTGGACACGCTGCTCCATCTGCTTCTGCTGGTCGAGGAAACGTCGCGCCGCGTTGGCGATCGAAACGAAATCGTCACCGACCTTGAAGATGATCACGCCCCGGATCCCGAGCGGGATCCCTTGGTGGGTGACGCAATCGATGCCCAGTTCGGCTTCACGCAGATCGAGCGACAACTTCCGCACCTGCTGGAGCCCCGGGAGCATGAACACTCCCTTGCCCGTCACGATCTTGAACCCCATGCTCTCGGCCGCGATCGAGTCGTGGCGGCGCAGACCGGAGATGATCAACGCTTCGTTCGGCTCGGCGACGCGCCAACAGGCGAAGAACAGCATCACGAGGATGGCGATCGCGCCACCCACGACGATCAGGATTGCCAACATTCGAAACCCCTCCTTGGGGTAACCCCCACTACATCGGTGTGACGACGATGGTTCGCGGTGCGAAGTACTCCACCACCACGACCCGCTTCCCCGGTGAGATCGTCACGTCTTCGTCGGCGGCGTAGGCGTGGAACGCCTCGCTCCCACCGCGTACCGGAACCATCACTTCACCGAGGTGTCCGGGGGAGATAGTGGCCGTGACTCGGCCGAGCTTGCCGACCATCTGATGATCTGCCACTGCTGCCCCCGGTCGTGTCGCTTGGTGATCGCACCGGCGACAACAGGTATAACGCAATTCTGGCATGCCCCATGCCCGCCTTTGACCACGCCGCCATGGGGGAAGCAAGGCCGCCGCTCTAACGTTGTGTCACGTTGACGTGAGGAGTCGCGATGCAGTTCGGTAAGGCGAAGTCCCATCTCGTGTCTCCCGACGAAGCCCTGCCCGGCCGCGGTTCCCGGCCGTTCACGGTGCCGTCGACCCATTACGTGCTCGGCACGCCGCTGGAGCCGCCTTTCCCCGACGGCTTCGAGCGGGCGATCTTCGGCATGGGGTGCTTCTGGGGCGAGGAGCGCAAGTTCTGGGAGACGGGCGCGGTGTACACGACCGCGGTCGGTTATGCGGGCGGCTACACCCCGAACCCGACCTACGAGGAGGTGTGCAGCGGGCGTACCGGGCACACCGAGGCGGTACTCGTGGTGTTCGACCCGAAGCAGACGTCATTCGACGCGATGCTGCGCGTTTTCTGGGAGAACCACGACCCGACGCAAGGGATGCGGCAGGGCAACGACGTCGGCACGCAGTATCGCTCTGCGATCTATTACGTCAACGACGCCCAGCGCGCCGCGGCCGAAGCGTCGCGCGCGAGCTACCAGGAGGTGTTGACGCGGGCCGGGTTCGGTGAGATCACCACCGAGATCGCGCCGGCAGGCGAGTTCTATTACGCCGAGGACTATCACCAGCAGTACCTCGCGAAGAACCCGATGGGCTACTGCGGCATCGGCGGTACCGGAGTCTCCTGCCCGATCGGTGTCGCGAAGGTCGAGTGAGCGGTCGCGGCCCGGAGGGTTCGCCCTCAGGAGCAGCTACCGTGCACGCGTGAGTGCTCCTGTGGACGCTGCGCCGTACGTCGACTTCACTCGAGACGAGTGGAGCACGCTGCGCGCTGCCACCGAGCTCACGCTTTCGTTTGCCGACCTCGAGGCGCTCCGGAGCAATGAACCGATCGCGCTCGACGAGGTCGAGGCGATCTACCTGCCGCTGTCACGGTTGTTGAGCCTGCGGGTCGAGGCGAGTCGCGAGCTCTTCGCCGCGACGGAGACGTTCCTCGGCCATCTGCCCCCGCGCGTCCCGTACGTGATCGGTATTGCCGGCAGCGTCGCCGTCGGGAAGAGCACGATCTCGCGTCTGTTGCAGGCGTTGCTCAGTGCCTGGCCGCACCACCCGCGCGTCGACTTGGTCACCACCGACGGTTTCTTGTTCCCGAACGCGGTGCTCGAAGCCCGCGGTTTGATGAGCCGCAAGGGGTTCCCCGAGAGCTACGACGTCCGGCGGCTCCTCCGTTTTCTCGGCGATCTCAAAGCCGGGCACCCCGAGGTGCACGCGCCGCGCTACTCGCACCTCACCTACGACATCCTCCCCGGCGACGAAATCATCGTGCGCCAGCCCGACATCGTCATCCTCGAGGGCTTGAACGTGTTGCAGGCACCGACGACGCGCGCCGGTATCGGCGAACAGCTCGTGGTGTCGGACTTCTTCGACTTCTCGATCTATGTCGACGCCGAAGAGCAGCACTTACAGGCGTGGTACGTCGACCGGTTTCTGTCGCTGCGCGAAACCGCGTTCCAAGACCAACGCTCGTTCTTCCACCACTTCACCGCGTACTCCGAGGAAGACTGCCGCGTCATCGCAAAGTCGATCTGGGAAGAGATCAACGGCGTGAACCTGCGGGAGAACATCCTCCCGACGCGCGGCCGCGCGAACCTCGTGCTCGAAAAAAATGCCGACCACGGCATCTCGCGGGTGCGGCTCCGCAAGCTCTGACGCGACGACGATCAGGAGTACTGCGCGGGTGTCGATTCGTCGGCGCGAACACCTCGCAACCCGAACCACGCGAACTCGGCGACCCAGCGCGCCAGGCGATTCGCGTCGTCTTCCGCATCGGGGTCGCGCACCGCGCGACGCGATACGCCTTCGGCCATCCCGACGAGTGCGTTCGCCAACACCGTTCGTTGTTCCGACGACCCGCCGATGTCGATGAGTGTCGACACCTCTTCGACCGCGGCGGCGATGGTGCCTTCGACGATGCGCGAGAACTCGGGGTCGTTCCGGATCGACGCGCCGAACAGCAACCGAAACGCCGAACGGTTCTGCACCACGAAGCGGAAGTAGGCGGCGAAGCCTTCCTCCACCCGCTCGCGCCCGGTGGTGGCTCGCCGCGTCGCCTGCTCGAGATTTCGCAGAAGGTGCCCGCCGGTGTCCTGGAGCAGTTCGATGTAGAGCGCCCGCTTCGACGGGAAATGCTGGTAGACGACCGGCTTCGTCACACCGGCCGCCAGCGCAACTTCGTCCATCGACGTCGCGTGGAAACCGCGCTCCGAGAAGACGTCTCGCGCGACGTCGATGAGTTGCTGGCGGCGTTGATCGGCGGGCAGACGCATGAGCCGCGGCAGCGTAATGGCTCTAGACGCTCGACTTGAGTGGCATCACGTACCGGTCTTCGTGATCGAAGTTGCGCGACCACAGGCTGTCGAGCTCGTGGCGCTCGGCGTCCGTGAGCGGCAGTTCCGATGCGCCGGCGTACTCGGTCACTTCTTGCGCGCTGACGACAGTCGGCACGACGTTGGTGAACGCCAAGTTGGCCAGGATGCCCGCCATCGCGGCCTGACCCATCGTGCGTCCGGTCTCCGGTGCCCAGAGGAACGCGAGCGTGTCGGCCTTGTCGAAGTTGTCGAGCATGTTGTCGCGGTTGCGGTGAGCTCGGTGGTCGGTCGGGTCGAGCACCGAGTCGCGTGCGAGCTTGCCGGAAAGCGTGTCGGAGGCGTGGGGGACCCGAGCCATCAACGAGACTTCGCCGCGCTCGACACGAGTGCGCTTCGCGAACGTCAGCCCCGGTTCCTGTTCGAGCACGTTGAACACCGTTTGCAGCGACACGATCGGCCGGTCGTCGATAGCACGGTTGCCTTCCTCGACCCACCCGATCGCCGGACCGAGAGCCACGCCGAGTTCGCGCACCTTGCCCGCGCTGCGCAGCGACTCCAGCTCCGCCCACAGGTCGTCGGCCAGGATCGGCTCAATGCGCGGGTTGTGCAATTGGTAGAGGTCGATGCGGTCCGTACCGAGGCGGCGGAGTGAGTCTTCGCACTGCTGGCGGATCGATTCGGGCCGCCAGTCGTGCGGGCGTTCCGACTGGCCGGGGTTCTTGCGCTCCGCCGCGAGGTCGTAGCCGCATTTCGTCGTGAGCACGATCTCGTCACGGCGAGACGCGAGCAACGGGGCGAGCAGCGTTTCGCCCGCGCCTTCTTTCCCGTACACCGGCGCGGTGTCGAAGAAGTTGATGCCGGCGTCGAGCGCGGCGGTGATCATCGTGTCGGCGTCGTCGACCGTTCCCCACCAGTCGCTCGCGATGGTCCATGTTCCGAAGCCGACCTCTGAAACGACGAGATCACTGTTGCCGAAGCGGCGGTACCGCATGCCGTCCTCCTCTTTCGGACCCATTCTGCTCCGCGCCTGCCGTCGGATCAGAACGGGCCGCTCAAGGTCTGCGGGTAGCGCGTTCTTCCCTCTCCGCGGCGCGCACGCCGTACCCGAGCACGATAGGTAACGGCAGGATCACGAACGACGCCACCAGCGCCACGATGGTGGTGGTCACGGCCCACGCCGGGAAACTGGTGGCGAGCCCCACGAAGAACGCCACGATTCCCACGAGGAGCGCGCCGTAGCCGACCCGCTTCGCGATACCAACCCAGTGCGCAATGCGCGCCCGTCGGTGGTGAATCGGGTCGCTCACCATCTCCATTCGACCTTTTCGAAGAGGTCGGCAAGGTCGGCCGGAAGTTCCGTCAGCGCGTACGAGAGCCGGGCCCGGCGCAGGTTCACGTCGAAGTATCGGTCCCGCACCTCGCCAGACTCGCGCAGGAATCGAGCGACCGTGACCGGGTCCGACGTCGAGAAGAACCGCACGCCGGTCGCGAGGATCTCGGCGAGCACCGGATAGCTGAACGCGGCGAGCGGACGCCGCGCCACAATCGACTCGATCGTCGGGTTCCCGAAGCCTTCCCATGTCGATGGCAACACCACCACGTCACTGGCGGCGTATGCGTCGATCGACGTCGTGGCGCGCCCGAGGGTGACGGGCACCGTGGCTCGTTCGAGCACTCGTTCGAGGGTCGGCGCATATCCATCTTCGGCCGGTCCCGACAACCAGTAGTGCACCCGTTGTTCGGGACGGTGCCGCGCAAGCTCGGTCGCGAACCGCACTCCGCCGGGCACGTTCTTGCGTTCGATCGCGCGCGACGGTTGCAGTACCACCAACTCGTCGGGAGCGAAGCCGAGCTGCGCCCGGGTCGCGTCCCGCGCGCCCGGGGCGGCGTCGAGATCGAACCGGTTCTGGATCGCGACCACCGGCGAGTACCCGCGCGCTTCCAGTTCGCGTCGCGACCGCAAGTTGACGGTTACGTGGAGCGCGCCCCTGATGCGAGGCGGGAACTCGTTCGCGAACGACACGAACGTGCGTCGCTGCCACGGCAGATCGTGATGGTGGAACACGACTCGACCGGGGAAGCGCTCGAGCGCACGCGCAACGACCCGAGCGGCGCCGGCGTTGATCGGCAGCGAACACATGTTCTCGACGACAACGAGATCGCTGCGCGCGAGCGCCGCGGCCAGTGGCGCGGTGTCGCCGGGTTCCTCGGCCGAGTCCAGCGCCAACCACGGCAGGACGACATCGTTCGGCCCGCCGTCGTCTTCGATCGCTCCGGCGACCCGCCGCACGTCGAAACCGAGTTGGTCGAGCGCCCAGGCCCATTTGCGGGCCTCGACGGCGACGCCGTCGGCACCGCCGAGCCGGAATGAAAGGAACGTCGCGACGGGCGCCACGACGGTGACGTTACGAAAATCGCCCGCCTGCGACCGAATGTTCCAGGTTGTGCGGTGGCGTGGGGCCCCATGCGAGGCGCCGGTTGGTGGCGTCGAGCACGGCTCGGGCGATCGCGTCGGCGTCTTGCTGGGTGCGCACGATGGCACTCCCTACGACCACGTGCTCGGAGGGGGGAGCGATGAACACGATGGTGACGACCGCGGCGTCGTGGTTCCCCACCCGCACGATCTGCGCGTGGTCGACGTCGATCGACGCCGCCGACGGTTCCAACTGGCGCAGTGCGTCGATGGTGGCGCTGGCGACGAGCCGGTTACGGGCCGTGGTCGCCACTGACCCTTCGGCGTAGCCGACCGCTTCTTCGGAATCGCGCGTCAGCGTGACGCGGACGAGCGATCGCAGGCCACTCGACTCTGCGGTGATCCCGACGATTGTGGGACGGTGCATGTCGGGCGCGGGATGCGCCTGCACGTCGCCGTCGAGTTGCACGACCGAGACGATCCGGCGATCAATTTCCAAGCCGAACGATGCCAGCGCGACCGACTGCACGTCGCGCACGATCTGCTTCGGATGTTTGCCGGCGTGCGCGACGATGTGAACCTCTGTCACGCGTCCGGTCGGGTCTGCGACAATCCGCGCAACGGAGACATCCGGAAGACGACAAATCTCCCGTTCCACCTCGGTGAGGTCGATGTTTTCCAAACCGCCCCTCACGGTCCGCGGCATGCATGCCTAGGCCGTGACGTCAGGATACGACGCGTGCGCGCGCAGCGCGCGGCATTCGTCGAAATGGGGCCACCAATTCACATTCGGACGTTCGACTCAGCTGCGATACACCCGCAGGACTCGGTCGTCGTCGCTGGGCTCGAGGCCGTCGTAGAACGCGGTCGGATGTGACAGCGGCGGTGGCTCGAACTGCATCTCTGCGGGCTCTTCGGCGACCGGTTCGAATACCCCGGGCCGTCGAACGTCGAGCAACAACGCGTGGTCGTCGGTGGGCTCGTCGATATCCACGACTTCGTCCGCCGCATATACCGCGTCGACGTCGTCGACGGGTTCAAACGGTTCCAGTGCATCGATGGACTCGACGTCGTCGTCGATCGATTCGTCGATCGCGATGTCCGGCATCGTCTCGGGACCGCGCGGTTGCGTGCGAGCTTTGGTGCGGTCGCGCACCACATGTGGGCGCCGGCGGGCGCGCCGGCTGGCCCGGTACGTCACGTCTGAGAGGCCCACCGCGAGGATGAGGTCACCGAACGACAGCACAGTGTTGAACGGCGATCGCAACACGATGATGTCGGTGAGCGCAAGGAGGTGGTCGCCGGGCTCACGGGGATGGTGCTTGATGCTCGCCGCGACCCGATGGTTGCGCTGCCAATCGGGTGGGACGTTCACGGGCATGCCCTGGTCCAGCGTGATCACGAACGCGTTCAGGAACACGCCGATGCACACGATCGACATGCCCGTGATCAGCGTGTTACGGCCGCAGAACCCGAGCAGCAGCACGTACGAAGCGACGAGAAGACCGAAGCCGATGTCGTGCCAGTGGGACTTGGGGATCGGGGCAATGTCGAGCACGAGTTGCATGCCGAGCCCGGCGACGAGGAACGACCCCCACCGCCACGGTTTTTCGAGCAACCGTGCGTAGCTGCCTCCCGTGATCACGGGCACGAGGAGCGCCACGCCGAGCGCGAGAACAGTCCACAACATGGCGCGACGGAGGGTAGTGACTCGCCGCGCGTATTTCGCGGACCGTTTACGATCCGAACACATGACCCAGGCGCAGATCCGGAGGTGCGGACGGTGTGGCGTTACGCAACGCGTGCGTGATCGAGCGCCGGAGGTCGTAGCCGCATGAGCGCCCAGGCGCAGATCCGGAGGTGCGGACGGTGTGGCGTTACGCAACGCGTGCGTGATCGAGCGCCGGAGGTCGTAGCCGCATGAGCGCGGCCCAGGCGCAGATCCGGAGGTGCGGACGGTGTGGTGATACGCAACGCGTGCGTGTTCGAGCGCCGGAGGTCGTAGCCGCATGAGTGTCGTCACGTACGAGGTCAGCGCGTCGATCGCTCGAGTGACGATCAATCGGCCGGAGCGGCGGAATGCGATGTCGTACGGCGTGATGCAAGGTTTGCGCGACGCCATGGCGCGTGCGCGCGACGACACCGACGTTCGGGTGGTTGTGCTCACCGGTGCCGGTGACCGCGCGTTCTGCGCCGGTGCGGATCTCGGCGGAGGTGGCATCGGCGACAACGCCGGCGCCGCCGCCGCACACGACGGCCGGGGTCTGCTCGCCGACTTGTTCCGCGAGATGTGGGCGCTGGGCAAACCGATCATCGCCCGGGTTCGCGGCTTCGCGCTGGCGGGTGGCTTCGGCCTCGCGTGCGCGTGCGACTTCATCATCGCTTCGGACGACGCGCAGTTCGGCACACCCGAGATCAACGTCGGCCTCTGGCCGTACATGATCACCGTGCCGTTGCTGCGATCGATGTCGCCCAAGAAGGTCCTCGAACTCATGACCACCGGTCGCCGCGTCGACGCCGCGGAAGCGGAGCGCATCGGGTTCGTGAACCGCGTGGTCGAAGTGGAACAACTCGATGCGGCCGTCGACGAACTCGCGACACAGCTTGCATCGAAGTCGCCGGTGATCATGCGCTGGGGTCGGGACGCGTTTTACCGGGTGCTCGATATGGACGCCGACGACGCGCTCGCGTATTTGCAGACCATGCTCACCATCACCACGCTCACAGAGGATTCGGCTGAAGGTGTCGCGGCGTTCGCCGAGAAGCGTGTTCCCGAATGGAAAGGTCGGTAACCGACCGTGCCCGACAAGCCGGTTTCGCACGAGGGTGGGAACGTGCACGCGTGGGGTCCGCTCGTGGATGCGCTCACCGAGCGTAAGGAGCGCGCGTTCGGCATGGGGGGCGACGCCCTGGTCGAACGGCAGCATTCGCTCGGCAAGCTGACCGTCCGCGAACGTCTCGAGCTCTTGCTCGACCCCGGTACGTGGGTGGAGTACGGATTGCTCGCCGACCACATGGACGCGGGGCTGGGCGACCGCTTCCTCGCGGCCGACGGTGCCGTCACCGGCGTCGGTGACATCGACGGCCGGAAGGTCGCGATCGCGGCCTACGACTTCACCGTGATGGCGGGCTCCATGGGCAAGGTCGGGGAAGACAAGATCGGGCGGATGCGCGCGCACGCGGTCGCGCAACGCATCCCGATGGTCTGGCTACTCGACTCGGCCGGCGCGCGGATCCAATCGACGAGCGGATCATCGTTCGCGGGCGCGGGTGCGCTGTTCCGTGAACAGGTCGCGATGAGCGGTGTTGTGCCGATGGTCGCCGCGATCCTCGGCCACTGTGCGGCGGGTACGGCGTACATCCCTGGGCTCGCCGACTTCGTGCCGATGGTGAAAGGCACGTCGTCGATGGCGTTGGGCGGCCGCCACCTCGTGAAGGCGGCGGTGGGCGAGGACGTGACCGAGGAGGAGATGGGCGGCTCCGCGGTGCACACCAAGGTCAGCGGCGTGGCCGACCTCGAAGTGGCCGACGACAAGGAATGCCTTGAAGTCGTGCGGCGCTATCTGTCGTTCTTCCCGCAGCACAACGGCGACGCGCCGCCCGTGCGTGAGTGCACTGACCCGGTCGACCGCCGCGTCGAGGAGCTCTACGACCTCGTGCCGACCGCACCGCGCCGCGCCTACGACATGCGCCGCGCGGTCGCGGCCATCGTCGACGACCACGACGTGTTCTGGATGAAACCCGAATGGGCCAAGAACATCGTCACCGCGCTGGCGCGTATCGGTGGCCAGCCGGTGGGGATCGTGGCCAACCAACCGATGGTGCTCGGTGGCGCGCTCGACGTGAACGCGGCCGACAAGGCGGCGCGTTTCGTGTGGTTGTGCGACGCGTTCAACATCCCGCTCGTGTTCCTGCACGACGTACCGGGCTTCATCGTCGGTTCGGCGGTCGAGAAGCAGGGCATCATCCGCCACGGCGCAAAGATGCTCTTCGCCGTGTCGGAGGCAACCGTTCCGAAGATCAGCGTGGTGTTGCGCAAGAGCTACGGCGCGGGCTACTTCGTGATGAACGGACTGGCGTACGAAGCCGACTACATCGTGGCGTGGCCGACGGCGGAGATCGCGGTGATGGGCCCCGACGGCGCGGTGAACATCATCCACCGCCGCACCCTGGAAGCCATCGAAGACGACAAGGAGCGGGCGCAGCGGCGGCTCGAACTCGCGGAGGAGATCCGCCAGAACATCGATCCCTACGTGGCCGCGGGCCATGCGCAGGTCGACGATGTGATCGATCCCGCCGACACGCGCCGCGCGGTCGCACGCGGCCTGGCGGTAAGCCGCGACAAGCGGGTTTCCCGCCCGGCCCGCAAGCACGGCGTGCTGCCGGTCTGAAGGTCCTTGTACCCTGCGCCCACATGCACGAGATTCGGGCCGAGATCACCGCGAACGTCTGGCAGGTCGTCGCCGAAGAAGGCCAGATGGTGGCCGAGGGTGACGAGCTCGTGATCCTCGAGTCAATGAAGATGGAGATCCCGGTGGTCACGGAGGTGCCTGGTGTCGTCCGCGAGATCCACGTCGAACCGGAGCAGACGGTCCAAGAAGGGGACCTCATCGCGCTCATCGACGAGTCGTAGCGGTTCCGAGCACATCCGATTCGAGCCGCGAGGTTCCGTCGGCCTGCTCACGATCGACCGCCAGGACCGGCGCAACGCGCTCAACGGCGAATTGTGCGACGCGATCCGCGCCGAACTGCGCTCGAATAGAGATCTGCGCGCGGTCGTCATCACGGGCGCGGGTTCGGCGTTCTGTTCGGGTGCCGATCTCGTGACGCGTTTCGACGGTGAAGGCGGCGACACATTCCGTCCCGCGTTCGAGAAGATGCTCGACGCCGTCGTCGATTACGCCGCGCCCGTGATCGCGGCGATCAACGGGCCGGCCATGGGCGCGGGTATGCAACTCGCGGTCGCATGCGACATCCGTGTCGCGGCGCTCGGCGCGCGGCTCGCGATCCCGGGTGGGAAGCTCGGCGTCCACTTGAGCGCGAAGAACATCTGGCGCCTCGCATCGCTCGTCGGTCACGGCAACGCCCGCGACTTCTTGCTCGCGGGTCGGGTAGTGAACTCGGACGAGGCATTGCACATGGGTCTCGTGCAGCGGTTGTCGGACGACGCGCTCGGCACCGCGCTCGGTATCGCGGGCGAGATCGCCGCGTTCGCGCCCCTCACGGTGCAGGGCCACAAGCGTTCCTTGAACCTCGTCGCGGAGGCGACGGCGTTGAACAAGCGAGCGCGCGACGAGATCGAGCGACTCGAAGAGCAAGCGTTCGCGAGCGCCGACCTGCGAGAAGGCATGGCTGCCTTCACGGAGAAACGCAACCCGAACTTCACCGGCGAATAGCGCTCGCCTACCAGGGCAGCGCGTCGAGGTCGACGTTCCCGCCGCTCAGGATGATGCCGACCCGGTCGCCGTCGAGGCCGGCTTCGCGCGCGGCCGCGACGGCGACCGCCGCGCTTGGCTCGATCACGAACTTCATGCGTTCCCACACGAAGCGCATCGCGGCGACGGTGGCGGTGTCGGGCACCGTAACGATGCGTTCCAGGTGGTTCGACAGCACGCCGAACGTTCGCTCCGACAACGACGTGCGCAACCCGTCGGCGACCGTGTCGGGCGCGAGCTGCGGGACGACGTGCCCCGCGGCGAGCGAGCGAGCGGCGTCGTCCGCGCCGGTCGGTTCGGCACCGATCACGCGGATGCGCGGATCGATGCCGTGCGCGGCCACGCACGTGCCCGAAGCGAGCCCGCCGCCCCCGACGGGCGTGACGATCACATCCAACCGGTCGATCGCGTCGAGGAGTTCGAGCGTGGCAGTCCCGGCGCCGGCAATCACGCGGTCGTCGTCGTAGGGATGCACGACGTACGCACCGGTTTCTGCCACGACTTCGGTCAGTTTCGCTTCGCGCGCGGCGAGGGTCGGCGCGCACTCGATCACGTGAGCGCCGTAGGCCTCGATCGCGGCGCGTTTCGGTGGTGACGCGTTCGCCGGCACGATGATGAACGCCTCCGCACCTCGTTCGCGCGCGGCCAGCGCGAGCGCGGCGCCATGGTTCCCCGACGAGTGGGTAGCGACGCCGCGTGCGGCTTCATCGTCAGAGAGCAATTGCACGGCGTTCGTCGCGCCGCGGAACTTGAATGCACCGGCGCGCTGCAGATGCTCGGCCTTGCAGAACGTTCGGGTGCCGAGCCACGCGTCGAGCGAACGTGACGTGCACACCGGCGTACGGTGCACGAACGGTTCGATCCGGGCGGCGGCCGCGCGCACGTCGTCGATCGACGGCTCCACTGTCGGTCCGTCAGTAGTTCGCTGGGAGCATGCGCTCGAGGTACACGTAGAACACGAACAGCACCGCGAGGAACGGCACGACGCCGGCGAGCCACGTGAGCGGATGGCGGTAGCGACGGAAACTCCACCACCACACCCCGCCGATCGCGAGCGCGATGAACCCCCACAGCAGTGCGGGGATCCGGCTCGACACGTCGCCGGACAAGCCCTCCGAGAGCGCTTTCGCAGTCTCGGTCTTGGACTGGCCCTTGAAGTTCACCGCGCTGACCGCCCCCGACGACTTCGGCGCGTTCTTTGGCTTGTGGTTCGGATTGATCAGTTCGGCGAGGATCACGATGCGTTCGCGGGCTGAGTAGCGCGGGTTGCAGCTCGTGAGCGTGAGGTAGGCCTTCTTCGCGTCGAGCTTCAAACCGGTGTGTTGCAGCTGCTGCTCGGGCAGCGTCATCGGGCCCGCGACCCACGTATCCGACGGCTTCACGGTTCGCACGTCGATCACTTCGAACGCGTGGTCGCCGATGAGCGTCTGCGTCACGATGTAATCGCCGCGGTGGTCTTTGGTGCGGGGCTGCAGGGCGTCGATGTTGTAGAACGGCGCGCCGTGGGTGGTGCGGTGGCCGGCGATCGCCGCGTTGCCGACCTGGCCCGGGAACGGCGTCGAGGGGTAGTGGCCCGGCCCCTTGGCGAGGTCGTCCCGTTCGGTGCCCTGCACGAACACCCAGTTCACGCCGGCCTTCGGGATGATGAGCTTTCCGAGGGGGTCGCCCGGATTGATGGGCGGCAGCTGCAGCGCCGCCGGCGGGCCCGTCGTGGTGGGGGTGGAGTTCTTCGACGTCGTTGCAGTGGTGCCGGTTGTGCTGGTGGTGGCGTCGACAGCTTGGGTGAGCCGCTGGAGTTGGTGCCTGAGCTTCGACTGCGCCCGGGCCGTGAAGACGTCGGTGCCCCAGAGCTGGTAGCCCACGAACAGCAGGATCAGTAGCCCAAGAGTGATGAGGGTGCGGCCGATGCCCGCCACCGTTCTACGCACGACGGGGGATGGTAACCATGCCGCCTGAGCCCGCTCGCGCACTGCGTGCTCGCGCATTCGGCGTCGTCGGCGCGTGGTCCGTAAACTTCGTGCGTACTTTTCCCTGCGCCCGGAGGGCACCGTTGCCCGTCGTGTCGATGCGGTCGGCCGTCTGTCTCCTCGGCCGTTTCCCGGCGCTCGCCGGTGCCGATCTCGACGTTGACGAGGGCGACATCCTGCTGCTCTCGGGCCCGAACGGCGCCGGCAAGACCACCCTTTTGCGGTGCGTCGCCGGCCTCGTCCCGCTGCACTCGGGCACCGCGTTCGTGTTCGGCCACGACCTCGCGTTCGACCGGCGTACCGCGCGCCACGAACTCGCGCTCGTGGGTCACGAGACGTTCTGTTACGACGACCTCACGGTGCGCGAGAACTTGCGCTTCGCCGCCGCCGCGGCACGCCGGCCAAACGCCGCGGCCGACGCGGCCCTCGAACGCCTCGACCTCGGCCGGGTCGCCGACATTGCGCACAGCCGGCTCTCGGCGGGGCAGCGGCGACGCCTGTCACTCGCGGTCGCGCTGGCGCGCGAGGCGCGTCTGCTCCTGCTCGACGAACCGCACGCGGGTCTCGACCCCACCACACGCGAGACGCTCGACGCGATCCTCCTCGGCGCGGCGAGTGAGGGTCGCACCGTGGTGCTCGCGTCACACGAACTCGTGTACGCGCGCGCGATCGCCACGCGCGAAGCGCGTGTCGTCGCGGGGCTCGTGCAGGGCGGGCTCGCGCCCGCAACCACCAAACCGGAACCGAAACCGCTCGAGGTGCGCGCGTGAGCGAGCCGGCATGAGCATCTTGCGCGAAGCGCGCCTCGTCGCGGCCAAAGACCTGCGCATCGAACGACGCTCCAGGGTTGCGTTGCAACAGATCGTCCCGTTCGGCGTGATCGTTCTCGTGTTATTCGCGTTCGCGATCGATCCCGACCGCGGCTTGTTGCCCCGTCTGGCGCCGGGCCTGTTCTGGGCCGCCTTGTTGCTGGCGTCCATCCTCGCGGTGAACCGGTCCTTCGCGGTGGAGGAAGCCAATGGAGCGCGCGACGGGCTGCGGCTCTCCGGGCTCGACGGCGCCGCGATCTTCCTCGGGAAGGCGGCGGCGATCGCCGCGGAACTGGCGCTGCTCGAACTGGTGCTCGGTGTCGGGGTGATCGTGCTGTACGACGTCACTCCCCGAAACGCGCTCGTGTTGTTCCTCACCGCCGTGGCCGCGACCATTGCGCTGGCGGCGACCGGTACGGTCTACGGCATCGTGGCCGCCGGCCTACGCGTACGCGAAACGCTCGTGCCGTTGCTCGTGCTGCCGGCGGTGACGCCGGTGATGCTCGGCGCGACTCGAGCGTTCGAGTCTGCGTTGGGCGGCGTCCCGTCAGAAGCATGGCCGTGGGTTCAGCTGCTCGGCGCGTGTGCAGTGTTGTCGGTGATCGTGGGCGTGCTGGCCTTCGGCCCGCTGCTGGAGGAATCGTGAGCCGGAACGCAAGACGGGTGTTCGGTGGCGTCACGCTCGTGCTCCTCGCGATCACCGCGGTGCTTGCCCTCTGGGTGTCCCCGGCCGATAAGGAGCAGGGGGACGCGATGCGCCTCCTGTATCTCCATGTGCCCACTGCATGGCTCGCGTACCTTGCGTTCTTCGTCACCGCGCTCGCGTCAGCGCTGTGGCTGTGGCCGCGCACCCGCTCCACCACGTGGGACCTCCTCGCCGGCGCGTCGGCTGAGGTCGGCGTGCTCTTCACCGGGCTCATGCTCATGCTCGGCTCGCTCTGGGGCCGACCGATCTGGGGCACCTGGTGGGAGTGGGACGCTCGCCTCACCACGACCGCGGTCTTGTTCTTCCTTTATCTCGGTTACCTCGCGTTGCGCCGCACCGCCGACACGTCCGAGCAGCGAGGGAAGCGCTGCGCGATCGCCGCGTTGATCGCATTCGCCGACGTGCCGATCGTGCACTTCTCGGTCAACTGGTGGCAGACGCTGCATCAGACTGGCACCGTGTTCAACCCGAAGCTCGACGTGCAGATACACGGCACGATGGCGGTGACGCTGCTCCTCAGCGTGCTCTCGTTCACGATGCTGTACGTGTGTCTCACGTTGTCGCGTCTCAGGCTCGCCGAGCTCGAAGAAGGGCGTGAGCAGCGCGAACTCGAACTCGCGATCGCGGAACGGATTGCGGCGGAGCACCCCGAGCCGGCGGTGACGGTGTAATGGACCACAACTGGGGTTACGTCGCAGCGGGATACGGCATCACGACGGGCGCGCTCCTCGTATACGGCGGTTGGCTGTGGAACCGTCTGCGTCGCGCGCAGCAATCCGCGACCGACGGGGATTGATGACCGATACACAGTTGCCGCCGGTGCGGCCGAAGCAACGTATGCATCTGCGCTACACCCTGGCCGCGGTCGCGTGTCTCGCGATCGTCGCGTGGATGTTCACGGAATTGCGAGGCGCAGTCGTATATCTGCGTCCTGTGTCGTACGCGGTGTCGCACCGCTCGGCACAGGGCACGCGCACGTTCCGCATGGGCGGCACCGTCGTGCCCGGCACCATCGCGAAGTCGAGCGACGGCGCGCGCTTCGAAGTGATGGAAGGCGGCGCGAAGGCGCAAGTCGACTATTCGGGTGGCCCGCGCGACCTGTTCCGCGATTGCGCGCCGGTCGTGGTGGAAGGCCACTGGGCCGGCAACGTGTTCACCGCGAGTCGCCTGCTGATCCGCCACGGCTCCGCATACGACGCGAGCAAGCGTGCCGACGCCAACTGCCGGGCCTCCACGTCGTGAGAGCGGCGCTCGGTTACGGATTCATCGCGCTCGGGGCCTCAGCGAGCCTCCTCGGCATCGTGGTACTCGCGGTAGGTCTGCAACTCGGCCGTGCCGATCTGCTGCAAACCGGGCGGCGCTTCGTCGCGGTCGTACTCGCTTCCGCGCTGGCCGCCTTCGCGACGATGGAGTGGGCGCTCTTCTCGCACGACTACTCGATCAAGTACGTCGCCGAGAACGTGGCGCGCTCAACGCCGGGCCTGTACACGTTCACCGCGTTATGGGGCGCGCTGCAGGGTTCGATCCTGCTCTGGGGCCTGGTGCTGTCGATCTACCTCGCGTTCACCGCGTGGCGGTTCCGCCACCGCGCCACCGACCCGCTCGTCGCGTGGGCGTTGGTCGTGGGGCTCGGTGTCGCATTGTTCTTCTTCGCGTTGATGATGTTCGCGGCGAACCCGTTCGAACCGATCAGGGGCGCGGTACCGCTCGACGGCAGTGGCCCGAATCCTTTGTTGCAGAACCACCCGTTGATGGCGTTCCACCCGCCGATGCTCTACGCCGGGTACGTCGGGTTCACGATCCCGTTCTCGTTCGCGGTCGCCGCGTTGATCACCGGTCGATTCGGCGAAGGTTGGCTGGCCGACGTTCGGCGCACGACGTTGATTGCGTGGGGCTTCCTCACGATCGGCATCGTGCTCGGCGCATGGTGGAGCTACGAAGTGCTCGGTTGGGGCGGCTACTGGGCGTGGGACCCGGTGGAGAACGCGTCGCTGCTCCCGTGGCTCACGGGGACCGCGTTCATCCATTCGGTGATCGTGCAAGAACGTCGCGGGATGCTGCGGGTGTGGAACCTGTCGCTCGTGATCGCGACGTTCTGCCTCACGATCCTCGGCACGTTTCTCACCCGTTCTGGCGTCATCAACTCGGTCCATTCCTTCACCAAGTCGTCGATCGGGCCGGCGTTGCTCGGCTTCCTCGGGTTCGTGGCGATCGGTGGTCTCGTGCTGATTGCGTGGCGCGGCGATCGCCTCCGAACGCCGGGACGGATCGACTCGGCGGTGTCGCGCGAGTCGGCGTTCCTGCTGAACAACTTGCTGTTCGCGGGCTTCGCGTTCGTGGTGCTCACCGGCACGGTGTTCCCGTTGCTCGTCGAGTCGTTGCAGAACCGGCAGATGACGGTGGGGGAGCCGTACTTCGACCGGATGACGATCCCGATCGGCGTCGCGCTCTTGTTCCTTATGGCGGTCGCGCCTGCGCTGCCCTGGCGGGCCACGAGCGGCGAACTGTTGCGCAACCGGTTGCTCGTGCCGGCGTGGGTGGGTGTGATCACGGTGGTTGTCACGCTGTTCTTCGGCGCGCACGGCATCGCCGACGTGCTCACCTTCGGGCTGGCCGCGTTCGCGCTCACCGGCATCGCGCGGCAGATGTGGGTCGGGGTTCGCGCGCGTCGCCAAGCCCACGCGGAGAACGTGTTGGTCGCGGCGGGCCGCACTGTGCGCAGCAACCCGCGGCTCTACGGCGGGCTCGTCGTGCATTCCGGCGTGGTGATCATCGCGGTCGCGATCGCGGTGTCGTCGGGCTACGTCACCAAGCGGCAAGTGACGCTCACGCGCGGCGATCGGGCGACGGTACGCGACTACACCGTGACGTACGTCGGCCGGTCGGTGAACGCCACCAAGCAGAAGACAACCATCACCGCTCGCATCCGGGTGGAACGCAACGGACAAAACCTGGGCGTGTACGCGCCCGCCATCTCGACGTTCCCCAACGCGAACGGCGGGATCGGCACACCCTCGGTGCGTACCAGCTGGCGTGAAGACCTCTACCTCACGCTTGTTTCGTCACCTACCGCCGCCGATCGCGTGACGATCGGCGTCGCGGTGAATCCGTTGATTCTTTGGCTCTGGCTGGGCGGCGGCGTGATGGCGATCGGCACGCTCCTCGCGCTGACGCCGACGCGCCGTCGGAGATCGGGCCCGACGCTGGCGGCCGACCCGCTGCCACCGGAGCGAACCGAACGCGAAGAGGTGCCCGTCGGGTGAGCCGGATCCGTTGGGTCGTGCTCGGCGTCGCTGTGTTCGTGATCTCGCTCGGGGCGGTGTTCGTCGCATCGGTCGGACGCGGTCCGGTCGCGTCGCACGCCAACCTGCTCGGCAAGCAAGCGCCGGTGGTGAGCCTCAAGAACCTCGTCGACGGCACGCCCTTGAGCACGGCGCCGAAAGCCGGCCACGTGGTGGTCGTGAACTTCTGGAATTCCTGGTGCATTCCGTGCCGGCAGGAGCAGCCCGCGCTCAAAGCGTTCTACACCGAGCACCGCAAAGAGGCCGACTTCACGATGATCGGTGTGCTGCGGTCCGACGGCCAGAAAGAGGCGCGCGCGTACGCCGCGGCCGAAGGCATGAACTGGGCGCTCGCCGCCGACCCGCACGGCGACGCGGCTGTGGCGTTCGGCACCACGGGACAACCGGAGACATACGTGATCGGTCCCGATGGTGTCGTCGCCGCGTGGCTGTCGGGCCCCGCCAGCCTCTCTGATTTCGACGCCATGCTCAACCGCGCGAAGCGAATCAACTGATGCGCGCCCGAGCGCTCGCACCATGGATCGGGTTGGTCGTCGTGCTCGCGATTTCACTCGTCGTTCTCGTCGGCCGTTCTCAGCCGTCGCATTCGCCCGCCGCGCGTGCGTCGCGACTCGATCATCAGTTCAAGTGTCCCGACTGCGAGGGCGAATCCATCGCGAACAGTCAGACCGCGGCCGCCATCGCGATCCGCGCCGACGTGCGGAGGCGCATCGCGCGGGGCGAGACCGACGCGCAGATTCGCGCGTACTACGTCGAGCGCTATCCCGATATCAACTTGCAGCCGGGCAGCAGCGGGATCAACCTCCTCATCTGGGCCGCGCCGGTGTTGGCGTTGGTCGCGGGTTTTGGCGGCATCGTGATGATGCTCCAGCGAGCGAAGCGCCAGCCTCGACTGACCGCCACCGCGGACGACGAGCGACTTGTCGCGCGGGCGAGGTCGGGTGAGGCACCCCGATGAGTAGCGACCGCGAGAAGCACGAGAGTCTCGAAGCCGAACGCGACTTCTTGCTGCGTTCGCTCGACGATCTCGACAACGAACGGGCCGCGGGCAACATCGACGACGCGACGTATGCACGTCTGCACGCGGACTACACGGCGCGCGCGGCGGCGGTCTTGCGCCAGCTGCGCGACGGGCTCGATCTCGCGCCAACCGTGGCGCGGCCGGTCACCCGCCGGCGCCAGGTGCTCACACTTGGCGTGATCGCCGTGTTTGCGCTCACGTCGGCCGGCCTGCTCGTGCAGTCGGTGCGTCAACGCGGCCCGGGCGGCTCACTCACCGGCAACAACCCGAACACGACGGTGCCGGCTAAGCAGCGGGAAGCGACACTCGTGGCCGCGGTGGCGCAACACCCGAAGGACTACGCGGCTCGCATCGCGCTCGCCCGCTATTACCTCGGCACCGACCTGCGCAAGGCGGTCGCCGCCTACGACACGGCGGCACAACTCGACCCGACGCAGCCGGAGCCCCTCGCCTACGGTGCCTGGATCCGCGCCATTGCGGCGAGACAGTTGAAGCCGGGGAACAGGGACCGAACGTTGCTACTGAAGACCGCGTTCGATCGGTTCAACCAGGCGATCAAGATCGGGCCTGGATACGCCGACACGTTCGTTTACCGCGCCATCGTGTGGCTGCAGCTCGGCAACCCGAAGCGCGCGATCCCCGACTTCCAGCGGTTCTTGCAGCTCGCACCACAAGACCACCCGCAACGCGCAATGGTGCTCGGCGCGCTCGCGCAGGCGGAAGCCGCCGTGAACGCCGGTTCCGCCACGACCGCGTCGCCTACGACGCCTACGACCACTCGATGACCCAAGGAGCCAATGTGGCCAAGCAGCCCGAAGCCCAGACCGATGCGACGAAGCTGTACCGAGCGACGATCACCACCGACAAAGGCACGATCGTGCTCGACCTCGACCCACAGATCGCCCCGAACACCGTGAACAACTTCGTCGGTCTCGCGCGCCAAGGCTTCTACGACGGACTCACGTTCCACCGCGTCGAGCCGGGATTCGTCATCCAGGGCGGTTGCCCGGAGGGCACGGGCCGCGGTGGGCCGGGCTACAAATTCAACGACGAAACCGTGCAGGGCCAGTACCGCGCCGGTTCGGTTGCCATGGCGAACTCGGGCGCCAATACCAACGGCTCGCAGTTCTTCGTGTGCCTCGACGACCAACCGAGTTTGCCGAAGAAGTACAACCTGTTCGGTTCGGTGGTCGAGGGCATGGACGTGGTGCGTTCCGTCGGCGTCGGCGACGTGATGCGCACGGTCACCATCGAAGAACACGACGCCTAACAGAGAGCGGTTTTACGCGCCGCCTTTAGCCGCTGGCGGCGGGGGTCGCTATCGACGGCACCGCGGGGCGGATGGCGGTTTCCGACGCGCGTACATACACCGTCGATCCGGAGTGCAACTCCAACCGTTCGCTGCTGTCGCGCGTCACCTGCACCCACACATCCGAACCGTTCACCAGCAGCTCGACCCGCACTTCGAAACCGAGGCGTACGACTCGCACCACCGACGCTTCCACGGCCCCCGGGGCCGCGGAAGCGAGCAACTCCAGGTCGTGGGGGCGCACCAGGCGCCCGTTGAGACGCGTCACCGGCCCGAGGAAGCTCATCACGAAATCGTTCGCGGGACGTTCGTAGAGCTCGTCGGGCGAGCCGATCTGCTCGATGCGCCCACCGGCCATCACCACGATCTCGTCGGCGACGTCCATCGCCTCTTCCTGGTCGTGGGTGACGAACACGGTGGTGACATGCACCTCGTCGTGCAGCCGGCGTAACCACACTCGGAGTTCCTTACGCACCTGCGCGTCGAGGGCGCCGAACGGTTCGTCGAGCAGCAGCACGTTCGGTTGCACCGCGAGCGCGCGGGCGAGCGCCATGCGCTGACGCTGACCCCCCGAGAGTTGCGACGGCAGCCGGTCGGCGAACGCTTCGAGGTGCACCAGTTCGAGCAGCTCCTGCACGCGCTGTTTGATCTCGCGCTTCGGTCGTTTGCGGATCTCGAGCCCGAAGGCCACGTTGCGGAACACCGACATGTGCTTGAACGCGGCGTAGTGCTGGAACACGAACCCGACGTTGCGTCGCTGCGGCGGCAGTTTCGTGGCGTCGTTGCCGTTGATCGTGACGGTGCCGCTATCGGGTTGTTCGAGCCCGGCGATCACGCGCAGCAACGTCGACTTGCCGCCGCCGCTCGGGCCGAGCAGTGCGGTCAACGAACCGTCGGCGATTTCGACCGTCACGTCGTCGAGTGCGACGAAGTCGCCGAAGCGTTTGTCGATGTGCGAAACGTCGATGGCCACGTCAGCGCTCCTTCGGTCGGAACAGGGTCATGGCGATGAGCGTGACAATGGCAATCATCGCGAGCATCACCGACACGGCGTACGCGCCTGTCTTGTCGAAGTTCTGGTACTGCTGCTCGACGTAGAGCGTCAGCGTCTGCGTCTGCCCCACGACTTTCCCCGACACCACCGCCACCGCGCCGAACTCACCGAGCGAACGGGCGAGCGCGAGCACGATGCCATAGGCAAGCGCCCAACGAATCGCGGGCAGCGTGATGCGGCGGAACGTCTGCGGCGCCGACGCGCCGAGCGTCCACGCCGCTTGCTCTTGTTCGGTGCCGATCTCTTCGAGCACGGGCACGAGTTCGCGTACGACGAGTGGCAGCGAGACGAACACCGTCGCGATGACCATGCCCGGAAGGGCGAAGATCACGTTGACGCCCTGGTGGCCGAGCCATCCGCCGATTGGCGTGAGGCGACCGTATATGAGGATGAGCGCGAGGCCGGCCACGACCGGCGACACCGCGAGTGGAAGGTCGATGAGCGCGTTGAGCAGCCGTTTGCCCGGGAAGGCGTGCCGCACGATGAGGAGCGACGCAGTGATGCCGAACACGGTGTTCAGCACGGTCGCGGTGATCGCCACTTCGAGCGTGACCCGCAGCGCGTGTAGCGCTTCGTGCGTGGTGATCGAGTGCCAAAACGGTGAGAAACCGTGTTGGAACGTGCGCCAGAAGATGAGCCCCACCGGGACGATCAACAACAACGCCAGATAGAGCAGCGCGACGAGCCGCAGCGCCCATTTCGTTTTCGTCGTCACCGCCGCACCGACCACCGCTGGATCACGCCGATCGCGAGCAGCACGATCAGCGACACACCGAGCAGCACGGTTGCGACGGCCGCCGCGCCGGTCACGTTGTCGTTCTCGATCTGGTTGAAGATGTGCACGGACGCGACTTGGGTCTTGAACGGGATGTTCCCCGAGATCAACACCGTCGAGCCGTATTCGCTCAAAGCCCGCGCGAACGACAGCGCCCCTCCGGCCAGGATCGCAGGCATGAGATTCGGCAGCACGATTCGCCGGAAGATCGTGATACGGCTCGCGCCGAGCGACGCCGCAGCCTCTTCCATGTCGCGGTCGAGCTCGATGAGCACCGGCTGTACCGTGCGGACGCAGAAGGGAAGCGTCACGAACAGGAGCGCGACGAACACGCCCGGCCGCGTGTAGGCGAGCGTCACGTGGATCGGGCTCGTCGGCCCGTAAAGCGTGAGGAGCACCAGGCCCGCGACGATCGTCGGCAGCGCGAACGGCAAGTCGATCAGTACGTCCATAACGCGTTTGCCGGGGAACGAGTCGCGCACGAGTACCCATGCGATCAACGTGCCCATCACGATGTTCGTCAACGCGACCGCGATCGACAACAAGATTGTGAGCTTCATCGTCGACCACGCTTCCGGTGTGGTGACGTCGGCCCAGAAGCCCGACCAGCCCGCTTGGTGCGCTTTCCAGACGATCGCGCTCAGCGGCAGCAGGACGATGATGCTCATGTAGAGCGTCGCGAAACCGAGGCCCAGCGCGGTGCCGGCACCCGCCCGTGTGCGTTGCCCGGGGGCCGACCCCGGCCGCGGTGCCGGGGGCACCGCGACCGCGATCGTGTCACTTGCCAGTGGACACGCCCTTGCCGCGCTCCACGTCGGCCATGATGCTCTTCGTCGGGTCGAAGAACTTCGTCATCACTGCGGACCAGCCGCTGAAGTCCTTAATGGTGAACAGCGTCTTGGGCGTCGGGAAGTTGTTCCCGCTCCCGCTCGCCGCGCTCGCCACGATCGGCCGGTAACCGTTCTTGGCGAAGATCTTCTGGGCCGGATCGGTGAACACGTAGTCGTAGAACGCCTTTGCCGCAGTGTTCTTCACGCCGGTGCTCGTGAGCGCGACCGGGTTCTCGATCAAGATCGTCTGGTCCGGCACGACGTAGTCGATCGCTTCACCCTTTTGCTGGGCGAAGATCGCGTCGTTCTCGTATCCGAGAAGCACGTCACCCTTGCCGCCGGTGAATGTCTGCAAGGCGGCGCGGGCGCTGCTGTCCTGCACGCTCACGTTCTTGTAGAGGTCGGTGAGGTACTGCGTCGCTTCGGCTTCGGTCTTGCCCTGCTTGATCTGCGCGCCGTAGGCCGCCATCACGTCCCAGCGAGCACCGCCGGACGTGAACACGTTCGGCACGAGTACGTCGATGCCGGGCTTGGTGAGGTCGCTCCAACCCGTGATGTGCTTCGGGTTGCCCTTGCGCACGGTGAGCACGACGACCGAGTTGGTGACCATGCCCTTCGTCGCGTTCTGGTCCCAGTTGCCGGCGACCTTGCCGTCCTTCACGAGACGCGTGATGTCGGGTTCGAGCGAGAAGCCCACGTAGTCGGCCGCGAGGCCCGAGTCGACGGCACGGCTCTGGTCGCCCGATGCGCCGAATGACTCTTTGAATTTCACGCCGTTGCCGCTCGACGTCTTGTTGAACTCTTTGATGATGGCGTCGTACGCCGTCTGCGGAGTCGAGTACGCGACGAGCGAAACGTTGCCGCCTCCGCCGCTCCCGCTCCCGCTACTGGTTGGCGAGCTGGACGATTTACTGCTGCCGCACGCGGCGAGCACGAGGCTCAACGCAAGCAGGATCGGCATCCCCAGCCATGTTCGGGCGCGCGCGTCCAAGGGGTCTTCCTCCCGGGTTTCGATTCATGTGGTCGATCTCGAATGCAGGGCGACGGTCACGATGTGTTGCGTTCGGCTGTCGCCTACAGCCATACTCTACTAAAGCGATTGAGAAAGTAGAGTATGACGAGCGAGCCCGTCAAGGCGTTCGGATGACCGTCCGATGAAGGTGAGCGCGAAGAGCGACTATGCGATTCGCGCGGCGGTGCACATCGCTGCCGCAAACGGCTCGCGGGTGAAGGCCGAAGAGTTGGCCGCCGCGGCCGGCATCCCCCGGCAGTTCCTCGAGAACATCCTCGCCGAGCTGCGCAGGGGCGGCGTCGTGCGGGCGCGACGAGGGAGCGAAGGCGGCTACGAACTGGCCCGACCCCCTACCGAGATCGACGTCGGCATGGTGCTCGCAGCCATCGGCAGTCCGCTCGCCGACGAACCCGGAGCACCGGGAGCCGGCGAACCCGGGCTCCCCGTACAACCGGTACAGGACGTGTGGCTCGCGTTGCGGTCCTCGACGCGGACCCTCCTCGAACGCGTCACGCTCGCCGACCTCGTCAGCGGTTCGCTTCCCGACGACGTGCGGCTACTCGCCCGCGAAGAACGCCTACGCCAAACCGGCGTGTAGACGGCCCGCCGCGTTCAGTGGGTCAGGTGCCGGCGGTGGGCGCGAGCTCGGGATCGGAGTTCATACCGGCCGGTTGCGCGGGAGTGCGCGTCGTCGGCACTTCGGCGTCGCGACGCCGTCGCACGACGGTGATGGCGACGAGCCCGATACCGATGACCGCGCTTGTGATGATGACGCCGAACAGCACGTCGTTCGACACGTTCAACAACTTCAGCGCCGAGATCGTCAGTACCGCGACCAACACGGGCCGGATGTATTTGTCGCTCGCTCGAGCGGAGACGTGGGCACCGAAGAACACGCCGGGAATGGCGCCCACGAGCACCGACGTCGTCGTGTCGAAGCTCGCGTGCCCGAACACCAGATGGCCGAGCGCGGCCGACGCGACGAGCGGGATTGCTTGCACCAGGTCGGTGCCGACCATCTCGCGGGCGGAGAGTTGCGGGTAGAGGAGCATCAGCAACACGATCATGAGTGAGCCCGAACCCACCGACGTCATGCCCACGATCAGACCACCGAAGATGCCGATCAGAAGTGTGGGGAGCGGGCGCACGGCGTCGGCCCCGAGCAGGTGACCGGTCGGCCCGTTCTTACGTCGGGCCTGGATCGTGATCTTTGCGAGCATCGCGCCGGCCGCGATCATGAGGACCACGCCGAGGATCGTCTTGATCGTGTTCCCGCCGTTCACGCCGACGATGCGCGAGATCAGGTACGCGCCGAGGAACGCGCTCGGCACCGAGCCGAGCATCAACCAGCGCACGAGCCGGAAGTTCACCGTTCCGTGGCGCAGGTGCACGCCACCGCCGATCGGCTTGAGCACCACCGAGGCCACGACGTCGGAGGAGATTGCCGCGCCGGGGTTGACGTGGAAGAGGAGAACGAGCACCGGCGTCATGAGAGCGCCGCCGCCCATGCCGGTGAGGCCGATGACGAAGCCGACGATGAGGCCGGCGAGCGCAATGTCCCACTGCATGTTCGGTCGGATCCCCCGGTTCGTCCGGTCCGTGAATCTCTACTAACTCGATCGACAAGGTAGGTAACTCGGCGGCTCCCGTCAAGCCTGGGTCGAATCCGGCAGACTGACTGCGTGAGGATCTCCGCGAAGGCCGACTATGCCGTCCGGGCGTTGGCCGAACTGGCCGCCACGGAATCGGGTCATCCGGTGAAGGGTGAGGTCCTCGCGACGCGCCAAGGCATCCCGCTCAACTTCCTCGAGAACATCCTGCGCGAACTCCGACATGCGGGCATTGTGCGGACGCAGCGGGGCGCCGACGGCGGGTATCTCCTCGCCCGGCCGGCGGCGCAGATCAACCTGGCCGAGATTCTCCGCGCCGTCGAAGGGCCGCTCGCCGCGGTGCAGGGCACGCGCCCCGACGAACTGGTCTACGACGGCGCGGCCGCCAGCCTGGTCGAGGTGTGGGTGGCGGTGCGTGCGAACCTGCGCGCGGTGCTCGAGCGGGTAACGCTCGCCGACCTGGCCAAGGGGACGCTGCCGGCGGCCGTACGGAAGATCGCCGCGAAGCCCGATTCTTGGCTGCCCCACTAGCGCGGACGTTGCAGGCGCAATGGGTTTCTTCGAACGCAACCGCGACGAACTCGCACGCCGCGGGGTGGACCCGGCGCGGCTGCCGCCGGGCCAGTACTTCACCGAGCGCTTCCCGGTACTGCACGTCGGCGACGTCCCGACGATCAGTCGTGAGCAATGGACGTTGCGGCTCTTCGGCGAGGTCCGCGAGGAACGCACCTTGCGCTTCGACGAACTGGCCGCGCTCCCGCACACCGATGTCGTCTGCGACATCCACTGTGTCACCAAATGGTCGAAGTTCGATACGCGCTGGACCGGCGTGCGCTTTCGCGACGCGATGGCGTTGGTGGAAGTTGCACCGAGCGTCACGCACGTTGTCGAACACGCGGAGTACGGCTACACCACGAACGTGCCGCTCGCGCCACTCCTCGCCGACGACGTGCTTCTCGCGTGGGAGTTCGACGGCGAACCGCTGACCGCGGAGCACGGTGGCCCCGTGCGTCTGATGTTGCCGAGCCTCTACTTCTGGAAGTCGGCGAAATGGCTGCGCGAGATCGAGTTCGTTACCGGCGACCGTCCCGGTTTTTGGGAACGCAACGGCTACCACAACGAAGGTGACCCCTGGCGCGAGCAGCGCTACTGGGGCGACTGACGGCGACGGTCGCAGATGGCGTTCGCAGGCCTCATCGTCGTTGTCGCCACGTTGGTCGCGGGCGCGGCGTACCTCCGCTACCAGGCGCAACAGAAACGCAGAGCCGCACTGTTCGTCGTCGCCAACGGCCTCGGCTTCCAATACTCCGCCGAGGATCCCAATGCCACGATCGGATTGCCGTTCGCATTGTTCGGGCGCGGCGACGGTCGAGGCATCGACGACGTGATGTGGGGCGATCACGAACACGTGCCGATGCGCCTGTTCGACTATTGGTATTACGACGAGAGTTCCGACTCGCGGGGCAACCGATCGCGTCGCTATCACCGCTTCACGTGCGCGGCGCTCACGATCGCGGCCGACTGCCCAACGTTGCGCATCGGTCACGAAGGGTTCTTCTCGCGCGTCGGCAACACGCTCGGGTTCAAAGACATGGAACTCGAGTACGAAGACTTCAACCGCGAGTTCCGCGTGCGCTGCGAAGATCAACAGTTCGGGTTTTCGTTGCTCGACGGGCGCATGATGGAGTGGCTGTTGAAGATGCGCAGCATCGAGACGATCGAAGTGGTAGGCCCGTTCGTGTTGCTGGCAACCGGAAAGCTGCAACCCGAGAAGTGGACGGCGCTCGCGCGAGTTGCGGGCGAGTTCCACGCGCACATCCCTCACGTCGTGTGGACGACATGGCCGCGAGGTAGCGCGTGATAGCGCTCTATGTCGTCGCCGCGGTCGTCGTGCTCGCGCTCGGTTCGCTCGGCGTCTCGTACAACCGCTTTGTGCGCCAGCGGAACCTCGTGCGCAACGCCTGGCACAACATCGACACCGAGTTGCAGCGCCGCTATGACCTCGTGCCCAACCTGGTGGAGACCGTTCGCGGTTACGCAACGCACGAGGCGGCTGTGTTCGAATCAGTGGCCGCGGCACGGACGGCGGCGATCGCTTCGCAAGGCGCGCCCGACGAGCAGGAGGCCCCTGAGCGCGCGCTGGTGGGTGAGCTGCGCGGCCTGTTCGCGGTGGCGGAGCGCTACCCCGACTTGAAGGCCAGCGAGCACTTCCTCGAGCTGCAACAGCAGCTCGCCGACACGGAAGACCGCATTCAGGTCGCCCGCCGTATCTACAACGCCAACGTGCGGGCGCTGAACACGCGGGTGGAGTCGTTCCCGTCGTTGCTGGTCGCCCGCCGGTTCGGGTTCGAGCGCCAGCCCTCTTTCGAGGTCGACGCCGCCATCACGACTCCGGTTGTGCGGCTGCAATAGACGTGCGCTAGTTGTACGACTCATCCAATACAGGTACAATACAACTATGCGGTACCTGGAACTTGCCGACGCCCTGCGAGCCCGCCTCGCGATCGGCCGCCATGCGGCCGGCGGGGCGTTGCCGAGCGAGGCCCAGCTGGGCCAGGAGTACGCAGTCAGCCGGGTCACGGTCCGCCGGGCACTCGAACTACTGCGCGGCGAAGGCCTGGTGGTCAGCCGGCGGGGTGCGGGGTGGTTCGTCGCCCTCGACCCGGTGCGCCAGCCTCTCGGGCGCATCACCACGATCGAGGCGGCCTTGGAGGCCGCCGGTGCCGTCGCTCGACGCGAGGTGGTCGAATTCCGTTTCGAGGCGGCGCCGGCACCGGTGGCGGCCGCGCTGGCAGTCGGTCCGGGTGTCGAGGTGTTGCGGGTCAAGCGGTTGGTGCGAGCCGACGGCGAACCGTTCGCCGTGGTCACCGTATGGGTGCCGGGCGACCTCGGCGCCGATCTCAGCCGCGCCGACGTCGAACGCTCGCCCTTCTACGACCTGTTGCCGATACGGGGCGTCGAGCTCGGCCGGGCGACCCAGACGATCGACGCCGACGCCGTCGATGCCGCCGACGCGCAGCTGCTCGGTGTGCCCGCCGGCGCGCCGGTTCTGGTGGTCAATCGGGTCACATATGCCGCGAGCGGACGTCCGGTCCTCGCATCTGAACACCGCTACCCGTCCGGCCGCACGCATCTCGAAATCGAATTCCCGTCGGTAGCCTTCGAAGCACCGCGTGACGATGGAGCCACGAGCCATGCCTGAAACCATTGAAGGTCCGTCGACACCCGCCGAACTCGTCGAGGCGGTGTACTCCCGATTCGCCGAGCGCGTCGCCATCGCGCGCGAACGTCTCGGGCGACCGCTCACGTTCGCCGAGAAGATCTTGTTCACGCACGCCGACGACGTCCGCACGATCGGACTCGGCCGCGGTGCCGACTACGCCGACTACCGCCCCGACCGCGTCGCGATGCAGGACGCGACCGCGCAGATGGCGTTGCTGCAATTCATGCTGGCGCGACTCCCGCGCGTCGCGGTGCCCACCACGGTGCACTGCGACCACCTGATCCAGGCGCACACCGGAGCCGCACCAGATCTCGCAGTCGCGCTCAACGTCAACAGCGAGGTATACGAGTTCCTCCGTTCGGTGTCGGAGAAGTACGGCATCGGCTTCTGGAAGCCCGGCAGCGGGATCATCCACCAAGTCGTGCTCGAGCACTACGCGTTCCCCGGCGGAATGATGATCGGCACCGACTCGCACACGCCGAACGCCGGCGGGCTCGGGATGATCGCGATCGGTGTCGGCGGAGCAGATGCAGTCGACGTGATGGCCGGATGGCCGTTCAACACGCGCGTGCCGAAATTGATCGGCGTGCACCTCAAGGGCGCGTCGTCGGGCTGGACCGCGTCGAAAGACGTCATCCTGAAGGTCGCGGGCATCCTCACCGTGAAGGGTGGCACCGGAGCGATCGTCGAGTACTTCGGGCCCGGCGCGGAATCGATCTCCGCCACCGGCAAGGCCACGGTGTGCAACATGGGCGCGGAGATCGGCGCGACGTGCTCGATCTTCCCGTATGACTCGAGTTCGCAGCGCTACCTCAAGGCCACTGGTCGCGAAGCGATCGCCGACCTTGCCGATCGCCATGCCGATTACCTGCGCAACGACCCTGAGGTCGACGCCGACCCCGAGCGGTTCTACGACCGCGTAATCGAGATCGACCTCACGACGCTGGAGCCCCACCTGGTCGGTCCCCACACCCCCGACCTCGACCGGCCCATTTCGGCGATGAAGGAAGCGGTGGTTACCGAGAACTATCCCGTACACATCTCGACTGCACTGGTGGGGTCGTGTACCAACTCGTCCTACGAAGACATCGGGCGCGCCGCGAGTGTCGCCCGCCAGGCGTCGGCCAAGGGCCTGCGGGTGCAGACGCCGTTGATGATCACGCCCGGTTCGGAGCAGGTGCGCGCGACGATCGAGCGCGACGGCTTGCTCGCCGACCTCGAAGCCATCGGCGCAACGGTGCTCGCGAACGCGTGTGGCCCCTGCATCGGGCAGTGGCAGCGCGACGACATCACCACCGGTGAGCGCAACACGATCGTGACGTCGTTCAACCGGAACTTCCCGCGCCGTAACGACGGCAACCCCGACACGCTCGCGTTCATCGGGTCGCCCGAGACCGTGGTGGCGCTCGCGCTGTCCGGCCGGCTCGACTTCGACTTCACCAAGGACCCCCTCGTCGCCGCCGACGGTACGGAGGTGCTCCTCACGCCGCCGCACGCCGACGAGTTGCCGTCGAAGGGTTTCGACGAGGGCGACATGGGCTTCCAGCCTCCGGCGCCCGACGGGTCGAACATCAATGTGGTGGTGACGCCCGGCTCGGACCGCCTCGAGTTGTTGCAACCGTTCCCCGCATGGGACGGCAAGGACATCACCGGCCTGCAGGTGCTGTTGAAGGCGCAGGGCAAATGCACCACCGACCACATCTCGCCGGCGGGCCCGTGGCTGAAGTACCGCGGCCACCTCACCAACATCTGCGGGAACCTGTTCATCGGCGCCAACAACGCGTTCACGCCGGGTGAACCGGGAACTGGTGTCGACACGCGCGACGGTTCGCATACGCCGCTGCCCGATCTCGCCCGCGAGTACAAGAGCGCGGGCCTGCAATGGGTCGCAGTGGGAGACGAGAACTACGGCGAAGGATCGTCGCGTGAACACGCGGCGATGGAACCGCGCTACATGAACGGTCGAGCAGTGATCGTGCGGTCGTTCGCGCGCATCCACGAAGCGAACCTGAAGAAGCAAGGTGTGCTCCCGCTTACGTTTGCGAACGGCGCCGACTACGACACCGTGCGCGTCGACGACACTGTCGACATCGTCGGCCTCTCGAAACTCGCGCCCGGCCAACCGGTGACGGTCGTGTTACGCCACGCCGACGGTACGAGCGATGAGATCGAAACGACGCACACGATGTCTCCCGAGCACATCGAGTGGTTCAAAGCCGGCTCAGCCCTCAACCTCCTCGCCGCAGGGCGTGCGTCGATAGGTGACAATATATGTCCCCTAAACACGCAAGCCCTGCGGCGAGCAGTATGAGGCCACTTCCGGCTTTGAACCAATCGATGTGATCGGCAGACATCGTGAGCGAACATAACAACTCAACTCACGTACCGACGTCCTGGAGAAA
>JAODBJ010000051.1 GCA_025463905.1 Actinomycetes bacterium
AGGGTCGGTCAAGCGCTCGCCGTAGAGCTCGCGTAATTGCGTCATGCGATACCGAACGGTCTGAGGATGCACGTTGAGATCGGCGGCGACATCGTCACGCCGGCCTTGATGCAGGAGCCACGAGCGGAGCGTCTCGAGCAGGCGTCCCGCCATCGCCGGGCGTACGTCGGCAAGCGGCTCGAGCGCGCGCGCACGAAGGTCGTGCAACGCGTCGCGATCGGCGGTGACGACGAGGGTGACGAGGTGGTCCTCCGTGTCGAGTGGCTCATCGCCCGCGATGTGCAACCGCTCGCGTGCGTGCACGACGCGCTGATAGGAAGTGTGCGCCTCGGTCCATGGTCGAGTCGGGCCCATGATTGCGCCGCGTCCGGCAAGGACAGCTTGCAGCGCGGCGCGACTGCGGTGCGCGTCGGGCACCAACAGGACCGTCATCTCGTCGGAACCGAGCCCGGGCGCGAGGTCGCCGGCCAGGCGAAGCGTGCGAGCGTCGAGGAGCTGCGCGACGTTCGCCATATGCGCCGATCGGAGCACGACGACAGTGATGGAGTGGGGCGACGGCCAACCGGCTCGTTCGGCGCGGAGCGCGAGCTGCTCGGGCGACTCGCCGACGACAAGGGCATGCGCGAGTAGCTCGAAGAGCTGCTCGCGAACGCGACCCGAAGTGGCGAGCTCATCTCGGTGTCCCGCCGCGCTCGCGCCTGAGAGCTCGTCGATGTAGGCAAACACCAGCTCTGCGAACCGGGCGACCGCTGCGGCCGGGACACCCCGTCGGACGAGCAGCGCGGAGACCTCCTGCCATGCCGCCCGCGCCCCAACCCGGTACGCGGCGAGCAGCGCCTCCATGGTGCGCCCGGAGCGAGCTTCTCCGCGGCCGAGCGCGTACGCGCCCTCGAGTGCAGGCGCCAGCCGCGCCGGCCGATCGCCCGCCCCTGCGTCGGTGGCGAGCTGGAGGAACGTCGCCAGCGCGAGCTCGACCGACGCCTCGATCGTGCGGGCCGTGTCCACGCCGATTTCGGCGCGGCTGTACTCGGGGACCTCCGCGGTGACCGCGGCCACAGTCCGCGCGGCGGCCACCGGCAGCGCCGCCCGCAGCTCATCAACGACGTCTGGCGCCAGCTCGACGCCTTCAGCGGTAATTGTTCACTCCGAACAAAACACGTCGCAAAGATCACCCCGAGCGGCGGAGACTTCGACCTAGGAAGAGTAGATGCTGGCGGGCATGACGACCACGGATGCCTTGCCCCGCACCGGGCGACGCTCGGTCCAGCTCACCGCCGCCTCCGAACGCATGACGCTCGACCCGTTCATCGAGGTCGATTGGGAGATTCCGATCGACGACCGCGCCTACCACCTGCCCCCCGAATGGCTGCCGCTCTACGGAACCGACGCCTGGGAAGCGATGACACCCGAGGCGCGCATCACATACAGCCGGCACGAATGCGCGGCGCTATGCGGCGCCGGGATCTGGTTCGAGAACCGGCTGATGCAGCTCGTGCTCCGGCACCTGGCGGAGCTGCCGGTGCACTCCCCCGCGCACCGGTACCTGCTCGTCGAAGTGGCCGACGAGTGCCGGCACTCGACCATGTTCGGCGAGTACATCCGGCGTGCGGGCACGCCCGCCTACGGGCCGTCCGCCGACGCGGGCGAGCTCGACGCCCTCGGTGACGTGCCGGGGAAGCACACGTTCGGGTATGTGCTCATCCTCGCCGTCGAAGAGCTCCTCGACGTGATCAATCGAGCGACGATGAAGGACGACCGGATCCACCCGGTGTCGCGCGATATCGCAAAGCTCCACGTCGCCGAAGAAGCTCGCCACGTGAGCTTCGCCAAGACATACCTCACCGAGGTGTGGCCGACGCTCAACGAGGAAGAGCGGCAAGGAGTGCAGTCGCTGGCGCCGGCCGCCGTCGCGATCGTCGCCGACCTCACGATCGACCCCGCCGTGTACGAAGCACTCGGCATCATCGGCGGCGAAGAAGACGCCCGATCGAACCCGCACCATCGCGCGCGCGTCGTGCAAGGGCTCGCGAAACTGACGTCATTCCTGCAGCAGCTCGGCGTTATCAATGACGCCTCGATGCCGACGTGGCGCGACCTCGGCCTTGTCGCCTAACACTCCACGACACCAACGAGCGGTTCCGTCCTCATCGGTCCTGACCGGCCCCGAACCCCGAACCGGCGTCACGGATTGCGTCCCCAGGGCGCATCCGTGACGCAGGTTCGTGGGCTGGGCGCGTGGCGCGATCAGAAGCCGTAGGTCTGGGTGTCGAAGTGGTTGCCGTTCTCGTCGGTGGGAGTAACCGTGACCTGACTGCCCGCCACGTTCACTTTCAGGAAGTGGAAGACGTTGCTCGGGCTCGACGGCTTCGGCGCGCGGCACGAGCTGCTCGATCCGATCGCGTACGCGTCGAAGCTGCTGCAGCTGCTCACCGCGCCGAGCGCCGCACCACCACCGCCCGTGACGTAGCTGACCATGGACCTGCCGCTGATCTGCGGTGTGTTGCGCTCGTAGATGTGCGCGTGGCCGTTGAAGACGACGTCGACGCCGTTGGTGGCAAGGAGTCCCTCCAAGCCGTTCGCGCCGGTGAGATACGTGTCAGACGGCTGGCCCGAGTTGTCGGAGTGCAACGGGTAGTGGAAGAACGCGAACTTCAAGGATGTGCCCGCGTGCGCGGCCAAGTCGGCTTTCAACCAACTGAGTTCCGTTCCGCACGCCGGACATCCCGATACCGGGCCATTCCAATGCGCTTGGAAATCGCCCTGGTAACCGCCGTGGCTGTCGGACCACGCCGCTTCGAGCACATAGAAGCGGGCGCCGGCCCAGTCGAACGCGTACCACGCGCTCGCGTACGTGATGTTCTCCGGCATCACGCCGAGACAGCAATACGCGTCTTGCTGGAATCGGCCCCCGGACGCCGCCGCCGTCGACGTCTCCGGGAAGTTCTGTAGGAACGGCAGGTTCTGCGAGAACCCGTGATTGCCCTGGGCGACGAACCACGGCATCTTCTGCCCGCGTGGCCAGTAGGTCTGGGCGAAGACGTTCCCACTGTCGACGTCGCCGTACTCCGTCTGCGTGCCGGAGTTGTAGACGTTGTCGCCGACCGTGACGACGAAGTCCGCGCCACTCGCGCGGACCTGTGACAAGACGTTCGTCTCGTCGGTGCCGCCCCCTCCCCAATCGCCGATCACCGCGAACGAGAACGGTGCGTTGTCTCCGGCCGCCCGCGGTGTCGTGAACGCGTATCGCGACCCGTCCAACGCGTCGGTGCCCCCTTGAGCGACGTCGTAGCAATACGACGTGTTCGCGGACAGTCCGGCGAGCCGTGCATTCCACTGGTACTCCGTGCGCGACCCGACCGTGATCGGCGCGACGAGAGTCGCCGTCACGCTCGAGCCGGTGCAGCCGGGCGACGTCCCGTAGGTCACGACCGGGGCCGGGCTGCTGTCGCTGGTCGCGAAGTTGAGCCGCTCGGCCGCTGGCGAAGCGTCGGTGAAATATGGGTTACGGAAGAGGGTGAGGCAACCGGTGCTCGCCGCGACCAACAACAACGCGGGCAAGAGTCGCACGAGGCGGCGGCTCGCGCCCCCGACGTGCATGCCGGTAACGGGGGGATGCTGCACGTGACCTCCGTGCAATCGACGCCCTCGACGACATGACGTATCAATTGCGATTCCCATCTTGGGAAGTGGTTCGAGCCGCCGCAAGGGGTTGACAACACGTCGCGTCCAGAGATGCCCGCACTTGTGACTGTGCCCACGCGTCGGAAGTGGCCTTTGCCCCGAACGTGCGTGACGGATTGCGTCCCGAGGGCGCATTTGTCACGCACGTTCGACGTTAGGAAGCCCGGCCGTCGACCTCGCAAATAAATCCCAGCACACGACCCGTGAAGAGTTCGGGGTTCTCGATGGGCAGCATGTGGCCCCCATCCGCGACGACTTCGGACTGGACATCGGGAAGAAGGCGTCGGGCGCGTCGCGCGGCTTGCGCGGCGTGGTTGACCGGGCTGGCGTCGCCGAAGAGAAGCAGCGTCGGAGTGCGAATCGACGCTAACGCGGTGTCGCTCATCCGCTTGGGAAAAGGCTGCTCGAGCCGAAACGTTCGAAGCCCCGCTACGCAAAGGTCGAGAAGCGGTTGCTGCATCGGTTCGCCGTTGTTGAGCCGGCGCAGGAGCCGGTGGAGCGCCCGCTCGGATTTGGCCTTCGCGAGCACGCTGTCGGGCAACATCTTGATCATCGACCACCCGCGAGGCC
>JAODBJ010000331.1 GCA_025463905.1 Actinomycetes bacterium
GGTCGAGCGCGGCCTCGGCCGCCGACGCGTGCCCGGAGCACTCGAACGCGATGGTGAACGGTGCGTCGACGGGGCGGCCCATCGGCGCGCGTGGCAGCGCGTCCGGCGCGAGCGCGGCGGTGGCACCCACCTCGATCGCGCGTGCGCGTCGCTGCGGTGCCGGCTCCGACACGGTGATGTCGGTAACGCCTTGGGCCCGTAAGACGGCGACGGTGAGCAAACCCACGGGTCCCGCGCCCGTCACCAGGATGCGATCGTCGGGTTCGACCCCGGCGAGGTGCACGGTGTGCAGCGCGATCGCGGTGGGCTCAGTCAGCGCGGCGGCTCGGGTCGAAAGGTTCGATGGAACGCGCAGGAGACGGTCGGCGGGCACCAATTTGTAGCGACAGAACGCGCCGCGAGAGAAGTCGAGGAGATCGGGAGGGTCGCGTCGCGCGCAGACGGCGGGCCGGCCGCGACGACAGGCACGGCATGCGCCGCAGCCACGCGTGGCGTCGGCGACAACTCGTTCACCGACGTCCCACCCCTGCACCGCACTCCCGAGCGCCGCGATGGTGCCCGCCCATTCGTGCCCGAGCACCGAGCCCGGCCTCGCGTAACGCTCGAGCACGAGGTGCAGGTCGGTACCGCAGATGCCGCAGTGCGACACTTCTACCAAGGCGTCGTGCGGCTCGACGTCGGGCACCGGCAGCTGCTGCACCTCGATCGCGCCGTCGCCGAGGTACACCGCGGCAGGCATGAGGACGTCCATGAGCCGACAGTGTTCCACGGCGTGGATAATGAAGGCTCCGGGGCGCGCACTACGGAAGGACACTGTGGCAACTCGACTTCGCGCATCCATAGCCGCGGCGGTCGTGGCCGGCGCTGCGCTGGGCGTGATGCCGGCCGCGCGCGCGGCGACTGGCCCCGCGACCCATGTTCGCATCGGACCGCACCAAGCGTTTGTCGGTCTCGTGAACGGCAGCACGGGTTCGCCGTCGCCCGCGACCATCAACATGCAATGCTTCGGACCCGTGACCCCGGGCGAGATGGGGCACCCGGTTCCCGGCCAGACCCTCGAGGTGGCGCAACCCACTGCGACCGCCGCTGCCTTCGGAAATACCGGCGACAACGCGACGCAGATCTCCGTGTTCTTCGGCGCGCCGCCGCCGGGCGCGGCCACGAAGTCCGGCGCCGTCACCTTCATCCGCTACGGCGTCGTGAAGAAGATTCCGAAGCGCCTGCTGCTGCCGTGCTCGGGTTCGGGCAACGTGACCTTCGTGCCGCTGCCGATGAGCCCACCGACGTCGAAGTCGTTTTCGGTTCCGGTGCAGTTCGCCGGTCAACCTTGAGGTCGCACGCCGCGACACGTCGCGGTGTGTACGGTGCCGCACGTGTCCGACACGGCGACCCTCCTCATCGCGTGCCCTGATCAGCCGGGCCTTGTCGCCGCAGTCGCCAACTTCGTCGCGGGAAATGGCGGGAACATCACTCACGCCGACCAACACGTAGACGCCGAGTTTGCAGTGTTCTTCCAACGGGTCGAGTTCGAGCTCGCCGGCTTCTCGATACCTCGTGACGACATTGCGACGAGGTTCGCGCCGATTGCCGAACAGTTCGGCATGTCGTTCCAACTCAAGTTCTCCGACGAGGTCGCTCGCGTCGCGATTCTCGTGTCGAAGGCATCGCACTGCCTCGTGGATCTCCTGGCGCGCGGAAAGAACGGTGAGCTACCCGCTCGCATCGAGCTGGTCTTGTCGAATCATGCCGACCACGCCGACATCGCCAGCTTCTACGGTGTGCCGTATCACCATCTGCCGGTCGGCGCGGCCAACAAGGGTGAACAGGAAGCTCGAATGCTCGCGCTCCTCGCGCACACACGCATCGACCTCGTCGTGCTCGCGCGCTACATGCAGGTGCTCAGCGCCGAGTTCGTGGCGCACTACCCGCGGCGCATCATCAACATCCACCATTCGTTCCTGCCCGCTTTCTCGGGTGGACGTCCCTACCACCAGGCCTATGTGCGCGGTGTGAAGATCATCGGCGCGACCGCGCACTACGCGACGGCAGACCTCGACGACGGGCCGATCATCGAGCAGGACGTTGCTCGAATCAGCCACCGAGAGACGGTCGACGACCTCATGGCCAAAGGTCGGGATCTGGAACGCGTCGTCCTCGCGCGCGCGATCAGATACCACCTCGAACACCGTGTCCTCGTCTATGGCAACAAGACGGTGGTGTTCGCGTAAGCGCGATTAGGACCGTGTGCGCAAAGCGTCGAGGGTGCGCAATGCGCGTGTCGCTAACTGCAGGTTGAATTGTGTGTCGGCATTATTGAGGTCTCGAGACGAGATCTCGCGGATTCGTTGCAACCGGTACTTCAGTGTGTTGCGGTGGGTATTGAGGGCACGCGCCGACGCGTCGTAGTTCCCGCCGTGCTCGAGGTACACGTCGAGCGTGTGCACAAGTTCGCTGCCCTTTTTCGTGTCGTAGTCGATGAGCGCGCCGAGCCACGACTGCACGAACGCCTCGACGCCCGCGAGGTCGCGCGCTTCGGCGAGAATTCGGTACACGCCGAGTTCGTCGAACGTCGTTGCCTGCCCACCGGCGCCCGACGACTCCTGGAGGTGCAGCGCCAGCTGCGCCTCCCGGTATGAGCGCGGGAACTCCGACGGCTCGTCGCACCCGCTGCCGACCCCGACGCGAACGTCCGTCGGTTTCGAGCCGCCGTCGAGCATGGATCGGAACTCTTCCCAATTGCCGTCAGCGTCGGAGAGCACCACAACCGATCCGTTCCGCGAGGCGAGCAACGATCCCACGCCCAGATCACGTGCGGCGCGCCGCACCGCGTTGAAGAAAGCTTCACCGTCGATTCGTTCGCTGGTGCACTCGGCGATCACGACCCGATGCGGACGCCACAGGTCGTACCCGAGCGCTTGCGCGTGCGACACCGTCTGCTCTTCGTCGATGCCCGCCAACAGTTCTTCCACCAAGTCTCGCCCGAGCCGTAGTTCCGTCTCGGCGATTGTTCGCAGCCGAGCCAGTTCCATGGCAAGCACGGTGGCGCCGTGTTCCAATGCGATGAACTCCGGCTCGCCGGCGGTCACCTCTGGGTCGATGAGCACGAGGACACCGAGCACGTCGAGCTGCGGGTTGGCGATCGCGATCACCTGGTCGCCGACGCGGATGGGAGCGCCTGCGAGCCTGGCCCGCTCCAGCGTCTGTTCCCTGACCGCGGTCCTCGCCTTCGGGTACGACGGTTCTTCGGTTCCGGCCCACGCCCGGATGTTGCCGTGCCGATCTTCGATCGCGACGGTGCACCCGGTGAGCTCGTGCACGGCGCGAGCGATCCCGTGTTGGCCTTCGCCGCTCGCGGCGACATAGGTGAGGCGGGCGTGGATCGCTCGGCCGTGCTCGAGCGCCGCAACCGCCTCGGTGAGCGTCAGGTTCGCCGTCCGGAGGTCCTCGACGGCCTTGCGTTCTCGCGCGTGCAGGCGGGCGCTGGCCAACGCGTTGCCGGTTTGCTGGGCCAACACGCGAAGGAGGTACCGCTCGTTCGGGGGTGGCTCGTTTTCGCCCGCGAGCACGAGGTACCCGAAATGACCGCCGATGCTTTGCAACGGCAACGCGAAGGTCCAGGGCCGTCGACCGATCGCAAGGTTGCCGGTCGCACCGTCGAGAGACATGAGTTGCGCAGCGACGTTGTCGCGGATGCTCTGTTGCTCGCACTCGTCGGCCGTCACGCTCCAGCCGGAGTCCTGCATGTACACGCCCAGAAGTTCGCAGTGCGCGAGCGACGACACCGACGTCGCCGCGAGGCGCACGATCTCGTCCTCGTTGCCGCGCTCGGTCATGAGCATCGACAACACCAGCAAGCCCTGCAGGCTCGAGAGTTCGTTGCGAACCTCGATGTCGGCGTCGCGCGCCGCAGGCACTTGCCGTGCAGGCGCGCTCACAAGAACCCGCAGATGTGGTCCCCTGGCTCGAGTGCGACACCAGGCAGACCGGACTCAACCCTGCCGGTCACGCTGCGCCCCTTTCGGCGTCGAGGGTATCGCCTTGTGTCGTATATGTGTCCAACGCCCGCAATTCTTCACGCCGGGTTCTCGTTTCGCTCAGCAGCTACAGGAGACGACCACCTGGCGCAGGTTTGTCCTCAGGGGACATATTCCGGCGCCGGCAACATCGGCACGCTGACTGAATGACGACGATCGCATCACGGCGTGCAGAGAGTGCGATGGTCGATGGGGTGACAATTGCGGCGACGCCTGCGTTGTCGCTTGAAGGCAGTCAGTTCGTCGCGGTGGCGTCCGTGTTGGGAGGTGCGTTTTCTCTCGACGATGTTGGCGAGGCGCTGGGAACGCCGACCGGCAAGCTCCTGGGTGCGCTGCGGGAGTTGTTCGACGCAGGTGTTGTCGCACCGTCGGGCCATGCCCTGTCTTTTGCTGACGAACTGCTGCGGGAACAGGTGTACACGCGTATCCCCGAACCGGTACGCCTCGCGCTGCATCGTGACATCGGCATGATGTTGCTCGAGCGTGGTGGCGAGGCCGCCCCCGCGGCGGAGCATCTCATGCGCGCTGCGCGTCCCGGCGACCGCAACGCGCTCGATGCGCTTGATCGCGCGGCGGTGGAGGCGACGGAGTCGACACCCGAACGTGCCGCGGAGTTCGCTCTCCGCGCGCTCGAACTCACGGCACCCCACGACGTCGCGCGCGGTACGCGAGCGATAAGCGCAGTGAGCGCGCTCGTGTCCGCGCGCCGCCTCAACGACGCGACTTCGCTCGCGCGACTGGTCCTCGCCGAGGACGACCTTTCCGGCCCTGCGTCGGCCGGAATTCACTTGTTGCTGGCCACCATCTTGCTCGTGCGCGGCTCCGCCGAGGACGCCGTGCGCGAAGCGGAAGGGGTCATCGAGCAACCCGGTCTTCCCGACGACTGTTATGCCGACGCAGAACTTGCGCGCTTGTTCGGGCTCCTCGCCGCTGACGACTTCGCCGTGGCCCGGGAGCCCGCGATGGCGATTCTGGCCGGCGGCGACCGCCCGGGATCCGACGATGCGCTCGCCGGTGCGCTCACCGCGCTGTCGTTCATTGCCTGGAGCGAAGGGCGTGTCGCCGACGCGCACCTCCTCATGCAGGCGGGGGTGAAGCGCACCGAGGACGGGCCACTCGAACGCCGGCACGGGCAGCCGCGCCTCGCATTGGCGCCGATGCTCGCCGCTGCCGGCGACCTCGCGGCCGCGGAAGTCTGCATCGATGACGCGGTGCGCGAACTCGAACACGCACGCGAGTCGCCGTGGCTGATGGCGCCGGCAATCTTCCGAGCCCGCGTCCGCATGCTCGCCGGACGGCTTGACGACGCGGCGGCGTCGGCCGAAGCCGGTCTCCACACGACCGAGGAGGTCGGCGCGCCGTTCTTCCTGCCGCTCGTATTGTCGACGCTGGGCGCCATCGCCTTGTTGCGTGATGACGTCCCGCTGGCGGCGCAGTTCGTGGCGCGTTACCGGGCCGAACCGCCCGCCCCGCGTGTCGGCTTCGGTTCGGGTTCCTACGCGTTTGTGGAAGGACGCGTAGTCGAAGCCCAAGCCGGGCCGCGCGCGGCGTTGGAAGTGCTCATTCCGGTGTACGACGACATCGACTCGTACAAACGGATGTTCCTCGAGGAACCCGCCAGCGCGGCATGGCTCGTACGGACTGCACTCGCGGCGGGGGAAACGCACCGCGCGCAATCGGTCGTCGCGACGGCCGACCGGCTCGCGGCCGACAATCCGGACTTCCCTTGGATCGCAGGTTGTGCGATGCACACAACCGGGCTGTTCACCCGAGACGACCGCTTGTTGCAGCGGGCCGCGGCGCTGCAGTGGCAGCCGTTTGCTCGCGGTTCGGCCTTCGAAGACGCCGGTGTCGTGTTGCGCGACACCGGAGGAATCGACGCCGCACGCGAGCAGTTCGCCGCGGCGATCGTCGAATACGAACGTGCCGGTGCCGAACGCGACGCTCGCCGGGTTCGCGCCCGCATGAAGTTCCGGCAATCCGCACGTCGCGTTCGTCGTCCTGATCGGCCGGTAGAAGGCTGGGAGAGCCTCACAGCGGGCGAGCGCCGCGTGTCGCAGCTCGTCGCGCGCGGGCTCACGAACCGTGATGTGGCGCAGCGGATGTTCCTGTCGCGGCACACCATCGATTTCCATCTGCGCCAGGCATTCCGCAAGTTGGGCGTGCGCTCGCGGGTCGAACTCACCCGCATCACGATGGCGCACGTAGCTGAAGAGTGAAGAACAGGCCGTACTAATCGCGTGGGTCTTGGCCTACGCGTGCGCGTAGTTCACCCATCGGGACGCGACCACGCGAACCCGGGATGTGGGGTGCCGTTGCGGATGCGACGGTGAAATCGTCTGAGGAGGCGACTTATGGCGAAGGCAGTCGGCATCGATCTCGGCACGACCAATTCGGTGATTGCGACGGTCGAGGGTGGCCAGCCGACGGTGATCCCCAACGCGGAAGGATCGCGAACCACTCCGTCGGTCGTCGCGTTCACGGAGCAGGGCGACCGCCTGGTCGGTCAGCTCGCGCGGCGTCAGGCGATCCTGAATCCGAAGGGCACCATCTCGTCGGCGAAGCGATTCATCGGACGGCGCTACGAAGAGGTGCAGAGCGAACTCAACGCCGTCTCGTACGACGTCGTGCCGGGCCCCGACGGCATGGTGCGCTTCAACGTGCGTGGCAAGTTGTACGCGCCCGAGGAGATCTCCGCGCTCGTACTGCGGAAGTTGGTCGAGGACGCGTCGAAGTACCTGGGTGAAAAGGTCACAGAAGCGGTGATCACCGTTCCCGCGTACTTCAACGACGCGCAACGCCAGGCCACGAAAGACGCGGGAAAGATCGCCGGCGTCGAAGTGCTGCGGATCATCAACGAACCGACCGCGGCCGCGCTCGCGTACGGTCTCGACAAAAAGACCAATGAAACCGTGCTCGTCTTCGACCTCGGCGGCGGCACCTTCGACGTAAGCATTCTCGACGTCGGCGACGGCGTCGTCGAAGTGCGCGCCACGCACGGCGACACGCATCTCGGCGGCGACGACTTCGACCGTCGCCTCGTCGACTACCTCGCCGACGAGTTCCAGAAGGAGAACGGCGTCGATCTTCGCAAGGACCCGCAGGCCTTGCAGCGGCTCTTCGAAGCAGCGGAAAAAGCAAAGGTCGAACTGTCGTCGGTGACGCAGGCTCAAGTGAACCTGCCGTTCATCACCGCCGATGCGAACGGCCCGAAGCACCTCGTCACCACGATCATGCGCTCGACGTTCGAGCAACTGACCGCCGACCTGGTGGAGCGCTGCCTCGGACCGGTCGAGCAGGCGATGGCCGACGCGAAGGTGACGGCCGCCGACATCGACGAGGTCATCCTCGTCGGCGGCGCCACCCGCATGCCCGCGGTGCAAAACCTCGTGCGTCGCCTCACCGGCGGCAAAGACCCGAACATGACCGTGAACCCCGACGAAGTGGTGGCAATCGGCGCGGCGATCCAGGCCGCGATCATCAAGGGCGAAGTGAAAGACGTTCTCCTGCTCGACGTCACCCCGCTGTCGCTCGGTGTCGAGACGCTCGGTGGCGTGATGACGAAGGTCATCGAACGCAACACGACCATTCCGGCGCGCCGTACTGAGGTCTTCAGTACTGCGGAAGACAATCAACCGGCGGTCGACATCGTGGTGCTGCAAGGCGAACGTGAGCTCGCGGCCGACAACCGCGTGCTCGGACGCGTCCGCCTCGAGGGCATCCGGCCTGCGCCGCGCGGCGTACCGCAGATCGAGGTGACCTTCGACATCGACGCGAACGGCATCCTCAACGTGTCGGCTCGCGACAAGGACACCGGCGCCGAGCAGCGCATCACGATCACCCAGACGTCGAACCTCGATCCGTCCGAGGTCGAGCGGATGGTGGAGGACGCAGAACGGCATCGCGCCGAGGACGAACGGCTCCGCGAACTGGTCGACGCGCGCAACGAACTCGATGGCGCGGCGTACCAAGTGGAGCGGCGGCTCAGTGAGCTCGGTGACGCGGTTGCGGAGCACGAACGGGCGAGAGCCGAGATGCTCGTCACCGATGCGCGTCAGGCGCTGAACGACCCACAAACGCCAGTCGACCGGATGCGGTCCCTGACCTCTGAGCTACAGCAGGTGTACCAGGCGCTGGTTGCCTCACGACCCGGAGGAAACGGCGACGGCAGCGGTGCCGAGGAATCACGTCAACCAGCCGCCGATGACGACGTCATCGACGCCGACTTCACCGTGAGTTGAGGGCGTCGTGAGCGATCACGTCTCCGTTGACGCAGGAACTGAAAATCGAGACGCCGATACCGTCGAAAACGAATCTGGACGTATTGAGACGGCCGGTACTGAGACGGCCCGTACTGAGAAGGAACGCACCGACCCGGACCCGCGCCTGCTGCGCGCACTCGCCGACCTCGACAACGTCCGCCGCCGCTACGAACGCCGGCTCGAAACCGAAGCGGCGACGGAACGCGACCGGGTTGCGGCGCTGTGGTTGCCGATCGTCGACGACCTCGAGCGGGCGCTCGAATATGCCGACGCCGACGTGCCGAGGGTGGCCGAGGGCATCCGCGCGGTCTACGAACATGCGCTGGGTGTCCTCGAAGAGTTGGGCTACGAGCGGTTCGACGATCTCGGTATGCCGTTCGACCCTCGGCGGCACGAGGCGGTCAGTGCAATCGAAACCAACGCGCCCGCCGGCAGTGTTGTCGGTGTGGTGCGGCCCGGCTACGCGCAACGCCAAGGCGTGTTACGTCCCGCCGGCGTCGTGATCGCGCGGACGCGGGCCTGATGGCAGAGCGTCGCAGCTTCTACGACGTGCTGGGTGTCGAACGCAGTGCGAATGCCGACGACATCCAGCGCGCCTACCGGAAGCTTGCGCGCGAGTACCACCCCGACATCAACAAAGATCCTTCGGCGGAGGAACGCTTCAAGGACGTGTCGGAGGCCTACGACGTCCTCTCTGATCCGGACGTTCGCCGCCGTTACGACGCCTTCGGCGACGACTTCCGACGCGTTCCCGACGACGTCGATCCCGACGAATGGGCGCGCGCTCGTTCCGCAGGCAGTGGTCGGAGCTCCGGCGCGGGCTCCGGCTCGCGTTCCGGCACCGGCGGCAGCCGATATGAAGACATCTTCTCGTCGGGTTTTGGGAACGTCGATCTCGATTTCGACGATCTCTTCGAAGGACTGTTCTCGGGCCGGGGTCGTCGGCGTTCCGGCCCGATCGCCGGTGCGGATCAAGAAGCCGAAATCGAGGTCACACTCGACGAGGCGTTTCACGGTGGCGTTCGGTCGATCACAATCTCCGGACCGTCGGGCCCGCGCACACTCGAGGTGACGATCCCGGCCGGCGTCACCAACGGTCAACGCATCCGCCTCGCCGGCCAGGGCGGCCGCGGCTCGAATGGCGCACAACCGGGCGACCTCTATCTCGTCGTACGGATCGCACCCGAACCCCGGTACCGGGTCGAGGGACGAGACCTCTACGTGCAGTTGCCGCTGACGCCGTGGGAAGGCGCGCTCGGAGCGACCGTCGCGGTCGAGACGCCCGGAGGCGAAGCGAAGGTACGTGTGCGCGCGGGGACCTCGAGTGGCAAACGGTTGCGTCTGCGCGGGCGAGGCCTGCCAAACCCGCGCGGCAAGGCCGGCGACGTATACGCAGAGGTGCAGATCATGGTGCCGCATCCGCTGACCGCCGACGAGCGTCGGTTGTTCGAAGAACTTGCCGCAACTTCAACGTTCGATCCTCGGAGGCATCGGTGACCGCAGCGTTGACGCGACCGCGCTATCTCGATCTCGAAACGTTCGCGCGTGCGGCGGGCGCGCACCCCGATCTCGTCCAACGCCTGGTCGTACTAGGCCTGGTCGACGCGACACGCGCGCCGAACGGCGAATGGCGATTCGAACCCGAGCAGATTCCTGTGGTGGCGCGCGTGCAGAGGCTGCGTAATGGCCTGGCGCTCAACTACGCGGCCATTGGTCTCGTCACCGATCTGCTCGACCGCATCGCAGAGCTCGAATGCAATCGCCCAATCGTTCCGACGCGCGGAGGTAAAGCGTGGACCTGAACCGGCTGACGCAGAAGTCGCAGGAAGCCCTGCACGACGCGCAGACCAAGGCGCTGCGCTTCGGCCACACCGAGGTCGACGGCGAGCACTTGTTGCTCGCACTCCTCGAGCAACCGGAAGGATTGGTGCCTCGACTCCTGGCCCA
>JAODBJ010000348.1 GCA_025463905.1 Actinomycetes bacterium
AGGATTTGCCCGCGACTGAGCTCCTGGTGTTGCGCTCTCCGTAATTCCCGCGGGCTCGGCGGCGACGCCGGTTTCATGCAGTCGCTCGGTCGGCGAGTTCGGCGAGGCTGGAACGGGGCGTATTGGCGTAGCGCCCCTTGTCGTAGGAATGAACCTCAACATCGTGACCCGCGACCTCAGCGCGCAATGCGGCGACGGTGCATCGCTCACGCGACCGGTGAGCGAACGGATCGAACCGGTACCAACGCATGGCGTTCTCATGCGTGATCTTGTTCAGGTCGGTGTCGGGCACATTGAAGCGCGCGGCCATGCGCACGAGTTCCTCGGGCGCGCTGGGCCACGACGAATCGGAGTGGGGATAGTCCTGCTCCCAGCACATGTTGTCGATGCCGATTTCGTCGCGCAGCGCGAGTCCGATTGGGTCCGCGATGAAGCACGTGAGGAAGTGCTCACGGAACACATCGGCCGGCGTCTTGTCGCCGAAGTCCTGCCCTGTCCACGCACGGTGCATGTCGTAGGTGCGGTCGAGCCGGTCGAGGAAGTACGGGATCCAACCCGTGCCGCCTTCCGACAACGCGACCTTCATGTCGGGAAACTCTTTGAACACTCGCGACCACACGAGGTCGGCGGCCGCCATGCAGATGTTCATTGGCTGCAACGTGATCATCACGTCGATCGGCGCGTCGGGCGCCGTGACCGAAAGCTTGCCCGACGACCCGAGGTGGATGTTGAGGATCGTGCCTTCGTCGACGAGCGCCTTCCACATCGGATCCCAGTAGGCGTCGTGGAAGCTCGGCAACCCGAGCATGCTCGGGTTTTCCGTGAAGGTCAGCGAGTGGCAGCCCTTCTTGGCGACGCGCTTGATCTCGGCCGCGCACAACTCCGGGTCCCACAACACCGGCAACGCCATCGGGATGAAGCGCCCCGGATGACTCGCGCACCAACCGTCGATGTGCCAGTCGTTGTAGGCCTGCACAACCGCGAGGGCGAGGTCCTTGTCGTCGGCGGCGGCGAACAACCGGCCCGAGAACGACGGAAACGACGGGAAGTTCATGGTGGCGAGCACGCCGCCGGCACTCATGTCTTTCACGCGCTCCGCAACGTCGTAACAGCCCGGTCGCATCTCGTCGAACGCCGTGGGCTCGACGCCGTACTCCTCTTTGGGTCGTCCCGCCACCGCGTTCAAGCCGATGTTCTCGACCTCGTGCCCGTTGAACAGCCACACGTCGCTGCCGTCGTCGGTGCGGACCACGCGTGGCGCTTCGCTCGCATACTTCCGCGGCATGCGACCCTCGAACAGGTCGGGCGGCTCCACCACGTGGTCATCGACGCTGATGAAGATCATGTCTTCAACTCGCATATCGGGTACTCCCGTCGAACGACAATTCCAAGGCTAATGATGTGAAGTTCGGCCGATGCGCTCGCGCGCAGCGCGCACACGTTCCGCGAAGAACGGCTGCGCCATCGACCAGATCTGTGCTTCGCGCTCCAACTCGATCGCGTCATCGATGTGCTCGAACTCGCTACTGCGCCGGAGTGATGCCTTTGCCCGCCGTACGAGTTCGGCCGGCCGGCTCGCGATCCGCTGTGCGTAGCGCATCGCGGTGGGCCACAGGTCGTCGTCGGGAAGGCAGCGCCACACGAGACCGGCCCGTTGTGCCTCTTCGCCGTTCAGTGTGTCGCCGCACAACGACAACGCGGCCGCACCTTGCCCGCCAACCCGCTGCTCGAGGCGCCACAGGTGGCCACCGCCCGGATGGATGCCGACGTCGAGAAAGCGCGGGTCGAAGCGGGCGGTGGGGGAGGCGAGCACCACATCGCAGGCGAGCACGATGTTGACCCCCGCCCCGACGACGGCACCGCGTACGACGGCGATCGTCGGCACGGCCGCGGCCGCAAGCGCGAACACGCCGCGGTACGCGTCTTCGAGCGGGTGCGTCGGCGCCTCGAGCTCGTCGAGCGAACCGCCCGAGCAGAACACGGGACCGTTCGCGTGCACCACGATCGCCGTGGCGTCGCGCGCGAGCGCGTCGTCGACTGCATCGGAGAGCTCGATACTCAGCCGCGGCGAGAGGGCGTTGCGGGTCGCGGCGTCGTCGAGCTGCACCAGCGCGGTGGACTCGTCGAATTGCACGTTGACGAGCGTGCTCACGGCCGCGTGCCCCTCGCTCAGTAACAGATGTTCAATCGACTGAACCTAGGTTCATTGTTTGCCAGCGTACCCGCGCCGAGGCTCCGATGCGAAGGTGACGCTGATGTCAGCAATTGTGCCAAGATCCGCGACCACCACGAAGGAGGACGGCGATGCCGGGCGCGCTGGACGGAGTACGAGTGCTCGACCTGTCGTGGGGGATCGCGGGCGCGCTCGGTGTGCAGCTACTCGCCGAGCAGGGTGCCGACGTCATCAAGGTGGAACCGCCCGGCGGCGATCCGTTCCGGGACTACAGCGGCTACGCCGTCTGGAACCGGTCGAAGAAGTCGGTGACCGTCGACCTGAAGAACCCGGCCGGCCTCGACGCGTTCGGCCGCCTCGCCGACACCGCCGACGTGCTCGTGGAGACCTTCCGTCCCGGCGTTACCGAGCGACTCGGAATCGGTTACGACGCGTTGCAGGCGCGCAACTCGCGCCTCATCTACACGTCGTGCCCGGCATACCCCGAAGGTCACCGCCTCGCGCAACGACCGGGCTACGACGCGCTCGTGCAGGCGAGCAGTGGGCAACAGTGGGAGCAGCCGGGATGGCGGCCGGGGCCGATCTTTCTCGCGATGCCGATGCCGAGCATGGGCGCGATGTTCCTCGTACCCACCGGCATTCTCGCCGCGCTGATCGCGCGTGAGGACACTGGTCGCGGCCAGCACGTGCGCACGTCGCTCTTCCAGGGCGCGTTGCTCTTCACCACCCAGATCTGGACGTGGGTACCGAATGCAACGGCCGACTTCTTCGGCACGATGGTGAAGTCGTACCCGCCGGGCGTGCACCAGGAGATGGTGTTCGAAGTGGCGAACGACGAATGGGTGCACACGTCGGTCATGAGCGGCCTGACCCCGCTGAAGAGCCAGGACGAGATCCTGCAGGTGCCCGAGGCATCCGATCCGTTGCGATTCCCGACGCTCTCGGCGGAGGAGCGCGCCGCGATCACGCCAAGACGTCGCGCTGCGTACAAGGCAAGGGAACGCGACTCGTTGATTGCCGAGTTCCGCGAGAACAACCACGCGGTGGAGGCCATCGTCGCCATGGAAGACAATCTCGGCGCACGCGGGGCGCCCCACGCGCAGCTGGTCGCGAACGGCATGGTCGCAACGGTCGAAGACCCGCAGTTCGGTACCACCACGCAGGTCGGGGTGCCGATACATCTCGCGTCGACGCCGGGCGCGATCCAAGGGCCGCGTGCCGGGGTGGGCCAGCACAACGAGGAGATCTTCGGTCCGCTCGGTTTCTCGAGCGAGCAGATCGCTGCGTTCAGTGAGGTGGCCTGATGCATGCGCTCGAAGGGGTTGTGCTGGTCGACTTCGGGCAGTACCTCGCGGGGCCGTTCGGCCCGATGGTGATCGGCGACCTCGGCGCCGACGTGATCAAGGTCGAGCCGCTCACCGGTGACGGCATGCGGTTCGTGAACCAGGCCTTCTTCGGTTGTCAGCGTGGGAAACGCGACATCGCGCTCAACCTCAAGAGTGACCGCGGCCGTGAGATCGCGCTGCAGCTCGTCGCGCGGGCCAACATCGTTCATCACAACATGACCGCGGGCGTTGCGAAGCGGTTGGGAATCGCATACGAGCACTGCAAGGCCGTGAATCCCGACATCGTCTATTGCAACACGTGGGCCTACGGACTCGAAGGCCCGCTCGCACACTTCGGCGGCCTCGACCCGTTGTACCAGGCCGCCGCCGGCCTCGAATTCGATTCGGGCCCGGTGCACGCCGGAAACAAGCCGATGTACTACCGGTTCGGCATGACCGACACCGCGAACGCGATGTTGTCCGTCGTCGGTTGCCTCGCCGCGCTCTATCACCAACGCCGGACGGGTGAGGGCCAGGAACTTTGGACGTCGTTGCTCGACGGCGCGGCGATGTTCGCGTCCGACGCGATGCTCGTCGACGGCGAACCGCAGGAACGCCCTCAACTCGACGCCGACCAAACCGGCTTCGACGCGTGCTACCGCCTATATCAAACGAACGACGGCTGGCTGCAGATCGCGGCCGTGAAGCATGAACAATGGGTCGGTCTCTGCAACGCGTTGCGCCTGCCCGAGTTGGTAGACGACGACCGTTTCGCGACCGCCGCCGCGCGCCACGACCACCGTCAACAACTCGAGGCGTTGCTCGTGCCGGTTTTTGCGAAAGCCACTGCGATCGTTTGGTCGCGCATCCTCGACGACCACGGCGTTCCCAACGAATACGCGCGCGACACGAAGGCGGGCGAGTACCAACTCTTCGACGCCGACAATGAACGCCTCGGACTCGTCGCGGAATATGTGCAGCCGAAGATCGGCCGGATGCGTCAGTTCGGCTCGCTGATCGACTTCTCCGAGACGCCGGGACGCGTTCGGAGCGCGCCGCCGATGGTCGGCGAGCACACGCGCGAGATCCTGTCGTGGCTCGGTTACGCCGACGACGACATGCAGGCACTCAAAGACGAAGGCGTCGTGTACTGGCCCGACGAGAATTACGCCTGGACCGTGTAGCTCTGCGTTGCGGTCAGGTGCCGCCGAGGGTGGCGTTGGCCTTGTCGCGCAGTTCGTACTTCAACACCTTGCCGATGGCGTTGAGCGGAAACGCGTCGACGATCTCGACGTAGCGCGGGACCTTGTAGTTGGCCATCTTCTTGCGGCACCACGTCACGAGTTCTTCCGCTTCCATGGACGCACCGAGGCGGAGGATCACGAAGGCGTAGCCGACCTCGCCCATCCGCACGTCGGGTACGCCGACGATCGCGACCTGCGCGACCGCGGGATGTTCGAGGACCATGTTTTCGATCTCGGCGGGATAGGCGTTGAACCCGCCGTAGATGTACATGTCCTTCTTGCGGTCGGTGATGCGGAGATTCCCTCGTTCGTCGAGCACGCCGATGTCGCCGGTGTGCAACCACCCGTCGGTGTCGATGGCCTCCGCGGTGGCTTCGGGGTCGTGAATGAACCCGAGCATGATGTTGTATCCGCGCACCACAACCTCGCCGGGTTCGCCCGGCGGGAGTGGATGCTGATCGTCGTCGATCACCCGCACCTCGACATCGGGGATCGCGCGGCCCGCCGTCGTTGCGATCGTCTCCGGGTCGTCGTCGTGACGGCACATCGTGGCGATGCCGGTGGCCTCGGTGAGCCCATAACCGGTGACGATCGTCTCGAAACTGAGTTCGGAACGCATGCGCCGGATCAGTTCGACGGGTACCGCGGCGGCGCCGGTGACCGACAGCCGCAATGTCGACATGTCGAACTCGGCGAGACGCGGGTGGTCGAGGATCGACTGGTAGATCGTCGGCGGGCCGGGGAGCATCGTGATCCGCTCCTCGGCGGTCCGCTGCATCACGGTGTCGACGTCGAACACCGCATGCGGAATGATCGTCGCGCCCTTCAGCAGCGACGCGAGGATGCCGGCCTTCAACCCGAAGCCGTGGAAGAACGGGTTGATGATGAGGTAGCGGTCGCCTTCGCGAAGGCCGACGACATCGGACCACGCGGTGTAGGCGCGCACGCTCGCGCCGTGCGACAGCATTGCGCCCTTCGGTTTCCCGGTGGTGCCCGACGTGAAGAGGACGTCGGAAAGGTCGCCGCCGGTAAGCGCATTCGTGCGATCGGCGAGGTCCGCCGCGCTTGCGCCTTCGGCGCGCCCGAGAAAGTCGTCCCACGAGGATGTGCCGGCGTTCGGTGCGCCCCTGAGCGTCACGACGTGTTCGAGCGACGGTACGGGCGGCGAGGCCTGCAACACCTCGACGTAGTTGGTGTCGAGGAAGTCGGTGACCGTGAAGAGCATGCGGGCGTCGGCGCGCTCGAGGATGTACGTGGCCTCGTTGCCCTTGAAGCGCGTGTTAAGCGGTACAACGACGCACCCGGCCGAGTAGATGCCGAGCGCGGCGATCACCCATTCGGTGGTGTTCGGTCCCCAGATCGCGACGCGATCACCCGGTTGCATCCCCGACGCGATCACCGCGCGGCCGGCAGTCGCCGCGGCATCGGCGAGTTGCGCGAAGGTGAGGCGAGCCCGTTCGTCGACGAGCGCCTCGCGGTCGGCGAAGCGTTCGGCCGCGCGTGCCAACACACCAGGGATCGTCGTGGGAAGGTCGTCATTCATAGTGTTCGTATACAATATTCATTCCTAGCATGAGTGAGCGTCTGGCAAAAGCTCCGGCAAAAGCTCTGGCAAAAGCATGGCCCGCCGCGGCGCGAACGTGGCCCGAGCGGCCCGGCGCCCCGCGCCGAGAGCGGGAAACATGAGTGAGCACGGGCAGATCACCGACGAGGGCGTCGCGCGGTTGCGGGCGCGGATCGGCGTCGCCGAGCCGCACCCGATGCCACCCTTCTACACCGTTCCGACTGCCGACACGTTCCGGAACGTCGCGACGGCGTACGGCGACGACAACCCGTTGTGGTGCGACCCGGAGTACGGCGCGAAGACCCGGTGGGGGAGCCCCATCGCGCCGCCGGTGCTCGTTGGCGGCGACACGCTCATCGGCGAAGACGAGGTCGACAAGGTTGCGCCCGAGCATCGCGATTTGATGAAAGGCGACCCGTTGCGGGGTGTGCACGCGTTCTACGCGGCGAGCGCGCGCGAGTGGTGGGCGCCGCTGTACCCGATGCGCCGCACATTCCGCCGCAACGCGCTCGTTGCCGCCCTCGACAAACCGAGCGAGTTTGCCGAACGCGCCATCCACGAATGGACCGCGCAAGTGTTCCGCGACGAAAGCGGCTCGTTGCTCTCCGGTCAGTACCGCAACATGATCCGCACCGAGCGCAGCAAGGCGAGGGAACGCAAGAAATACGACGCCGTCGAGCTGCGCCCCTACACCGACGAACAAATCGCTGAGATCGAAGCGCAATACGGCCGCGAGGGCGCGCGCGGTTCCGAGCCGCGGTGGTGGGAGGACGTTTCGGAGGGCGACGAAGTCGGGCCGATGGTGAAGGGACCTCTCACCGTCACCGACATGGTGTGCTGGCACAGTGGGATGGGCATGGGCCTCTACGGCGTGAAGCCGTTGCGACTCGGATACCAGAACCGCACGCGCATCCCGCGCTTCTTCCACCGCGACGAACTCAACGTGCCCGACGTCATGCAACGGGTGCACTGGGATTCCGAATTCGCGCGTCGCAGTGGCAACCCCACCACGTTCGACTACGGGCGCATGCGCGAGACGTGGCTCGTCCATCTCTGTACCGACTGGATGGGCGACGACGCGTGGCTATGGAAACTCGACTGCGAGTTCCGCCGGTTCAACTACGTCGGCGACACGCAGTGGCTGCGCGGCACGATCACGCGGAAGTTTCTCGCTTCGGGTGATCGACCTGCGGTCGACATCGAGTTGTCGGCCACGAACCAGCGGGGCGAGGAAACGACACCGGGGCACGCGACGATCCTGCTGCCGAGCCGCAAGCTCGGCGCGGTCCGCCTGCCTGACCCGCCCGGCGGCGCAACCGACCTGCAGGGCGCACTGCTCGCCATCTCCGCGGAATTCACCCGGCAATGAGCGAACCCGAACCCGTCACCTACTCGTCGGTCGACGGTCTCGACGCGCGCCTCGACGGCGCCGCGCTACGCCTTGTGCTCGACCGTCCCGACAAGCGCAACGCCATCAACGACTCGATGATGGTGGCATTGATCGACGCGTTCGAAGCCGCGGGCTCCGACGAACGCGTGCGGGTGATCGCACTCGAAGGCCGCGGCGAACACTTCTGCGGCGGTGCCGACATCGTGGCCCGCAACGCCGACCGCAATGTGAAGCCGCGAACGGGCAGCATTCAACGGCGGCTGCCCACCCAGGCGCATCGACTCGTGCCGCTCATGTGCTCGGTCCAGGTGCCCGTGGTCTGCAAGGTGCGCGGCTGGGCCGCAGGGATCGGCTTCCAACTCGCGCTCGCGGCCGACTTCACCGTGGCCGAACGCGGCGCGCGTTTCTGGGAGCCGTTCGCCGAACGCGGCTTCACTCCCGACAGCGGCGCGACGTGGTTGTTGCCTCGACGCGTCGGTGTCGCGCGTGCCCGAGAGTTGCTGCTGCTCGGCCGGGCACTCGACGGCGCGGAGGCAGCAGCCTGGGGCGTGGCGCACCGCGCCGTGGATGCGTCGGAGCTCGACAACGTTGCCGAAGAGTTGGTGCAACAACTCGCGTCCGGACCGACGGTCGCGCTCGGGCTCACCAAGTGGCTCCTCGACGCCGGCGCGAGCGCGCCGCTCGACGCGCAACTCGCGAACGAGGCCCTCGCAATGGAGTTGTCGTCGCGTACAGACGACTTCCGGGAAGGGCTGCGCGCGTTCGCGGAACGGCGGCAACCGAAGTTCGAAGGCCGATGACGCACGTCGCCATCGACCGGAGCACGACCGACTCCGACGCGGTAGATGTCGTGCGGGCGTGGATTGCGAACAACATCCCTCGACCGTGGGTCGAAGCGGGGCGCGCGGGCGGTGCGGCCGCGGTCCGCGCGGTGCGCTCACGCCGCGAATACGAAGAGTGGTACCCGTCCTTTGCGGCGTCGGGCCTCGTGGTGCCGACGTGGCCGGTCGAATACGAGGGGCTCGATGTGCCGCCGCGGCTGGCCCGGTTGATCGAGACCGAGCTGCGACCGTTCAACCTTGGCCGGCTCAACCCACTCGGCCTCAACCTCGCCGCGCCGGCGTTGTTCGCCCACGGGACCGAGGAGCAACGGCTGCGGTTCCTGCCTCGCATCGTGCGCAACGAAGAGGTGTGGTGCCAATTGTTCAGTGAGCCGGGCGCCGGTTCCGATCTCGCCTCGCTCGCAACCCGCGCCGAGCGCGACGGCGACACCTGGTACGTGACCGGCCAGAAGGTGTGGACCACGTGGGCGCATCTGGCCGACTTCGGTGTGTTGCTCGCGCGCACCGACGCCGACGTGCCGAAGCGCCGCGGCATCACCTACTTCCTCATCGACCTTCACCAGCCCGGAGTGGACGTACGGCCGCTGCGCCATATCGGCGGCGACGTCGACTTCAACGAAGTGTTTCTCGACCGCGCCGAGGCGCCCGATTCGCAGCGACTGGGAGACGTCGGCGACGGTTGGAAGGTCGCGAACGCGACGCTGTCAGGTGAACGCCAGATGGTGTCGGGCGCAGGATCCGGCGGCGTCGACCGTATCGGTGGCCGAGGCGTGGAGCACGCTCTGGAACTGGCGCGGAAACACGATCGCTGGCGCGAGCCGCTCGTGCGCCAGGAGCTGATGCGGGTGTATAGCGAAGAGCGGATCCGCGACTGGACCAACCAAAGGGTGCGCGCGCAACTCAAAGCGGGCCGATCGCCGGGGCCGGAAAGCTCGATCGGGAAGGTGCACCAAGGCGGGCTGAACCAGCGCGTTCAGCTGCTCGCAACGAACATGCTCGGCATGGACGCGATCGCGTGGAAGGGCGCGAGCGCCGACGACGGATACAGCGCCACGCTGGGCTACGAAGTGAAAGGCATGTTGCGCAGCCGGGCCAACACGATCGAAGGCGGCACCACCGAAGTGAACAAGAACGTGCTCGGTGAACGGGTGCTGGGCCTGCCGCGCGAGCCCGACCCGTACCAGTCGTCACCGTGGCGCGACATCCCCCGCAACTGATGGCATACGAAACGCTGACCGTCGAGCGACGCGACCGCGTCGGCTGGCTGGTGTTCAACCGACCCGCCGCCGCCAACGCGATGAACGCGACGATGATGCGCGAGCTCGAAGCCGCCTGGAACGAGCTCGACCGTGATCCCGATGTGCGCGTGATCGTCAACACGGGCGAGGGGAGCGCCTTCCAAACCGGGCTCGACGTCGCCCAACTCGCCCGCGACCGTGACGCGCTACGCGAACAGAGCCGGCGCACGAAG
>JAODBJ010000353.1 GCA_025463905.1 Actinomycetes bacterium
CAACACGGACCGTCGGCCACCCAAGGTCAGCGGCGGCGGTTTCGAGGCCACGACGCCAATTAAAGCGGGAGTGGCGCTACTGCGCAGCGCGGGTTAATCCGGGGTGAGCCCCCTGTGCGCGCTGCGATGATGCAGCAGTGACCACGACCCGACGAGCCGACATGTTCATCGATCTCACGAACGACCCGCGTGAGAGCGGGCCAACATTGGGCGACGAGCGCTCGGCCAAGGCCGCAAGGGTGAGCTCCACGGCCCTGCCCATCGAGAACGACTTCTCGCGCTTCTACCGGCTGGCATAGATCCCGTCGCGCCTCTACCGCGCTTCCGAATCGAGGCACTACGTTCGCGACGACGACTTCGGGTGCCGGAGGTTGCAATGGAGATGTCAGTTGGCGAACGCTTCGCTCGCGCCGTCGCGGCAAAGGACGCGCCGGCACTCCTCGGGTTGCTCGCGCCAACAGTCGACTTTCGTGCGATGACGCCGGGCCGCTTCTGGGAAGCGAACTCAGCGGTCGAGTTGGTCGACGACGTGATCCTCGGCCATTGGTTCGAGCCTTCGGATCGCATCGAGGCGATCGAGGGAATCGAAAACGACGTCGTCGTCGATCGTCAGCGCGTCGGCTATCGCTTCCGGGTCACGAACGACGAAGGCACCTTCATCGTCGAGCAACAGGCGTACCTCGGCGTTGAGGACGACGTCGTCAGTTGGCTGCGGGTCATGTGTTCGGGCTATCGACCCGTTGCTGGCGGCCCGCTATAGGACCTTCTCCCACACCGAGATGTGGTTCCGACTCTCGCTCGTAAAGGGCGCACGGTTCCAGTCGCTCCAGCGCTCGCGCAACGTCATTCCGGCGAGTCGGGCCATGAGATCCAGCTCGGATGGCCATACATAGCGATGCGGAGACGAGAACGTCTTGAGCGTGCTGTCGATCATCCAGTAGTGGTGAGAGAACGCGATCTGGGTCGCGACGTCGTACTCCTCCAAACCCACATGAGTGGGCGTCGCTGTAAAGACGTGGATCGTCTCGCCGGGCGGGAGTCGTTGTAGCTCTGGGATGTAGTTCTCGATAACGAAACGGCCGCCGGGGTCCAGATGCGCGGCGACGTTGTGGAAGCACGCAACCTGTTCGCCTTGGGTCGTCAGGTTCGTGATGGTGTTGCGCACGAGATAGGCGAGCGTGAACGTTCCGCCCACTACGGCGGTCGCGAAATCGCCGAGGGTCACGCCGATATCGGAGGCGCCCGGCTGTGCTTTCAGCCGCGCGACCATGGCGGGCGACAGCTCGATGCCGTGTACGCGAACGCCCCGTGCGCTGAGCGGCAACGCGACGCGACCCGTACCGATGCCGAGTTCAAGGGCCGGACCAGCTCCGGCCAGGTCGGCGAGGAAGTTCACCGCCGGTTCGACCACCGCCGGATCGAAGAGTTCCGGCCACAAGGTCTCGTAGCGCTGCGCTATCCATTCATCGAAGTGGGTCTCCGGCACGCGGAAAGCATGACAAGGAGGCTCTTGCAACAGCGAGCGAATTCCCACGTCCGCAGCACCCACGACGTGCACGCGCGAGATCCTGGCGGTTGCCCGCAGCGCGTGGCCGCGGACAACCGCCAGTCCTTCAATCGCTCGATCGCTTAGGTGTTCAGAGCGCGATCACGTTCGTGGGTGCGCCGCGGTCCGTGCGGGTGCCGTCGCCCAGCTGGCCGTAGACGTTGTACCCCCAGCACTTGATCGCTCCGCTCGTGACGACGGCGCACGTGTCGTAGTCGCCCGCGTCGATCTGCGTCGCACCACTGAGACCGACGACGGCGACCGGGGTGCCGGCGGTCGTGAAGGTCCCGTCGCCGAGTTGCCCGTAGCCGTTGTAACCCCAGCACTGGGCGGCGCCCCCCACGATCGTGGCGCAGGAATGGTAGAGACCTGCGGTCACTTGGCTGGCGCTCGTGAGGCCCGAGACCACGACCGGCGTGTAGCTGTCGGTGAAGGTGCCGTCACCCAGTTCGCCGTTGCCGTTGTAGCCCCAGCACTGCACCGAGCCGCCGCTGATGGACGCGCAGGTGTGCGTGTACCCGGCGCTCACATGCGTTGCACCGGTGAGACCCGACACGGTCACCGGCGTACCGGCCGGCGTCGTCGTGCCATCGCCGAGTTCGCCATATCCGTTGTAACCCCAGCACTGGACAGTCCCGCCGGCGATCACGGCGCACGAGTCGTATTGCCCCGCGGAGATTTCCGTGGCCGCGCCGCTCAGACCGGAGACCGGCACTGGTGTGCCGCTGGTCGTAAAGAGGCCGTCACCGAGTTCGCCGTCGCTGCCGTAGCCCCAGCACACAACGGAGCCGCCGCCGAGTAGCGCGCAGCTGTGGAGGTATCCGGCCGAAATTTGCGTCGCGCCGCTGAGGCCGGCCACCACCACGGGGGTTGGGCTCGGGGTGAAGTTGCCATCGCCGAGTTCGCCGTTGCCGCCGCTGCCCCAGCACTCGACGGTCCCGCCAGTGAGCAACGCGCAGGAATGGTCGGTTCCGGTGGCGACCTGCGTCACGCCGGTGAGGCCCGACACGGCCACCGGTGAGTCGCTATCGGTGTACGAGCCGTCGCCAAGTTGGCCGTAGCCGTTGTAGCCCCAGCACTTCGCAGTGCCACCGGCGACGACCGCGCAACCGTTGTACTGCCCGCCCGCGACTTGTGTCGCGCTGCTCGCGGCCCCCGCGATGATCGTGGCGTCGCCGCCGGCGAAGACCTGCATGCCGATCACCGGCGTGCTGGAACAGTCGCCGTCGCCGGCACCCGGGTACATCTGCAGTTCTTGCACGTAGTTGTCACCTGCATACGCGCCGGTCACTGGTCCCGCGAGATGCACGTACCCATTGGTGTCCGGGATCGCAGTTGCCTTGAACGTCGACTTGCCGCCTTTGCGCTTCGGTTGCCACGTCACCGTTTCGGTGACCGCGAACGATGCCCCGCCGAGCGTGGACAGGTTGGCGCACGAAAGCGTTGCCTTCGCCTTCACTTTCACGATTGCGCCCGTGTCGACGCCGGCTCCGAGCCCACTCACGCAACCCGACAACGTGAAGGTGCCCGACAGCGTTCGCTTCTTCGAACCGGTCAGCGCGATCGCCGGTTTCACCGAAACGTGACCCAGGGCCGAGCCCGAATTGAGATGGCACTTTGCGGCCACCGTCGCCGCCGCTGCCGGTGCGGCGGCGAAACCGATTGCACTCGCCGCGAGCGCGCCCGCGGCGAAGAACGCCCCTATACGTGATCCCACCTAAGCCCCCCAGTGCTGGTTCGGAGCCGCCCGCCCGGGCAAACACCCACAAGCCGTACAGACCCCACAAACCCCTCGCCCAGCACGTTTCTACCTGCAGTTAGGGCGCGTCGCAACCAGTTCGGGCGCCGCGTCCGTCGTGCGCGGCGGCATTTGCGAGGCGTCGGAAGAAATTTTGGGGCGCGGTGTCCTCCCGCCGGTCGTCCGTTCGTAGCAGTGGTGGAGGCCGGCACCGGGTCGGCGGACACGAAAGGAACTCCAATGACCGCGACGACGATGACCGTCCCGACCACTCGCCAGGCAACCCCTTCGAGCACCGGCAGGAAGATCTGGCGGACAGGTGCAATGGCGGGCCTGGGTGCCGCCGCCGCGACGTCCGCGTTCGCAGCCCTGGCCGACGCGGTCGGCGTGTCGCTGAAAGTCTCCGGACAAGCCATCCCCGTGCTCGGGTTCGCGCAGATAACGTTCGTCGCCGCGATGATCGGTGCCGCGCTCGCCGTGGTGCTATCGCGTCGAGCGCAGGACCCGATGCGCACGTTCGTTCGCACGACGCTCGCGCTCACGGCGATCTCGTTCGTCCCCGACGTGCTCGCCGACGCTCAGACCGCTACGAGGATCGCGCTGGCGCTGTCGCATGTCGTCGCCGCAGCAATCGTCATCCCCGCGCTCACCTCCCGCCTCACCGACTGACACCCACCAACACCGTCGGCGAGACTTCGCCGGCACTCCTGAAAGGAACATCACGATGACGCAATACCTGATGGCCGTACACCACAGCCCCAGCACGCCGCAGCCCGCACCCGAGGAAATGCAGAAGGCCTTCAAGCAGGTCGACGCAGTCAACGCGGAAATCCAAGCCGCCGGCGCATGGGTTTTCGGCGGTGGGCTCGAGGCGCCCGACATCGCGACGGTCGTTCGCGTCGACGACGGCGAAACGATCATGACCGACGGCCCGTTCGGCGAGACCAAAGAACACCTCGGCGGCTTCTGGATCATTGAGGCTCCCGATCTCGACGCCGCGCTCGCATGGGCGGCGAAAGCATCCGCCGCGTGCATGGGTCCCGTCGAGGTCCGACCGTTCCAAGCAGAGCCCGAGTCCTAACCGGCCGTGCCGTCCGCACCGACCGTTGACGCTGCCGACCTCGAACGGATCTTCCGAGAGGAGTCCGGCCGGGTCGTTGCCACCCTGGTCCGTCTCTTCGGCGATATCGACATCGCCGAAGAGATGGTCCAGGAAGCGTTCGTGGTCGCGAGTGAGCAGTGGCCGGCAACGGGACTGCCGCCCAACCCCGGCGGCTGGATCACCACCACCGCTCGCAACCGCGCCATCGACCGCCTGCGTCGTGAGGCATCCCGTCATGACCGCCACGCCCAAGCCGCGCTGCTCCACGAAAGCGCCGAGGCGTTCGAGCCGGAGGGCACCGTGAAGGACGACCGACTACGGCTCATCTTCACGTGCTGCCACCCGGCACTCGCCCCGAGCGCGCAGATCGCACTCACGCTGCGACTGCTCGGAGGGCTCGAGACGCCCTACATCGCGCGGGCGTTCCTCGTACCCGAAGCGACGATGGCCAAGCGACTCGTTCGCGCGAAGCGGAAGATTCGCGACGCGAAGATTCCGTACCGGGTGCCGAGCGACGCGGAGCTGCCGAACCGGTTGCGACCGGTACTCGCGGTCATCTACCTCGTGTTCAACGAGGGCTACACCGCCACCGAAGGCGACGACCTCATCCGGGCCGACCTCTGCGCTGAAGCGATCCGCCTCGCCCGACTGCTCGCCGAACTCATGCCCGACGAACCGGAAGTGCTCGGGCTCCTCGCGCTGCTCCTGCTGACGGAATCGCGACGCCCCGCGCGCACCGCGATCGACGGGTCGATGGTGCTCCTTCCCGATCAAGACCGCACCCGCTGGGATCAGGACCTCATTGCTGAAGGCCAAGCAATCGTACGGCGCTGTCTGCGACGCAACCGGCCCGGCCAGTACCAGATCCAGGCCGCCATCAACGCTGTCCACAGCGACGCGGCGACCGCGACGGAAACCGACTGGCGCCAAGTTCTCCAGCTCTACGACCAGCTCCTCGCGGTCAGCCCGAACGCGATCGTCGCGCTCAACCGCGCGGTCGCCGTCGCCGAGGTCGACGGTCCGGCTCCGGCGCTCGCAATTGTCGATGCCCTCGATCTCGACACGTATCACCTGTTCCACGCGACGCGCGCGGAGTTCCTCGTTCGCCTGCGGCGCTACGACGACGCCGAGCGTGCCTACGAGCGAGCGCTCGCACTCACCGGCAACGCCGCCGAACACGCCCTTCTCGAACGCAAGCGTCGATCGCTTCCGTAGCGATTGAACGACGACCTGGCCTCGGATCCCGCAGCCCGCTGACGACCTTCGCGCTCAGTCGATGCCGTCGGGCGACTGCGGCGTGCGGCTCGGCATCTGCACGGGCGACGGCATCAGCGATCCGACGTCGGAGAGGCTTGCGTTTCCTTGGAGCAACGTGAGTTCGATGCCGGGGCGCGACCACTCCGGATACGTCGAGGCGTCGTCGCGCAGGTCGATCTCGTCGTCGACGTAGGTCGGCGTGACCGGCGGGCGAACCCACGCCCAGTCGGGCACGCCGTCGAGATCGATCGCGTCGCCACCGGTGAGCCACATACGAAGCGTGCGGTACAGGATCCATGCGTCGAGCCGGACACCGCAGTTGTCGACGTACGCGAGGTCGTATTCCGGCGCCTCGTAGATCAACCTTCCGGAGGAGTTGCTCACCTGCCAGAGCCCGGTACAACCGGGTCGGATGCGGCAGCGGGCGGCGACAAAATCCTCCGGGTAGCGGGCGAGCAGGTTCGGCATCTCCGGGCGTGGACCCACAAGGCTCATCCACCCGAGCGGGACGACGAACAACTGCGGCAGCTCGTCGACGTGGGTGCGGCGCAACAGTTGGCAAAACCGCGGGATACGAGTGCCGTCGAGTTGATACTTGTCGGCCGTTCGCGGCGCGCTGGTCGGCAGCGTGCGCAGCTTGGGCAACGCGAAGAGTCGCCCGTCCTTGCCGACCCGTCGCTGCACGAAGAACGGCCACGCGCGCAAGCTCACTGCGCAGCCCACGGCGAGCAGGATCACGAAGGGAAGGGCGACGGCCGCACAAACGGCGCCGAGGACGATGTCGACTACCCGTTTTGTTTTCATCGGTCCCCAATGGCGGCTGCCTCGGCGGGGTGTCCTTCCCCCCCAAGACGCGTGTCCATGCACGAATACGTGTGAAAAAGCGTGAATTCGGGACGACCTGTACAACGGCAGACGGAGTGTCCGTTGAACGCGCGGCGCTACCTTTCGCCGATGCCGACGACGGTGCTGGTCGATGCCTGGCACCTGGGCGGCTCGTCGGCCAACCGTGGGATCGGCACCTACCTACGCGGGCTCCTTCCGCTGCTGGCGCGCGACCCTTCGCTCGACCTCGTGTGCCTGGCCGAGCCCGACGCCCGCGTGCCCGACGGGCTGCGCCGCCGGAGGATCACCCGGCGCGCGCCCAACCGCTTCGCCCAACGCGAGCACGACCTGCGACTGCCGTTCGACCTCGCTCGGGCGGCGCGCGCCGAACGGGCGGACGTCGTCTTCAGCCCCGCCGACAACCCTCCGAGTCGTTGCGCGCGGCCGTGGGTGCAGATGCTCCACGACCTGATCCCGATGGCCGTGACCGATGCATCGTTCGACGGAGCCGCGGCGCGATGGCGCCACATCGGTCCGCGTCTTCGCGCCGCGAGCGTCGTGTGCACGAACTCTCGCAGCACGGCCGCCGACGCGACCCGCTTGCTCGGAGTAGATCCGTCGCGTGTCCGCGTCGCGCCGCTCGGCGTCGACGCTCGCTTCCGTCCGCCGGCCGCGCGTCGTGTCGGTGACCCTCCTCGGGTGCTGTACGTCGGCGAGTACGGCCCGCACAAGGGTTTCGCCGAAGCATTCGCGGTCGCGGGCCGGCTGGCGGACGCCGGGCTCGCGCACCGGTTGGCGATGGTCGGGTTCCTGGCACCGTGGTACGAGCCCGTCGTGCGGGACTTGCTCGCGAGCGCGCCTCACCCTGAACGGGTCGACCTGCTCGGCTACGTCGACGACGTCGTGGCGTCGTATCAGCAGGCCGACGCACTCATCGTGACGAGTCGCTACGAGGGCTTCTGCTTACCCGCCCTTGAAGCGATGGCCTGCGGCACACCCGTCGTTGCGTTCGCGAACAGCGCGATTCCCGAGGTGGTCGAGGGCGGCGGCCTCCTCGTGCCCGACGGCGACGTCGACGCGCTCGCCGCGACCGTGGCGACCGTGCTCACCGACCGGGACGCGTGGCAGAAAACGTCGGACCGCGGCATCGAACAGGCGCGCGCCTTCACATGGGAGCGGTGCGCACGCGTCCACGCGGACGCGCTGCAGGAAGCGGCGGCCACGAACGCACCAGAGCGACGGCGTCAGCGCCCGTCTGCGTCGCGATAGGCCTGGAGCATCACGCTCGCGGTCTGTTCCCACGTCGGATGGTTCGCGGCTCGCGCCAGCCCGCGTCGACGCAGGTGGTCGGCGCGGGTTGGGTCGTCGAGAACGCGGTGCAGGCCGGCCGCGATCGCGTCGACGGTCGGCTCCTCGCACCATTCGGCGGCGTCGCCGAGTACCTCGGGGAGCGACGCGATTGGCGCGCACACCACCGGGGTGCCACTGGCGATGCTCTCGAGTGCGGGGACGCCGAAACCCTCGTAGCGAGTTGGATAACAGAACGCTTCGGCACCGGCGAGCAGGGCGGCCCACTCGACGTCGCTAACCGCTCCCGCGTACGTGAGACCGGGTTCGGCGGGGGGTCGTTCCGAGCCGACGACGACCAGTGCGGTTTCCGTGCCGGCCGCGCGCACCTTCCGCCACGCAGCGACCGCGACGCCGAGACCGCGTCGGCGCGCGCCTCCCATCGCGATCACGTACCGACCGGCCACGCCGAGTTGGGCGCAGAGCGGGACGGCAGCAGCCGCGCGCGACGGACCGAACCGGCTTTCGACTCCCCACGGCGTCACGAGGATTCGTTGCGCCTCTACGCCGTAGCACTGCGCCAGCTCATCCTTCGTGAACGACGACGGCACCAGCACGCGTCGGGCGACACGGGCAGCCCGGCGTGCTTGGAGCTGGAACGCGCGCCGCTTGGCCGGGCTGAACCCTTCGGGGTGCAGCTCGAAGCTGAGGTCGTGAATCGTCACCACTGCCGGCACCGGCGGGCGCAACGGCAGCTGGTTGAAGGTCCCGTGGAACACACCGTCGAACTGCCGCAGCCAACGCGGCACGTGCCACTGGATCCACATTGTTTCCGGTGCGCCCGTCGGAGGCCGCAGGGGATGTTGCGCGAGCGTGCTCTCGACCGGTGGACGGCGCCCGTCGGTCAGCAACACGATGTCGACTTCGGTTGCGAGCAGGTCGATGACACCCGCGAGCGACCGGCCGACGCCTCCGAGCGGCCGATCCTGCAGGCGCCGCGCGTCGAGCGCCACCCGTAACGTGTTCACGGTCACGCCCGACCTGCTCCCGCGGCGGCTTCGCGGTAGACGTCGACATAGCGCTGCGCGCAGTCTCGCCAGTCGCGCGTCGCGACGCGATCGAAACCCACTCGCCCGAGACGCTCGCGCAAACCATCGTCGTCACTGATCCTGCTCAACGCGACGCTCCAGGCATCGGTGTCGAGGGACGGGACGATCACGCCGGCCTCACCGACGGTGTCGGGCAGCGCGCCCCCATCGCTCACGACGACGGGCGTACCGCAGGCCATTGCCTCGAGCGGCGTCAGCCCGAGCCCCTCGTGCAACGACGGCAGTACGAGCGCGAGCGCACCGGCGTAGAGCGCCGGGAGCGTGTCGTCGGGTACTCGGCCCAGCACGATGATTCGGCCATCGTTCGCGGGCTCGATGCCCACCGACGCGAGTTCACGAACGGTCGGACCCGCCAACACGAGCGGTGGATGGTCGGAGCGGTGCGCGGCCACGAGCGTCGCCAGGTTCTTGTGCCGCTTGGCCGTGCCGACGTACAGGAGGTAGCGCTCGGGGACCGAGAAACGCGTGCGCACCGCCGACACTGCGGTGTCGGTTTGCGGCTGCCAGCGGTCACGATCGAGGCCGGCTTCGATGACGCGCAGCCGCTCAGGCGGCACGTCGAACGTCTCGACGAGTTGGCGCGCCGTGAACGGCGAGAGGGCAACGATGACGCTCGCTCTGCGCACTGCACGCGGCACAGCCGCGCGGTAGTAGGCGCCCGCCGCGCGCGATCGAGCCTTCGTCGCGTCGAGGTACACGATGAGGTCGTACACCGTGAGCACGATCGGCACGCGCGCCGCGTACGGCACGTTGAAATGCGTCGCGTGGTGGACGTCGGCATCGAGCCGGCGGAGCGCGAGGGGCACCGTGACCTGTTCGACGGGCAGGAATGGCCGGGCGCGCACCTTCACGTGGCGGCCGGCCGGGGCAAAGTGATGCTCGCCGAGCCAGTGGCGCAGGTTGGTGCCCGGCCACAGCCCGACGACGTCGGCGTCGGTGTTGCCGAGCCCACTCCACAGACCGGTGATGAACCGGCCGATGCCGGGCAGCCCAACCATGCGTGCATCGAACGTGACTCGCAACGTCGGTCGCCTTCGCCGTTCCGTGTGCTCAGTGTGCTCAGTGCGCTCAGCGCGCTCAGTGGGCTCGGTCGTAGAGGCCGGCGTCGACCGCGGCGACCGCCAACTTCACGCCCGCTCGCGCGCCGATGACGGCCGCGACGAAGGGACGCGCCGCGACGGGCAACCGGCGGCGGAAGTAGCGGTACATGCCGCGGTGTGACAGCACCACCCATCGGTAGGGCGCCTGCCGCAAGCTGACACCACCAAGGTGCACGACCTCGGCCTGAGGGCAGAACCAGATCTCCCACCCCGCGTCGTAGGCGCGGGCGCTCCAGTCGACGCCTTCCCAGTCGAGCACGAAGCGTTCGTCTTGCAAACCGATCTCGTTCACTGCCGACCGGCGCACGAGGTAGCAGGCCTCGCCGCCGTGACCGATGCGCTCCTCGTCGTCGTGGTCCCAACCGTGCCACCAGAAGCCGCTCTTCTCGGTGCGTTGCGCGTGGCGGCCGAGCCAACGGCCGATCAGTGCTTCGCGCAGCGTCGGCAGGTCTCCGGCCGACGTCTGCAGGGTGCCATCGGCATCACGCAGCCGCGCGACTGCGAACACGGCTCGCTCTCGGCGTCGCAGCAGTTCGTGCAGTGCGTCGACGGATCCCGGCTGGTACATCACGTCGGGGTTGCTGATCAGCGCGAACGGCGCGCGCGAAGCGCGCAGTCCCTGATTGTTCGCCGCCGCAAGCCCGAGGTTCCGGTCGTTTGCGATGACGCGCACCCACGGCAGCTCGGCGCGCACGCGTTCGACGCTGTCATCGGACGACGCGTTATCCACGAGGATCGCCTCCCACGGAGCCGACGGTGGATTGTCGGCGAGGGAGCGGAGGCACGCGGCCACGGTGCTGCCGCCATTCCAGTTCACGACAACCACGCTGATCGTCGGCGCGTCGGTTGCGTCGGTCACGCCGTCATGCCTCCTGTTGCGCGCGCTCGTACGCGGCCAAGGTGATCTCCGCGGCGCGATCCCACGTGTGCTCGGCAGCAACGACGCGCCCCTTCGCTACCGCTGCGGTTCGCAGCTCGTCGTCGGCGACGATGCGTTCGAGCGCGTCAGCCCACGCCTGCTCGTCACCCACGGGCGCGTACAGCGCGATCGAACCGGCGAGCTCACGGAACACGGGGAGGTCGCTCGCCACGACCGCGGCGCCGGCCGCGGCCGCTTCGAGGACGGGCAAACCGAAGCCTTCGGCCACACTCGGCACGCAGACGGCGACGCACCCCTCGTAGAGCGCGGCGAGTTGCGCGTCCGTTACCCGCCCGGTGCACGTGATGCGCCCGGCCGGGTCGTGGCGCTCGATCGCCGCGAACACCGTTGATGCTTCCCAGCCGTGCGGACCGGCGAGCACGAGGCCGATGCTCTCCGGCAGCGCGGCGCGTGCGAAGGCGGCGATGAGCGTGTCGAGTCCTTTACGCGGCGTGAGCGAACCGACAGCCAGCAGATACGGAACGGACGGGACGATCGAGCGGTCGGGCGACGGCAGCATCGTCAGCCCGTTCGGAGCGACGACGATGCGCGCTGCGTCGACGCCACGGTCGCGCAACGCGGCCGCCGTCGCCTCCGAAACACTCAGCACGACCGCGGCACGATCGCGCGCGGCGGCGAGCTGACTTCGTTGTGCCGCTTCGGCGCGCGGTGGATGCATATCGGGATGCTCCAGCGCGACGAGATCGTGCACGGTGAGCACGAGGGGACGGCGGGTGGGCGGTGGCACGAGGTCGGGAGTGTGCACGACATCGCATCCGCGAGCGAGGTGTTCACCCGACGGCATGCCGGCGATCGACCAACTGAGATGTACCAAGCGCAGTGGCATGCGTACGCGACGCGTGTTTCCGGGCAGCGCGTCCGAATGGTTTCCGCGCCCGATGGCGAAGCGGATCAGCTCGACGTTGCGGCGTTCGAGCGCGCACCCGAGCTCGCGCACGTAGCGCGCGACTCCAGTGTCTCCGGCGAGCAGCGCAGTGACGTCGAAACCGATCCGCGGGCGCGCGCTCAAGATGACGCGCTCGTCTCGCGCGCCGTCGAAGGCGCGCTGTGGGCACGGATGCCCGCTCTCCGCTCGGCGAGGCCGATCGCGGCTCCGGCGAGGCCCCAGAAGGGCCACGCGACCGCGAACTCGTTCCACGCCGGCAGGAGACAGGCGCCGATGGCGAGCCCCACCCCAGCAGTGCGCGCGACCGAGATCCCGACGTCGGTGACGGTCCCGGCCGCGTGCGTCAGCCTCCGCAACACGACGACAGTCAGCGCGATGAACACCGCCATCCCGAGCACGCCGGTCTCGATACCAACCTGGAGGTAGCTGTTTTCGGGCACGGTTGCGCTGCCCTCAGCGAAGCGTTGCCCGACGCCGGCCGACGTCCCCAAGCCGTGGCCGATCGGCTCCGCCCCCACCGCATGGACACCGTTCCAGAAGGACCGCACGTGATCGCTCGACGATTGGTCCTGACTCGACGCAGTCGTGGTGACCCGTTGGCTCAGGCCCGACGCCGTCGCCGTGGGCAACAGGACGACCACGCCGGCGGCGCAGAGCAACGCGAACTGCAGCCGTCGATTCTGCGTGCGACCGGCGGCCGGTCTGACCGCGAGGAAGGCAACCACGAGCCCCGCCACAAGTGCGGCACGCGTCTGCGTGAGGAGCAGCGCGACGCCTATCAGCAGAAGCAATGCGCCTCCGCCGTTGCGCAGTCCGGCGCGGAGGCGGCGTTCGACCGCCGCTGCGAATGGCAACACGAGAAAGAAACCGCACGGCGTGGGATCGAGGAACACGGAGCCTGTGCGCAGGAACCGTTGCCCTCCGATGTAGCCGTAGCGGCGAATGTCGGTAA
>JAODBJ010000020.1 GCA_025463905.1 Actinomycetes bacterium
CCCGCGACGGTGAGGGTCGACACGTCCCCCGCCCACTGGCCGTCGGTGTCGGGGGTCGCGATATAGGTGAGGGCACGGAGTTGATCCCACGACATCGCACCAGTCGCGAACACCGCCGCGATCTTCGGCAACTGTTCCAGCGCCGCGGCGACGCGCACGATGTCACGCGCGACGCTCACCCGGATCCCGAGCCGGATCGCGACCCACTCCCCAAGCGAACTCGCGCCGTCGATCTTCCAGTCCTCACGGGCGCGCATCGCGCGCACCAGTTCGAGCAACTGCGAACGGGTCACACACTCCAACGCATGCAACTGCTCGAGCGCATCCGTCAGCTCGTCCGGCTCACACACCAGCAACGCCGCCCGATCCATCACCCCACTATCAACCCCGGGTACGACAACAACCCCCTCCCACCCGACACCCCGTCCGACTCCGCACGAGAAGTGCCGCCTACGCTTGCGAACACCGAGCCGATGGGGTCTGTGTGACGAGCGCGCCGGAGCTGAAGATCCATCGTTCTCTCGTCAGAGGGTTGAAACTCTTCGACGCGGACCGGTTGCGCTGGCTCGACGAAGCGACGGCGCTCGGGCCGCTCGTCGCGCTGAAAATGGGACCGGTCAAGTTGTGGGTGGTCACCGATCTCGAAGCGGCGCGGACGATCCTCCTGACCGACAGCAGTTCTTGGACCAGACCTCCCGCCTTGGTCACCCCGATTCGCGTCGGAGTCGGCGAGAACCTCTTCACGCAATCTGAGAAGGCATGGACCCGGCTCCAGCCTTCCGTCGCGCCGGCGTTTCGCAAGCGGGCACTCGAGCGACGCCTCGCCGACGTCGACGCGCTCGTCGCAGACGAGGTGCAAACGTTGCCGCACGACACCACGATCGACCTCGAACTCGCGATGGGTCGCATCGCGTTGACCCTCGCCGCCTGGGTGCTCCTGGGCGAACGTCTCGAACCGACGCGCGCGGAAGAGATCGTGTACCACCAACGCCAAGTCGTGCGCTGGGTCGGAGTGCAACTCGGCAAAGTGAGCGGCATCAGTCCGATCGTCGTTGGTTCGAAAGCGCGAGAGATGAGGCGACATCGCGCGGTCCTCAACAACTACGCCGACGAAGTCATCGCCCGAGCCAAATCCGCGGGAACGACGCGTGACGACGTTCTGGGCGCACTCCTCGACGCGCGACCGTCGATGAAGGCGCTCACACCCACGCGGCTTCGCAGTCACGTCCTCGGGCTGTTCTTGGCCGGCAACGAGACCACCGCGGCTGCGCTGTCATGGGCGCTCGTTCACGGCTCGCTTTCACCGGAGCAGTGGACGCTTGTTCGCGACGACCCAGACCGCTACACGTTGCCGTTCCTGACCGAAACCTTGCGGTGTACACCTGCCGTTTGGGGCGTACCGCGCACGCCGACGAAAGGCGGCGTAACGCTCACGAGCCGTGGACACGTGGCGCGCATCCGTCGTGGTCAGGTCGCAACGGTGTACTTGCGCGGACTGAACCGAGACCCCAACACCTGGGACGACCCGCTGCGATTCAGGCCGTCGCGACACGACGCCTCCGCGAAGCAGGACCAACGCGCGCTCCTGCCCTTCGGTCTCGGCCCGAGAGGTTGCATCGGCCAGCATCTCGCTATGGGCGAACTCACGGCCGTGCTACCCGCGCTCGCACGACACGGGAACATCACCGTCGACGGGAGCACCACCGAGGACGCCGGCTTCGCGTTGCGCGTCGCCGGCGGCCTCACGGGTCGCTTCGCTCCGGTGACGCCGGCGAACCCCGATCCTCAGCTCTCGCCGACGGTCGCATAGCCATCTTCGGCGAAACGGCTGTTCATCTCTTCGACTGATCGCATCGAAGCGGTCGTACCAGGCCGCGCTCGCCTGAACGGTGGCACAATCGCGGCCATGACCGCGACGATGCCGTGCATTTCTGCCGACTCCCACGTCACCGAGCCACCGGGCACGTACCTGGATCGGATCGATCCCGCATTCCGTGAACGCGCGCCGAGGCTCGCGAACCACGACACGCTGGGCGACGTGATGGTGATCGACAACGGCCAGTCGGTGGTGCCGTTCTGGTTGATCGCGGCTGCCGGTCGTCCCACCGAGGAAGTTCGTCTCGACAGCCACAAGACGTTCGACGATCTCTACCGCGGTGGTTGGGATCCTGAAGCTCGCCTCGCGGACCAGGACACCGACGGCGTCGTCGCCGAGGTTGTGTACCCGTCGGTCGGGATGTTGCTGTGCAACCATCCCGATGTCGACTACCAACACGCGTGCTTCAACGCATACAACGAATGGATAGCCGAGTTTTGCGGTTACGCACCCGAACGTCTCGTTGGAGTCGGGCAAACCGCGATGCGTTCGCCGGAAGAAGGCATCAAAGACATCGAGGCGATGAAGGCACTCGGTTTGCGCGGTGTGATGCTGCCGGGTGTGCCGCCGTCGGCTTCGGAGCATCGCGACTACGACGACCCGATGTACGACGACTTTTGGGACGCGGTCGTCGACCTCGGGTTGCCGCCGTCCTTCCACATTCTCACGAGCCGCAGCGATACGCCGTTCGCACCGCACATCCGCGGCCCGAAGCTCAACAACTTCATGGCGATCATCCGTGGCAACCAAGACATCATCGGAACGCTGATCTTCGGCGCCGTGTTCGAACGGCACCCGCAGCTACGCGTCGTATGTGTCGAGGCGGATGCCGGATGGGTGCCGCACTACATGTACCGGTCGGATCACGCCTACGACCGGCACCGGAACTGGCTCACCGCCGGCGAATTGTCGCGTCGCCCGAGCGAGTACTTCCACGACAACGTGTACCTCACGTTCCAAGACGATTGGGTTGCCTTCAAGACCGCGCAACTGATGAACGTGGAGCGATTGCTGTGGGCGAACGACTTCCCGCACAGCGACGCCACGTGGCCCGACTCGCAGCAGATGCTGGCCGAGCACGCCGGCGTCCTGAGTGATCACGACCGGCGTCGGGTGCTGCACGACAACACGGCCGAGTTGTACGACATCTCGGTGTGACCGTGCCTCCGCAGGCGAGCCGCCCGACCATGCCGGCGTACGGAATCGCCGCCGCTACCGAAGGCGAAGGCCTGCTGCCGTGGTCGTGGGCCGAAACACGGCTACGCGACGCGCGCACGTATTGGATCGCAACGGTGCGCGCCGACGGTGCGCCGCACGTCGCGCCGGTGTGGGCATGTTGGTTCGACGATGCGGTGGTCTTCAGCACGTCGCCCGAGTCGGTGAAGTCGAAGAACCTTGCGCGCGACGGGCGCTGCGTCGTGAACGTCGAACGCGGCGACGACGCGGTGATCGTCGAAGGCGACATCGTGCCGTTCAACGAGGCGCGTCGTGCCGACTATGTACGCGCGTACGAGGAGAAATACGAGTTCGACACGAGCGAGATGAACGATCCGCTCTTCGCCGTGGCGCCCCGCACGGTGTTCGCGTTCATTGCGAGCGACGACCGTTTCACCAACACGGCCACCCGTTGGCGGTTCGGCTCGTAAACCCGTACGCCTACGCGAGCTTCGGTCGAATCTCGCTCTGCCACGCCTCGAGAAAACCGTCGAGGTCGTCGCCGATCTGGAGCACTGCGACGTGGTTGAACCCGGCATCGGTGTGCTTCGTGATCCCGTCGATCATCGTCTGCGGGTCGCTGCCCGCCGGTACCTGGTGCGCCATGTCGTCGGGAGTGACGAGTTGTGTCGCGGCGTCGAATGCCTTCGGGTCGGGCAACTCCGCCATCACGCGCCACCCGGGAAGTCCGAAGCGGAAACGCTCGCGCGCCAAGTCGAGGCCATGGTTACGGTCGCGATCCCACGACAGGGCAACTTGGCTCCACGTGCGATGCGCGTCGCCCCCGCCCTCCACGAACTGTTCGACGAGCCACGCTTCGGGGGTGACCGCGCAGATGCCTTCGCCGATCTCGAGCGCGGCACCGATCGAGTCAGGGCCGCTCACCGCGACGTACATGTCGGGGCATTCTGCAGGCACGTCGTAGACGCGAGCTTGTTCGACGGTGACGTAGTCGCCGCGGTACGTCGTGAGTTCGCCGCTCCACAACTCGCGGATCGCTTCGGCCGACTCGACCAGCATCTTGTGGCGCTCGATGATCGACGGCCAACCGCCGCCGACGATGTGTTCGTTGAGCCGCTCACCGGCGCCGAGGCCGAGCGTGAACCGCCCACCGCTCATCACCCCGATCGTGGCGGCCGCTTGCGCGATGACGGCCGGGTGGTAGCGCATGAATGGGCAAGTGACCATCGTCGCGAGTTGAATGTGATCGGTCTGCGCCGCCACCGCGCCGAGCACGCTCCACGCGAACGGGCTGTGGTCATGTTCGGGCAGCCACGGGTGGTAGTGGTCCGAGATCACCAGAAAGTCGAACCCCGCGGCCTCGGCCTTGGCCGCTTGGTCGAGCAGCTCGTTGGGACCATGTACTTCGCACAACAGCGTGAACCCGTACTTCGCCACGTCTCCTCCTCGGCTCGTCGCGCGAGTCATACCCGCCCCCAGGCGTTTGACTCCGGCAGGCCGAGGCGTTCACTACCCGCGTTCAACCGCCGCTGAGCGCCACCGACGGAATGGCGCGCCACGCGACGGCCACGTTGCGCATCAAGAGCGCGCAGTCGAGCGTGGCGGTGCCGGCTGGGAAGCGTGCGGGATCGTCGAACAGCGACGAATGCATCGACTTCACAGTCACCGGCTCAACCTTCCACGCCGATGTGCACAGTTCGACGGCGTCGACGCGGTCCCCGTCACGCGTCGCGGACACCCCGACGCAGCCGTGCTCGAAGAACGCCGACGCGTCTGCGAGGCTCGGGAACAGTTCGCTGCCCGCGAGGTCGTTCGAGACTGCGACCGAGGCGTCGACCGCCACGGCGCCGTCGTGCGCCCGGAACGCGATGTCGAGGTCGGTCGCCGTTTCATGGACGTCGAAGTGGGCGTAGTGGTGCACACCCGGGAACACTCGGCCGCCGAGGAAGACATTGGCGAGGGCGCCCGAATCGCGGCGCGGGATGTAGACGCCCGTATGCGTGCCGCCGTCGTCGTCCCACTCGACCGCGATGCGGTGCGCGGCGTTCTCGCTGCGCAGCCCGACGAAGCGGGGCAGCCCGGGAAGACGAACGTCCCCGAGGCGAATGAGGCACACGCCCGCTACGGCATGCCCGGCGACGATCACCGGGCGGAAGCGCTCGGGGATCATGTGCTGCGCACGGTCGGGGTCGACCCGGTAGTTGACGAGGAGACGCCGTTCGATACGAGCAGCGAGTACGGGCGGTCGCATCATCGCTTCGCCGCGCTGCGGCCCCGCTTGCGGCGCAGCACGACCTGTTCCGGGCAAACCGCCGAGAGGAAGCCGCCGACACAGAGCGCGAGACGCTCCTCGACCAGCGAGTAGTAGATGCGATTCGCGGCGCGGCGCTCGCGCACGAGCCCCGCGCCCTTCAGCAGGCCGAGATGGCGTGAGATCGAGGGTGCGCTGATCGTGAACCGGTCGACGATCTCTCCGGCGCTGAGTTCCCCGCCGCGTAGGTCTTGCAGGATCTGGCGGCGGGTTGGGTCGGCAAGCGCGCGAAAGACGCCGGCCGTGTCCTCGTCGGATTCGTTCATAGTTCGGATATTAGCACATTTGCTAAATAGCGAACAAGGAGAATGGCGTACGGTCGCGGCCGAGCAATCGTGTCGTGGCGTTGGCAAGAGGGGGCGCAACATGACCGACGATCGTGACCTCGAGGGGTTTGATCCCTACGACTTGTTCGACGACGAGGCGGCCCGTCTCTACCGCTTCTTCACGTCGATCGACGCGGCCACCTGGTCGCGCCCGTCGCGCTGTGAAGGATGGAGCGTGCGCGACGTGCTCGGGCACCTTCGTGCCGACGAGGACTATTTCCGGGCGTGCCTCGAAGAGCGCGTCGGCGAGTTCATCGCCGAGATGGGCGCTGCCGGTGCCACCGACCTCGACAGCTCCAACCAGATTGGCGTCGATACGTATGCCTCGACGGCGAACGACGCGCTCGTCGAAGAGTGGCGCACCATCAACGCCGAGACGCGCAAACGGTTCCGCGAGCGCGACGGCGGTGACGTCGACAGTTCGGCGGGCACGTACCCGGCGCGCTGGCAGGCGTTCCACCTCGCGCACGAGCTTGCCACCCATGCCGACGACATCGGCGTGCCCGTGATGCCCGACGAGGAGCCGGCGCGCACCAACTGGCGGGCAGCACTCAGCCGGTTTGCGCTCAAGGAGGTCCATCCCGACTTCGAGGCCGTCGCGGCGGACGACGCTTCCACTCGCGTCGTGACCGACGCCGGCGACGTGACCCTCACGAACGAGGACTTTGTCGAAGCTGTCGCGGCTCGGATCGGTGATGACGCGAAAGTGTCCGCCGCACTGCCCGCCGAGTTGCTCGCCGCGCTCTCCGTCACGCCCTGATCTCACCGTAACTGTCGTACCCCGGCGCGATGCTGCGATCGCACGGTCGACGCCGGCTCCCTTCCCCCAGGAGGTCCCCACCGCCAGGAGGAAGTGTCATGTCTTGCGCGCCCCAATCGCGTGCTCGTATCGCCGCGGACGCGGCTGCAGTCTTCGAACGGCTCGCTGAGGAGGTCGGCCCGTTCGGCGTCATCGCGCTCGTGGTCGGCACCGACGGCGACACGATCGATCTGTGCATCTCGGCCGACGATGATGCCGTCGAGGAACGGTCGATGCTGCTGCTCGATCTCTACGCGGGCGACGCGCTCGCGGTGGTGTTCGCAACCGCGCGGGCCGGCCTTGCCATCGCGACCCCGTACGAGCGCGCTCGTTACCGACGGTTACGTGCGCACGGTGACGTGGTCGACCTACCCGTGCTCGACTGGCTCATCTGCACCGACGGCCCGACCTGCTCCTTGGCGACGCCGGAGTGATAACGGGTGGCGAATGTCCGGCGGTGGCGAGTGATTCTCGGTCCATTGAATGCCCCCCACGGGAAGCCACGGGACCGAGAACGCTCCGGGAAGAACCCCGCGGGGCGCTCAGCCGGGGACGCCGTGGCTCATGCGCCATTCAATGCCCGAGGAGGGCATCCACGGCTACAAGAGCGCGAGTGACAAGCGACGTTTCGCCGCCCCACAACGCGTGACAGTCTCATGGGCGTGGTTCGTCGGCAGTTGACGTTGTTCCTTCCGGCGCCGATGAGCGATGTGATCGACGCCGTCCGACAACGTTGGGATCCGGAAATGTCCGTGCGCATCAGGCCGCACGTGACGCTCGTGCACGACGTCACCAATATCGACGTGCGTTCGGCATCGCTCGAAAACGTCGCGGCACAGCGTCCGGCGGTAGCGCTGCAGCTTCTGAACGCGCGCACATGGGGGCCGCCCGGGTATGGCATCTACCTTGCGGTCTCGGACATTCGACGCGACATCGAGAACTTGCGACGATCGCTTTCGGTGGCCCACTCGGACCACGCTCAGTTCGTGCCGCACGTGACGCTGTCGCATCCGCGCACGGTGCCGCATACGCGCGCTCTCGAAGCATGGTCTGAACTCGCGACGTGGAGCATCGACGAAACGGTCACGGTCGACGCGATCTCGCTCATCGAAAGCGAAAGCGACGGCGGCGTGTGGCGCACAGTGATCACCATGCCTTTGCGCGGTACGTGAGCTCGCCTACTCCTTGTACACGGGTGCGCGCTTCTCGCGGAAGGCGGCGATGGCTTCGTCGAGGTTGCCGGTGTAGCCGGCGAGCAGCTGGTTGCGATTTTCGAACTCGATTGCTGCGTGCAGGCTGCTGATCTCGAGGTTCGACCAGATCGCCTGCTTCGTCATCATCACGCCGAAGGTGCTGAGCTCGCACAACCGGTCGGCGGTCGACAGCGCGAGCGTCATGAGTTCCTCATCGGCAACGACCTTCGACACGAGCCCGACGCGCAACGCTTCGGCGGCGTCGATCTTGTTGCCGGTGAGCAATAATTCGGCCGCGTTCGCGGTGCCGATCGCGCGCGGCAACAGATATGTCGCGCCCAACTCGCTGCTGGTGAGGCCGTTGATGATGCCGGCGGAGCAGAACACCGCCGATGTCGACGCGTAGCGAATGTCGCAGCCGAGCGTGAGGCACATACCGCCGCCATACGCGGGGCCGTTGATCGCAGCGATCACGGGCTGCGGCAAGTTGCGCAGACCCGGCACGACGTCGCTCATGTACGACATCGATCGCATCGCGAGCCGGGAGAACGACAGGTCGTGCGATCCGGGCGGCACGCCACGGTCGTGCAGGTCGAGCCCCGAACAGAAACCGCGCCCGGCGCCGGTGAGGACAACCACCCAGCAGTCGTTGTCGGACGCGATGTCGTCGAGCGCGCCGTACAGCGCCTCGACCAGTGGGAACGACATCGAGTTCAGCCGCTCCGGCTTGTTCAACCGCACGATGCTCACGTGCGGCCGCGCCTTTTCGATCTCGACCAGGGCCACTGCAACACCTCTCGCGTCAGGAAAGAGGCATGATGCCGGAAAACGGCGCGCTCAACCGGCCGGTGGATTGACGGTGCCGCCGGAGCGCCAATACTCGCCGCGCTCGCGCGTCAGGTATTCCTCGTCGACGAGGTATCGGCGCAACGCGGCGGTGTCGGGGTGCACCTGGCCGAGGATCAGGTTCACTCGCGATTCCGAGTAGCGCTCGCCCGGGTCGAAGCGTTGCGCGAGCCAGTCGAGGATCACGAGTCGCTTCGCTCGCGCGGTCGGGATCGACAACAACCGGCCGTCACGCACGAACGCGCGCATCACGCGCGCGATCTCTTGCGGCTGACCGGCGTGCTCGTCGTCGCGGGGCGCGCGGGCGGCCTCCGCGCGCGCCGCCATCGCAAAGGCCGCTTCGAGCAAATGCAGCGTGCCGTCGTCGCCGCGCACGACAAGGCCCGCGTCGAGAAGACGTTGCAACGCGCGCGACGCGGCGCGCGCGTCGAGGCGGCTCAAACGGCGAACGTCGTCGAGCGTCGCCGCGTCGAGTACGAGGGCCGCGAACACCCGGCGCCGGTCAGCGTCGGCGAGCAGGCCCACGAGTTCGCGTGCTTCGAACGGCGGCGAGTCCATCGCCCATGATCGCGAACCGGGGCCCCGCCGCCCGGGCAGGGGCCCCGGGTACAGTCGGCGAATGGCCGAGGAACCCGGCATCGATCGCATACTCGTGGTCACCGCGCACCCCGACGACGTCGATTTCGGCGCCGCGGGTTCCGTGGCCACCTGGAGCGCGCAGGGGCTCGACGTCGCGTACTGCATCGTCACCGACGGCGATGCCGGCGGGTTCGACTCCGGCATCCCGCGCAACGAGATGGCGTCGCTACGCCACGAGGAGCAGACCGCAGCGGCCAAGACGGTGGGCGTCACCGACCTCACCTGGCTCGGCCACCCCGACGGCGCGGTCGTGGCATCGCTCGAGTTGCGCCGCGACATCACGCGCGTGATCCGCCGGTTCCGACCCGATCGTGTCGTGACCCAGTCACCCCAGCGCAACTACCAACGGATCTATGCGAGCCATCCCGACCATCTCGCCACGGGTGAGGCGGCGTTGTGCGCCGTGTATCCGGATGCCCGTAACGGTTGGGCGCACGCGGAACTGCTCGACGAGGGCTACGAGCCGCACGTTGTACGCGAGGTCTGGATGATGGTGGGCGCCGAACCGAACCGCTTCGTCGACATCACGGACACGATCGACCGCAAGATCGAAGCGCTGTTGTGCCATCGCACGCAGCTCCCGGACCCGGCGTCGGTTCCCGACATGATCCGCGGATGGGCGCGCATGAACGCCGAGATGGGTGGACTTCCCGCGGATCGCGTCGCCGAAGCGTTCCAGGCCCTGAACACGCTCTGACGCGCGACTACGGTCGGCCCCGATCACGCCGAGGGGACACCATGACCGAGGTCGCGCAACTCGTGACGCACCCGCTTTCGATGCTCAGGGGGGAGGAGATCACACGCGCCGTCGAAATTCTGCGCGCCGCCGGCAAGGTCGACGACGGCGCGCTCTTCGCCCACATCGTGTTGCACGAAATGGAGAAGGACGCTCTGGCCGCGTGGAAGCCGGGAGACCCGGTCGAGCGCGAAGTGCGGGCGTTGATCGTTCCCGGCCCGGGGCTGGGGCTGATCGAGGCAGTCGTGTCGGTCACCACGGGCGAGGTGCGCGAGTTCCGTGCGGTGGAAGGCATGCGCCCCGCGCTGCTGATGAGCGAAGCGATCGGCGCGATCTTCACCACCAAGGAGCACCCCGAATACATCGCTGCGCTGGCGCGCCGCGGCATCACCGATGTCGACCTCGTGCAGATCGACCCGTGGCCCGCCGGCGTGTTCGGCTACGAGTGCGAAACCGACCGGCGGATCGCGCGCTGCATCTCGTTCCTGCGCACCGACACCACCGACAACGGCTACGCGCGTCCCATCGAAGGTCTCATCGTGCACTTCGACATGGGCCGCAACGAAGTGATCGACGTGGTTGATCACGGCGTCGTGCCGATGCGCACCGAGAAGGCGAGTTACCTCGAGGCCGACCAGCCGTCGATGCGCACCGACCTCAAGCCGTTGCACATCACGCAACCTGAAGGCCCGAGCTTCACCGTCGACGGCAATCTCGTGGGCTGGCAGAAGTGGTCGTTCCGTGTCGCGTTCGACCCGTACGAAGGGTTGGTGCTCCACCAGGTCGGCTACGACGACCAGGGTCGCACTCGCACGGTGTTGCACCGCGCGTCGATCAGCGAGATGGTCGTGCCGTACGGCGATCCCGGCGAACTGCACGGGTGGAAGAACGCGTTCGACGCGGGGGAGTGGGGGCTCGGTCGGATGACGCAGCCGCTCACCCTCGGGTGCGACTGCGTCGGGGAGATCCACTACTTCGACGCGACGCTCGCCACCGAGGCGGGCGACCCGTGGGTGATCTCGAACGCGATCTGTATGCACGAGGAGGACTACGGGATTCTGTGGAAGCACGTCGACCTGCACGGCGGCACCTCCGAGGTGCGCCGCAGCCGTCGGTTGGTCGTGAGCTTCATCTCGACGGTCGGCAACTACGAGTACGGCTTCTTCTGGTACTTCTACCTCGACGGCAACATCCAGCTGGAAGTGAAACTCACCGGGATCGTGTCGCCGATGACGATCGAACCGGGAACCCAACCGGCGTTCGCGAATGTGGTCGCGCCCGGTATCGCCGCACCGCACCATCAGCACTTGTTCTCGGCGCGCCTCGACTTCGACGTCGACGGCGCGACGAACGAGGTCTACGAGGTCGAGGCGGAACCACTTCCGCCGGGACCGGAGAATCCGTGGGCGAACGGGTTCCGCCAGCGGGCGACGAAACTCGTGAGTGAAGCGCACGCGAAGCGTGAGACCGACGCGCGAACCAGCCGTTCGTGGAAGATCGTGAACCCCGAGGTGACGAACGGGCTCGGCCAACCCGTCGCGTACAAGCTCGTGCCGACGATGTCGACGCCGACGATGCTCGCGCGTCCCGAGTCGAGCGTCGCCCGGCGCGCGGGATTCGCGCTGCACAACCTCTGGGTCACGCCGTACGCGCGGGAGGAGCGGCGCGCCGGAGGCGAGTACCCGAACCAGCACGACGGCGGCGACGGACTTCCGAGCTGGACCGCCGCCGACCGTTCACTCGAGGACACCGACGTCGTGTGCTGGTACACGTTCGGGGTCACGCATTTCGTGCGGCCCGAGGACTGGCCGGTGATGCCGGTGGAATACACGGGGTTCCTGCTGTCGCCGTGCGG
>JAODBJ010000044.1 GCA_025463905.1 Actinomycetes bacterium
AGCGAGACAGCATTGAGCAGTGAGCGAGCGAGACAGCATTGAACACGCAGAAGATTCCGGAATTTGAGACGCTGGGGTACGAGGAGGGCGACGACGGCGTTGCGTGGGTGACGCTCAACCGTCCCGAGGTGTACAACGCGTTCAACTCGCTGATGCAGCGCGAGCTTCACACGTTGTGGCGCGCGCTGCGCCGCCATGATCCGGTGAAGTGCATCGTGCTCACCGGCGCGGGCGACAAGGCGTTCTGCACGGGCATCGATCGCATGGAACAGATGGGCGGCGAAGGCGACGACTCCACGGACCCCGACGTTGTCGGTGCGGGTGGCGTCACGCCGTTCATGTTCAACGACCCGGGCGACAACGTCGGCCCGAAGTCGTGCGACCTGTGGAAGCCGGTGATCGCGGCCGTCAATGGGATGGCGTGCGGCGGGGCGTTCTACATGCTCGGTGAAGTCGAATTCATCATCGCCGCTGACCACGCGTCGTTCTTCGACCCGCATGTCACGTACGGCATGACCGCTGCGTTCGAGCCGATCCATATGGCGGGGATCATGCCGTTTCCGGAGATTATGCGGCTGTCGCTGCTCGGCAACTATGAACGCCTGTCGGCGCAACGTGCGTACGAGATCGGCATGGTGTCGGAAGTCGTGCCGAAGGAACAGCTGCGGGAGCGCGCGCAGTGGGCGGCGAGCACGATCGCGTCTCAGCCGCGCCTCGCAATTGAAGGCACGGTCCGCGCCATCTGGGGCGCGCGCGAGCTCGGGTCGGGCCCAGCGGTACGGCTCGGGTACGCGTACGTCGCCATGGGCACCAATCAGGACTCCATCGCCGAAGGCCAAGAGCTCTTCGCATCAGGGAAGCGGGTCGAGTGGCGAATGAGATAGCGATCGTCGGCGCGGCCCTTTCCGACATTGGGCGCGTCGACACGAAGACCGCCTACGAGCTGCACTATCAGGCGGCGAGCCGGGCCATCGCCGACGCCGGCCTCACCAAGCACGACATCGACGGCATGGCGTCGTGTGGTCTCGGACTGCTCGCGCCGACCGAAGTTGCCGAGTACATGGGCTTGCGGCCGAACTGGTCCGACGGCACGAGCGTGGGTGGTAGCTCGTGGGAGTTCATGCTCGGGCATGCGAGCGCGGCGATTCGCGCCGGCCACGCGGAAACGGTGCTCATCGTGTACGGGTCCACCGCGCGCGCCGACCTGAAAGCGCGCCGGCGCAGCGCCAACCTGTCGTTCGGCGCGCGCGGCCCGGTGCAGTTCGACGTGCCGTTCGGGCACACGCTGATCTCGAAGTATGCGATGGCGACGCGCCGGCACATGTACGAGTTCGGCACGACCATCGAACAACTGGCCGAGATCGCGGTGTCGACGCGTTACAACGCGTCGCTCAACCCGGAGGCGTACTACCAGGAACTGATCACCGTCGACGATGTGCTGTCGTCGCGGATGATGGCCGACCCGCTCACGAAACTTCACTGCTGCATCCGCAGCGACGGCGGTGGCGCGATCGTCGTCACGTCCGCCGATCGGGCGCGCGATTGCGCGAAGCAGCCGGTGTGGGTGCTCGGCACCGGCGAAGCGGTGTCGCATACCACGATGAGCGAGTGGGAAGACTTCACCGAGTCCCCGGCGGTGCGGAGTGGCAAGCAAGCGTTCGACGAGGCGGGGGTTCGCCCCGAAGACATCGACGTGTGCCAGATCTACGACGCGTTCACTGCGATGGTGTTGTTCTCGCTCGAAGCCCTCGGCTTCTGCAAGAAGGGCGAAGGCGGTCCGTTCGTAACGGAAGGCCGTACCCGGGTTGGCGGAGAGCTGCCGATCAACACCGACGGCGGGGGCCTTTCGCACTGTCACCCAGGGATGCGCGGCATGTTCCTGCTCGTCGAAGCGGTGCGCCAACTACGCGGTGAGGCGCACGGGCGCCAGGTCGAGAACGCGCAGCTCTGCTGCGTCAACGGCACCGGCGGGTGGTTCTCCTCCGCAAGTACCGCCATCCTCGGCGTTTGAGCCGCGGGCGACGCGCCTCGCTCAGGCGGCCGCGAAGAAGCCGCGGTGCACGACGGTGGCGACCGTGTCGAGGGTGTCGTCGGCGTCGAAGTCGAGGCGGCGCGACACGAGGAAGTACGCGAACCGTTCGAGTAACGCCATGAGGGCCGAGATCGTGGCGTCGTCGCCTGCCGCTCCCGCTTCACGCATGCGTTTGCCGAGTGCGGTGGCGATATCGGTGAATGCCTTCACGCCCATGTGCGACACCTCACGGTCCTCCACCTGACCCTCCATCCAGGCGCGGATGACCGGGCCGTAGTGGCGGTACGTAGTGAAGAACCGATCGAGGAAACTCCGGAGCTCGGCGTAGCCCGTTTCGTCGGCCGGCACCGCGCCGAGCGTCGTGCTGAGATCGTCGAGTTCCTGCGCGCACTCGACCGCGAGCGCGCGTAGCAACGCTTCCTTGTTCGGGAAGTAGAGGTAGAACGTGCCGTGCGACGTGCGTGCGGCGCGCACGATGTCGTCGACGCGCGCGGCATGCACACCGCGCTCGGCGAACACCCGCATCCCTGCGTCGAGCAGCCGGCCCATCGTCTTGCGGCCCTGCGCGCGCAGTTCACGTCCCTGCACGGGAGCAGTCGCGGCGGTGCCAAGCGTGCCGCGCCGGGTCGAGCGCTGCCGGGCCGGCTTGTAACCTTCGCTCACAGGCGACTCCGTTGGACCGCTCAGCTTCCGGAAGGGTTTCGAGATGCTCGCGGCGACGATCCGTGAGGCAGCGCGACGGTTCGGAGATCGTACTGCGTACGTCACCGAGGCAGGTTGGTCGCTGTCGTATGCCAACCTCGACCAGATCTCCGACGAGATCGCGGCCGGCCTCGCTCGCCGGGGCATCGGCCCCGGCGACGTGAGCGCACTCGTCCTCCCTCCAGGGCCCGAATACCTGCTTCTCTACCTGGCCAACGCGAAGCTCGGCGCGGTGACGGCGGGGGTGAACGATCGGCTCTCGGAACGCGAACGCATTGCGGTGCTCGAGGTGGCGCAACCGGCACTCACCATCGCGACACCCGGGTCGGCGCCGGCCCGCGGCGAATCGATCGAGGTCTCACCCGCCGCGTCATTGTCCGACGTGTGCGCCGACCTGCGCATCGCCGGCGCGGCACTCGCCCCGCGCGACGAACTCCCCGACGATCCGGTCGCGATCATCTTCACGTCGGGTACCACCGGTCTCCCAAAGGGCGCGTGTTACTGCAACCGCCAACTCGCGTTCATCACCGAAACCGACGTGGGCGACAACTGGGACACGGGTGGCCGCAGCTTCACCGGCACGTCCTTCGCGCACCTCGGTTTCATGACGAAGCTGCCGGGCAACCTCCGG
>JAODBJ010000050.1 GCA_025463905.1 Actinomycetes bacterium
CTGACGGTGCGGTTCGTGTCGAACGTCGACGCCACCGACGTGATCGAAGCGACGCGCGACCTCGACCCCGCGCAGACCTTGTTCGTGGTTGCGTCGAAGACCTTTTCCACCATCGAGACGCTCACCAACGCGCACACTGCCCGCCGGTGGCTGGTCAACGCGTTGGGTGAGGACGCGGTGGCGAAGCATTTCGTTGCGGTATCCACGAACGCCGAGCGGGTGCGTGCCTTCGGCATCGACACCGACAACATGTTCGAGTTCTGGGACTGGGTGGGCGGTCGCTATTCCTACGATTCCGCGATCGGGCTCGCGGTGATGGTGGCGATCGGCGCCGACAACTTCCGGGCGATGCTCGACGGTTTTCACGCAATGGACGAGCACTTCCGTACCGCACCGTTCGAGCGAAATCTCCCAGTGTTGCTCGGCCTCCTCGAGTGTTGGTACACCAATTTCTTCGCGGCGCAGTCGCAAGCGATCGTGCCGTACGCGCAAGCGCTCGAACAGTTTCCCGCATACCTGCAGCAACTCGAGATGGAGAGCAACGGGAAGTCGGTTGATCGGTTCGGCGCGCCGGTGAGTGTCGACACCGGCCAGATCGTGTGGGGCACCCCGGGCACGAACGGGCAGCACGCGTACTTCCAACTGTTGCACCAGGGGACGCGGCTCGTGCCGTGCGACCTCATCGGCTTCGTGGAGCCGGTCTACGACGAAGGTGACCACCAGGATCTGCTGATGGCAAACCTGTTCGCGCAGGCCGAAGCGCTCGCGTTCGGGAAGACCGCGGCCGAGGTCGCGGCGGAAGGTGTCGACCCGGCACTCGTGCCGCATCGCACCTTTCCCGGCAACCGCCCTTCGAACGTGCTGCTGGCCGACGCGCTGACACCGGCAACGCTCGGCGCGCTCGTCGCGGCCTACGAGCACAAGGTGTTCACGCTCGGCACCATCTGGGGGATCAACTCGTTCGACCAATGGGGTGTGGAACTCGGCAAGGTGCTCGCGGGTCGTCTGGCCGACGAACTGCGTGCGTCCGGCGAACCACAACTCGCGCACGACTCGTCGACCAACGCGCTCGTGCGCCGCTACCGCGCGCGCCGGCGCGCGCGCTGAGAAATCGGAGGGACGTTTCACTATGCAGATTGCGATGGTCGGGTTGGGCCGAATGGGCGCGAACCTTGTTCGCCGGCTCATGGCCGCGGGGCATGAGTGCGTCGTCTACGACGTCGATCCCAAATCGGTCGCGGGCATGGCCAACGAAGGTGCCACACCCGCGAAGTCGATGGAGCAACTGAAGGATCTGCTCACGCCACCACGCGTCGCGTGGGTCATGGTTCCCGCCGCGTACGCCGGCGCGGTTGTGCGCGACCTCGCGGATGTGTTCGAAGCGGGCGACATCGTGATCGACGGCGGCAACTCGTACTACCGCGACGACATCGTGCGGGCAAAAGAATTGAGCGAGAAGGGCCTCCACTATCTCGACGTGGGTACGAGTGGGGGTGTGTACGGCCTCGAACGCGGGTTCTGTCTGATGATCGGCGGCGAACCGGAACCGGTGCACTACCTGGAGCCGATCTTCCGCGCGCTGGCGCCCGGCCTCGACGCCGCGCCGCGCACCGCGGGTCGCAAGGGTGAGGCCGCCCAAGAGGAATACGGCTACCTGCATTGCGGAGCGGCCGGCGCCGGCCACTTCGTGAAGATGGTGCACAACGGCATCGAGTACGGCCTCATGGCGTCGTACGCCGAGGGCTTTGCGATCCTCAATGCCGCGCGCGCGGGGCTCGAAGCTCGGCCGTCCGACGCTGAAACCGCGCCACTCGAGCACCCCGAGGATTACCAGTACGAGATCGACACGACGGCGGTCAGCGAACTGTGGCGGCGCGGCAGCGTGGTGAGTTCATGGCTGCTCGACCTCACCGCCGAGGCGTTTCTGGAGTCGCCGGGGCTCAAGGATTACAGCGGACGTGTTGCCGATTCCGGTGAGGGGCGTTGGACCGCGGTGGCGGCGATCGAAACCGGTGTCCCCGCATACGTGTTGACGGCCGCACTGCAAGAACGATTCAGTTCGCAGGGAGCCGGCATGTTCGTCGGCAAAGTGCTCTCCGCGATGCGCAAGCAGTTCGGCGGACACACCGAGTTTCCGAGCGACGTTCCCGAGCAAGCTTCCCAAGCAGAGGTGAAATCCGATGCAAAGTGACGCGCTCGTCCTCTTCGGCGCCACCGGCGACCTCGCCAAGAAGAAGCTGTTCCCTGCGCTGCACGAACTCGTGCGTCGCGGCAAGATCCACGACATGCCGATCGTCGGCTTCGCGTCGTCCGACTGGGATACCGAGACGCTTCGCCAGCACGCCCTCGAAGGCATCAAGCAGTACGGGTCGCACTTCGACCAGGACGCTTACGACAAGCTCGCCCAGATGTTGACGTATGTGCGGGGCGACTATCGAGATCCAGCGTCGTACGAAGCGCTCAAGACCGCGCTCGCCGGCGCGGAACGTCCGACGTTCTACCTCGCGGTGCCGCCGAGCCTGTTCGCCACGGTGGTGGAAAACCTCGGCAGTTCCGGCTGCGCGCTCGGTGCGCGCGTCGTTCTGGAGAAGCCCTTCGGGCGCGACCTCCAGTCGGCACGCGAACTCAACAAAGCCGTGCTGTCGGTGTTTCCAGAGGAATCGATCTTCCGCATCGATCACTACCTCGGGAAAGAAGCAGTACAGAACCTCCTCTACTTCCGCTTCGCGAACTCGATCCTCGAGCCGGTGTGGAACCGCAACTACGTGCGTTCCGTACAGCTCACGATGGCGGAAAGCTTCGGCGTGCAGGGCCGCGGTCGCTTCTACGAGGAAGTCGGCGCGTTGCGCGACGTCGTGCAGAATCACTTGCTCCAAACGATCGGTCTCGTCGCGATGGAGGCACCGTCGGGCATCGACGGCGAATCGATCCGCGACGAGAAGGAGCAACTGTTCCGCGCCATGCGTCCGCTCACTCCCGACGACATCGTGCGTGGTCAATTCCGCGGCTATCGCGACGAAGAGGGTGTCGCACCAGACTCCGACGTCGAGACATTCGTCGCGGTGCGGCTTTCGATCGACTCGTGGCGATGGTCCGGAGTGCCGTTCCTGATCCGCGCCGGCAAGTCCATGCCCGTGACTGCGACGCAACTCGTCGTGGAGTTCCACCGGCCGCCCGTGCGCGTCTTCGCGCGTGACGACGACGACTATCACCGCACCAACTACGTGCGGTTCCGGCTTGGTCCCGACGAAGTTTCGGTGGCCCTCGGTGCCCGGTCGAAAGCGCCCGGCGACGATTTGCGCGGCCAACCGGTTGAGCTGTTCGTGTGTACCGAAGGGCCCGACGAAGTAGACGCGTACGAGCGCCTGATCGGCGATGCCCTCGCGGGTCAACGCTTGTTGTTCGCGAGCCAGCAAGGGGTGGAAGCCACGTGGGCGGTCGTCGACGACGTCCTCTACAACCATCCTCCGGCGATCGAGTACGAGCCCGGCTCCTGGGGACCGAAGAGCGCTGATCGCCTCTTGCCCCCCAACGACATCTGGCACGAACCCGGACCCATCTTCTAAAGCATCTTCTCGATCATGTTCTCAATCGTTCCAGCCGTTCGCCGGCGCGCCGGGTGCGCGTGGGTAGGCTCGATCGCATGGGCCAGCCGATCACTGTTACCGCGCGCGCCGGAGCACGCCCCGACGTGCGGATGTTCGACCTGAACCGTTCGCTCACCGGGATGGCGCTCGAGGTGTACCCGGAGCGCGGACCGGTCGTGGGTGATCGACCCCCCGACGTGCTGGCCCGGCGCCTTTTCGACCTGGGCGCGAAGCGGGTTTCGGTGTACTCGAACGTGGTGACGGTGGTGGCGGAGCCCGAGGTGTGGCCCGAACTCGAACCGAAAATCGTGCACGCGCTCGAGCACCTCTTCGAGTACTACGGCGACGACGCGGGGTGGTCGCCCCAAGCCCTGGGCCAACGGGCGGCGGAAGTGCCCGCATCGCCCGCCCCGCCCGCGCCCGAGCTGCCGGAAGCCGCCGCCACCGCGTAGCCCACCTCGAACCTGCGTCGACAACTGCGCTCTGGGGGCGTATTCGTGACGCCGGTTGCACCCGTGGGACCCGAACATATGTTCGACTAGTGTTCGGGCATGGCGGCGGTCGTAGTGGAGAACTCGGGCGTACCCCGGCGGGATGCGCTCGCGTTGGCGCACCTGGCCGAGATCGCCGATCGGGTGCGGCCGTTGGTCGCGGCCACCGAACGCCTGCTCCCCGTCCCCGGCCTGCTCGGCGACGCGCTGCCGAACGGCGGGTTGCGGCGCGGCTCGGTGGTGACGGTCGACGGTGTCGCCGGCATGGGTGCCACGTCGATCGTGCTCACGCTGGCCGCGGCGGTCACCGCCGCAGGGGAGTGGGCTGCGATCGTCGATGTCGCCGGCACGCTCGGCGGTCGGGCCGCGGCTGAAGCGGGGGTCGCACTCGAGCGGCTCGCCGTCGTACGCGCGGTACCGGCGAACAAATGGTCGACGGTGGTGGCCGCGTTGCTCGACGGGTTCGCGTTCGTCGCCACCGACGTTCCGGTGCGTTGTCGCATCGGCGACGCGCGCCGGCTCGCCGCGCGCGCACGTGAACGCGCTGCCACGCTCGTCGCGCTCGGGCCGTGGCCGGCGGAAGCCGCGGTACGGCTGCACGCAACCACCTCGCAGTGGCATGGGTTGGGTGACGGCAGCGGGTTGCTGGCACGCCGCGATCTCGACGTTCGGGTCGAGCATCGGGGTGTGCCGGTGCACACGCAATTGCGAGCGGGATGATGAGCGCGTCGCGTGCGCGTTCCCGATCCGTTCGTACCTGTTGTGTGTGGTGCGCCGACTGGCCGGTGATCGCGGCTCGCCGGCACGACCGGGCGCTGCAGGGTGCAGCGTTAGTGGTGCGGGAACGCATTGGGAGCCGCGAACTCGTGCGCGCCGTGTCACCCGAAGCGCGAGCCGAAGGGATAACACGCGGGATGCGCCGGAGAGAGGCGGAGGCGCGCTGTCCGGGCGTGACGATCGTCGATGCCGATCCGGCGCTCGAAGCCCGCACGTTCGAGGTGGTGGCGCGTGCGATCGAATCGCTCACACCGCGCGTCGTGCTCGAACGGCCGGGCGTGTGCGCGTTTCCCACCCGAGGTCCGGCGCGCTATTTCGGTGGCGATCACGGATTGGCGCAGCGGGTCGGGGAGGTGGTGGCGGAGGTGCTCGGCCACGACCGCGAACACATCCACGTGGGTATTGCCGACGGTGTGTTTGCAGCTCGCCTCGCGGCCCGCAGTGCACGGCCCGCCGAACCGCACGTGGTCGCGAACGGTGCGAGCGCGACGTTCCTCGCGTCATGGCCCGTACGCGTGCTCGGCGACGACGCGCTGGCCGACCTCCTCGAACGGCTCGGTTTGCGAACGCTCGGAGATTTTGCCGCGCTCGCACCCGACGCGGTGCTCGCCCGCTTCGGGGTGGAGGGCCGCGGTCTGCACGACCTCGCGCGCGGGTTCGACGCGGGCCCACCAGTGCTCGTTGAACCACCACCCGATCTCGTCGAGCAGGTCGAGCTGGATCCACCCGCGGCTCGTGTCGACACCGCCGCGTTCGCCGCGAAGGGCTTGGCCGACCGGTTGCTGGCGCGCCTCGCGGAACGTGGCCTCGCGTGTACGCGGGTGGTGATCGAAGCAGAAACCGAACACGGCGAACGGTTGTCGCGCTGTTGGCGCCACGACGGTGCGCTCACACCCGCGACGCTCGCGGAACGGGTCCGCTGGCAACTCGACGGGTGGCTCACCGCGCACATGATCAGCCGCGACGCGCAAGACCTCGACGTGCGTGAGCGCCAAGACATGGAGGCGTTCGCCGATGTAGACCTCGACACCACGACGGGTGCGCTAGCCGTGCTGCGGCTCATCCCCGACGAAGTCGTGCCGGCCGACGGGCGCCAGCTCGGGTTCTGGGGTGGTGATCAGGTTGGCGCCGACCGGGCCGATCGGGCGCTCGCCCGTCTGCAAGGGATGCTCGGCTACGACGCGGTCGCGACGATTGTGGTGCAAGGTGGCCGCACACCGGCGGAGCAGGTTCGGTGGGTTCCGTGGGGGGAGCCTCGCGAACCGCGGCGGCCGCTCGTGGTCGATGGGGAGGTGCCGTCGTGGCCCGGAGCGGTGCCGCCGCCCGCGCCCGCCCGCGTGTTCGAACCGGCGCTGCCCGCGCAACTCCTCGACGCGGTTGGTCGAGCGGTGGTGGTGTCGGGGCGAGGGGAACAGTCGGCGCCGCCGGCGCGGTTGCGGTGCGCCGCGTTGGTGTCGGGTGACGGCCAGGTCGTTTCCTGGGCCGGGCCGTGGGCGCACGACGTGCGTTGGTGGGACACCGACGGCCACCGCCGCAGGGCGCTATGGCAAGTGGTGGTGAAGGGCGATGGCGGCGCGGCGGACGCAGCCGACATCGCGTGTCTCGTCGCGGTGGAAGGAGGTATGGCGGGCGTCGAAGCGATCTACGACTGAGGCTTCACCCGCTCGAGAACCACCACCGGAATCTGGCGGGTCGTCTTCTCCTGGTATTCGTTGAAGTTCGGCATCAGCGCGGCCTGCGCCTTGAAGAGACGATCGCGCTCGTCGCCGGCTGCCGCGTTCGCACGAGCCTCGAACCGATCCCCGGGGACTTCGATCGTCACCGTCGGGTTGGCAACCACGTTGTGGTACCACGCGGGGTGCGTCGGGGCGCCGCCCTTCGACGCGATGATCACCAGCCGGTCGCCGTCGGTCGTGTACACGAGCGGGGTGGTGTGTTCGCGGCCGGACTTCGCGCCGGTCGTTGTCAGCAGCAGCAGCGGCGCACCCGAGAAGGGGCCGCTGACCGTGCCGCCATTGGCGCGGAACTCTTGGATCAGCGCCTTGTTGAAGTCTTGGAAGGTCTGGTCCGCATCAGTCATGTCCCGAAGATACCGGCGCGCCATCCTGCACCACGCACGCACGGGAGAGGGCTGCGGTGTCTTCCAGCACCCAGTCTTCGGTCATCCGCCCCCACCGCAGTGTGAGCCACTGCGTGGCGAAGTTCTCGTAGCGCGAGCCGTCGACGAGGGTCGCCTCGATGCGGAGGCGCACCGACACGCGGGTGCGTTGTGGGCCCCCGGCCACGGCGACGTCGAGCACCGTGAAACGGAGGTCGGGGAAGCGGACGAACGCACCCCGCAACCAATCGCGGAACGCGTCCCGCCCGGTGAGGTCAGCGCGCAGTGGTGTGTCACCCACGAACGTAAAGCGCATCTGCTCGTCGGCCATGCGCCACGGCGCATCGACGTCACGCTCGTTGATTCGCCGCCACACGGCGTTCGTCCGGCGGGCGACGATGGCGTGGTACATCAGGCCTCCGTTCGTCTTCCTAGCGCTGTCCGTTGCGTCATTGAACGCACGCTACACGAGCAAGTTCAATCCCGCAACGGACTACTGTGGCGACGTGCGACGAACCAGTTACGCCGAATTCAATTGCTCACTGGCGCGATCCCTCGAAGTGATGGGGGACTGGTGGGCGCCGCTCATCCTGCGCGACATCTTCCTCGGCCTCGATCGCTTCGAAGACCTCGCCGTCGATCTGGGCATCTCGCGCAACCTGCTCGCAACCCGCCTCAACGACCTCGTGACGAACGGCCTGCTCGACCGCGAGCCCTACTCGCAGCACCCGCCGCGCGATCGCTACGTGCTCACGCCGGCCGGCGAGGAGTTGGTGCCGATCCTCGCTGCGCTCACGGCGTGGGGCGATCGGTGGGAGACGCCGCCGGGCGGGCCGCCGGTGCGCTTCCGGCACGATCGCCACCGTTGCACACCGCAGGTCGCCTGCTCGACGTGTGGTGAGCCACTCAGCGCGGCGACGCTCGTGGTTCGCCCCGGTCCCGGCGGTCGCGCCGCGCCCGGCACGCAACTCGTAGGCGACCGGGCGTTTGGCGGCCATCGGCGATGACGGGCGTACGGCGCGCCATCGCGCGCCACGTCGAAGCGCGGCTGTGTCAGCCGGTTTCGAGCCGCTTCGCCAGGATCACGGCCAGGTTGACGTCCCATATGTCGAGGTCGCACAACTCGGTGTAGCCCACGGTGTGCCAGAAATGGCGCGTCGGCGCGTATGTGGACGCCTCAGGATCGTTGGGCGACAACGTGAGCACCGTCATCCACTCCGTGCCGGTCGCGGCCGCGAGCGACTCCACCTCGCGAACGATCCGCCGCCCGATCCCGCGGTTGCGTTCGGCGGCCTTCACCGCTGCCCAGGTGATCTCCGCCGCGTGCGGTCGGTGATTCATCCACGTCGCAAACCCGAGTACGTCATCGGCGCCGTCGACGGCGACCACCCCGCGTTCGCTGCGCACGGCCTGCGCGCATGCCTCGATGCCGGTTTCGAGCCCGAAGAACCCGGGGAGGGTCGCAACCACGGCGTCGCAGCCGAGCGCATCGCGTGGTTCCAACGCGCGCAGCCCGACCTCGAGGGGCGACGTAACCCCAATTGACTCGCCGGCGAGGATCTCCCGCGCGGCATCGAGCTCAGAACGGAACACGAGCACGCGGTTGCCTTGCCACATTGTCATGTGCGGCAACCATCCGTCCGCGGGCACGACCGTCGCGGTCACGCCGTTCGTTCGTAGGTCGGTGGCGATTGCGTCGGCCTCGAACCGCGTTGGTACACGTGTGAGTTCGACGATTTCGTCGTCGTCACGGTGTCCGGCGTTCATCCCGAACGCCGGGTTGTACTGCGTGAGGTGTGGGACCCGAGCGCGCGCAGCGGCGCGGCACCAGAGGCGGCGCCCGAAGACGCGCCCCCGTGAGCGCGCGGCGCACACCACCCGGGTCCCACGCCGGGGAGTCTCGCGCGTTTTCTGCCCTGATAGCCGTTGGTTCACTGGGACAGCGGCCGGGTACGCGCGCGCGAGATGTTCGGACAGCAGGAATCGACGCCTACAGGAGGCAGCAATGGCTGACGAACTGCGTGGAATGAGGATTGCCTTCGTGGCAACCGACGGTGTCGAGCAGGTCGAACTCACCGAGCCGTGGAGCGCGGTGCAATCCGCGGGCGCCCGACCGCTACTCGTTTCGATGAAACCCGGAACGATTCAGGGTTTCAATCATCTCGACAAGGCCGACACGTTCACCGTGGATTTGGAATCGAGCAAGGCGAACTTCGACGAGTTCGACGCACTTGTCTTGCCGGGTGGCGTCGCGAATCCCGATGCGCTGCGCATCCATCCGCCGACGGTGTCGTTCATCCGTCGTTTTGCGGAGGTCGGCAAGCCGATCGCGGTGATCTGTCACGGCCCATGGACGCTGGTGGAGGCCGACGTCGTGCGGGGCCGCACGTTGACGTCGTGGCCCAGCCTGAAGACCGACATCCGCAACGCCGGTGGCGAGTGGCGCGACGAGGAGGTGTTCGTTTGTACGAGCGGTCCCGGCACGATCACGTCGAGCCGCAAGCCGGCTGACCTGCCGGCGTTCAATCGCACCTTGATTTCGGAGTTCGCCAAGATCTCGACGCGGTCGTGACCCGAGCGAGCCCCGGCCGCAATGCCGGGGCTCGCTGTGCGCGGATGGCGAGTGGGGGGATCACGCCATCGCCGCGGCGAGGTAGTCGCCCGCCGAGTGCACGGTGATAGGTCAAGGAGCGCGCTCGGTGGTTGTTCACTGGGCGGGCTGGTCCTGGATGTCCGCTTGTACCCCGAACATATGTTCGGTACGGTGGCATTTCTAGAGGAGGCCCCAGGGAGCGGCAGCGGAGAGGCAAGACGTGTACGCGGAGCTGCATTGCCACTCCAATTTTTCGTTCCTCGACGGCGCCAGCCATCCCGAGGAGTTGGTGGAGGAGGCGGCACGCCTCGGTCTGGCTGCGCTTGCGCTCACCGACCACGACGGGTTTTACGGTGTCGTGCGCTTCGCCGAAGTCGCACGTTCGCTCGCGTTCCCCACGGTGTTCGGCGCCGAACTCACCCTTGGTGCAACGAAACCACCGAACGGTGTAGCCGACCCTCCCGGTGAACACATCGTGGTGCTCGCGCAGGGACCACCCGGGTACGCGCGTCTCGCCAAAGCGATCAGCGAAGCGCAATTGCGCGGGGAGAAAGGTGCGCCGCGACTCACGCTCGAACAGCTCGCCGACGTCGCGTGCGCGCCCGTGCACCTCGACGGCAATGTGCGTACGGAGTCCAACACCTCGTGGTTCCTCTTGTCGGGTTGTCGCAAAGGGTCGATCGCCGCGGCGCTCGCGAGTGACGGCCCGGCAGCGGCGCGGCGTGCACTCGACCGGCTCGTGGCAGCGTTCGGACGCGACCGCGTGTTGATGGAGTTGTGGGACCACGGTGACCCGCTCGACCGTCATCGCAACGACGCGCTCGCGCAGGTCGCGTTGGCCGCGGGGGTCGAAGTGATCGCCACGAACAACGTGCACTACGCAACGCCCGCGCAACGCCCGCTCGCGACGGCGCTCGCCGCGATCCGGGCCCGGCGGCCGCTCGACGAGATCGACGGATGGTTGCCGGCGGCACCGTTCGCGCACCTGCGCTCGCCCGCCGAGCAGGTGCGCCGATTCGCGCGTTGGCCCGGCGCAGTCGAACGCACCGTCGACATTGCTCAGGCGTGCGCGTTCGACCTGAAGCTCGCCGCTCCCCGCCTCCCTGATTACCCGGTGCCGGATGGGCACACGGAGATGACGTGGCTGCGCGAGCTCGTGCGGCGCGGCGCGGCGATTGCGTACCCGCCCAGCCACGCGCAGTACGAACAGGCGGCCCGGCAGATCGCCTACGAACTATCGGTGATCGAAACCCTCGGGTTCCCCGGCTATTTCCTGCTGCTCTCCGACATCGTCGACTTCTGCCGCCGCTCCGACATCTACTGCCAGGGACGGGGGAGTGCCGCGAACAGCGCGGTGTGTTACGCGCTCGGCGTGACGAAAGCCGACGCGGTCGCGCTCGGGTTGCTGTTCGAACGCTTCCTCTCGCCCGAACGCGACGGTCCACCCGACATCGACCTCGACATCGAGCACCAACGCCGTGAAGAAGTGATCCAGTACGTCTACGAGCGGTACGGACGCGATCGAGCTGCGCAGGTGGCGAACGTGATCACGTACCGGCCCCGTTCGGCGTTGCGCGAGATGGCGAAGGCGGCGGGAGTCGCGCCCGGTCAAGCCGACGCGCTCGCCAAGTGGGTCGACCGTTGGGTGTCGGGGCCCGAAGCGTTCTCCGACTTGGCGGGAAACGGCGCGCATACGCCGGCCACGAAGCCGTCGAGACGCTTCCAGAGAACCTCGAAAGGCGCGGTCGACTGGCGTGACGGCGTGTCGCCTGACGGGCCTCCCGAAGCGACGCGCCCCCCACCGATTCCGCCGCTCGCGCTCGAACTCGCGTCACAGGTAATCGACTTCCCGCGCCATCTCGGCATCCATTCGGGCGGCATGGTGATGGCCGATCGCCCGCTCGTGGAGTTCTGCCCGGTCGAGTGGGCGCGCATGGAAGGCCGCTCGGTACTCCAGTGGGAGAAAGACGACTGCGCGGCCGCCGGGCTCGTGAAGTTCGACCTGCTCGGGCTGGGCATGCTCACGATGCTGCACATCGTCGTCGACCTCGTGCGCGACTACGAGGGAGTCGAGATCGATCTCGCGACGATCCCCCAAGAAGACGACGTCTACGACCTGTTGTGCGCGGCCGACACGGTCGGCGTGTTCCAGGTTGAGAGCCGCGCCCAGATGGCCACGCTGCCGCGGCTGCGACCTCGTTGTTTCTACGACCTCGTGGTGGAAGTGGCGTTGATCCGGCCGGGGCCCATCCAGGGCGGTTCCGTGCACCCGTACCTGCGTCGTCGCAACGGCGAGGAGGAGGTGAGCTATCCGCACCCGCTCACCGAACCGGCGTTGCGCAAGACGCTCGGTGTGCCGCTGTTCCAAGAACAGTTGATGCAACTCGCAGTCGACGTTGCCGGCTTCACCCCCGCGGAAGCCGACCAGTTGCGCCAGGCGATGGGATCGAAGCGTTCCGAGACGCGTATGGCGCGCATGCGAGAGCGGTTGATGCAAGGAATGGCCGAGCGTGGCATTACCGGCGACACCGCGGAAGAGATCTACACGAAGCTGCAAGCGTTCGCGCACTTCGGGTTTCCCGAGAGCCACTCGGTGAGCTTCGCCTACCTGGTGTACTCGAGCTCCTGGGTGAAGTACCACTATCCGGCTGAGTTCGCCGCGGCGTTGTTGAACGCACAACCGATGGGGTTCTACTCACCGCACACGATCGTGCGTGACGCGCGCCGTCATGGTGTGCAGGTGCTCGGCCCCGACCTCAACGCGTCGCGGCGTGACGCGACGTTGGAACCGCGCACGAGCGATGTCGACCCGATTGGCTCTCCGGTGAACGGCTTCTACGGCGACCCATCGAACCTGGCAATTCGGTTGGGGTTGCGTTCAGTGCGCGGGTTGCACGACGCGCTGCTCGATCGCATCGACGACGAACGAGAACTTCAGGTGTTCTGCGACCTCGAAGATTTCGTGCGCCGCACCGGTGCCACCGTCGACCAGGTGGAAGCGCTCGCCACTGCTGGTGCATTCGAACAGTGTTTCGGACAGTCGCGTCGTACCGCGTTGTGGGCGGCCGGCGCGCTCGGCACCGCCCGCCCGAACGTCCGACGTGATGGTTCGGTGGTTGAGACCTTGCCGGGGTTGGTCATCGGCGCCGGCGCGCCGGCGTTGCCGGGTATGAGCGAACCGGAAACCGTCGCCGCCGACTTGTGGGCCATGGGATTGAGCGTCGGCAAACACCCCACCGAGTTCGTACGCGACGAACTGGCGCGCCAAGGCGTGGTGCGGTCGATCGATTTGCGCACGTTGCCCGACCGTTCGGTGGTGGAAGTCGCGGGCGTGGTCACGCATCGTCAGCAGCCCGCAACCGCGAAAGGCACCGTGTTCCTCAACCTCGAGGATGAGACCGGTCTGGTGAACGTGATTTGCACGAGAGGGGTGTGGAAGCGGTTCCGCACGGTGGCGCGCGGTGCGCCGGCGTTACGCGTGCGAGGTGTGCTCGAACGTCATCAAGGTGTGATCAACCTCGTGGCCGGTCGTATCACCCGCTTGCCCATCAGCCTCGCCGACGCGATCCGTTCACGCGACTTTCGCTGATCACTCAACGAGAGCGGGGTTGACACGCGAGCGTACGATCGCGATCGACAGGGTTGGGACTGCCGAACTGGGGTGGCAGCAATCTTTGTCTTGTCGTCGTAGCAACCGGCCGCGCGTCGCGTGATCGACGTGCCCTTCATCGACGATCAGGTTCCCCCAAGGAGGCCCTTCCCTCATGTTGCTCCTCGTTCAGCCGCCCGCGCGAACGGTTGTTGGTCAGCGAGCGGAGAGAGCGGGCTCGATGTAGCGGTGCACGTCCACCTGGAGACCCACGGGGGCTTTACGGAGCTCGCGCGCAGGCGTCGCTCGACACCCGCGAGCTTCCCCCCGGGCCAACGGGCGCGAGCCGAATGGCACTGCGGCGCCTCATCGCGGAAACGCCGCAGACTGAGGCTCCAGTGGGCGTGCCCCGCTACACGATCACGGTGACGAAGGACGAGGATTGCGGTTTCACGCGCGCGGCGCGAGGGTGCGTTGGAAGAAGGTGACGGCCGACTCGACGGCTTCCGGTGGCACGTCGGCATGGCCGCCTTCGAATACGTGCATGCGTTTCGGCCCCGGCACCAGCGCGAACGCGTCGAGCGCGGAAGCGATCGGGAACGTCTCGTCGCCCGTCATGTTGCACATCAACACTTCGCGCGCACCGAGCGCCGAGATCCCGGCGCGCACGACTCCATTGCGGCCCACGTTCGGCGGACCATCTTCAACGACGAGTCCGCCGACCACGAACGCGAACGCGTTGAACTCGGCAACCTGACCGGCCCGCGCGAGGCCGTAGACCGAACCCATCGAGAACCCGATGTAGCCGACCCTGCCGCTCGCGTGGACGCGTGCGGCCGCGACGACGGAGCGCCACTCGTCGGTGATCTGGTCGTAGATCGCCGCGTCACTCATCGCGGCTTGCACGCCGTTGGCGCGTTGCTCCTGCGTGGTGCCTTCCGGAACGCGCTCGCCGTGCGCGGGAAAGTCGGCGATCGCCACTGCCGCGGGAATCGCGCGAGCCAACCCCTTCACGATCATCTGCATGATCGGATCGTTCTTCGACAGGTTCGCGCCGTGGCCGAACACCACGAGCGAAAGGTTGGGCGGTGCGTCGCGGGGCACGAAGAGCAGCGTCGGCACCCGCTCGCCACGCGCGACCACGTCGAGGCCGATTGGTTCGAACAGCATCCCGGAATCTGAACACACCCACCACCGGCTGCGCATATGGCAGGCTCACGCGTATGGCGGGCTGCGATCTGTGTGCCGGCGCACAGCGAATGGACCGGGGCGACGACCCGTACGCGGTTGCTCGCCTCGAGACGGGGTTTGTGCGGTTGCACGAAGTGCAGTACTTCCGCGGCTACACCGTGTTCGCCGCGAAAACATGTGTGGCCGAACTGCACGAGCTCGAGCGCGGCGAACGCGATCTGTATCTCGCCGAAATGAGTGAGGTCGCGCACGCACTCAGTCGAGCATTCCGTCCGCGAAAGTTGAACTACGAACTCCTCGGCAACTCAGTGCCGCACCTGCACTGGCACCTCGTGCCGCGCTACGACACCGACCCCCACCCGCGTGGGCCGATCTGGGAGGACCTGAGCTTCCTCCGGAATCTCTGGACCGGCGGCAGCGCGTCCACTGTCACTGAGAGAGATGCAATGCGCACCACGCTTCTGCAGGAACTCGAACGCGCCGACGTGCGCATCGAGCGCGCGTTCGTTTAGGGCGTGTGTGGGATGCGAGCGAGGAAGTCGACGATCGTGGTGCGGAACGCCGGGTCCGCGACCGCAGTGAGATGATCGCCGCCCACGATGTGGGCGGTCGCTCCGGGTATGCGATCCGCGAGGGCTTGCGGATCGCCGGCGAGCGTGTCGCCGGCACCGACGATGACGAGTGTCGGCACGTGGATGTCGCCGAAGCGCGAAGGCCCCTCGGCCAGTGGTGCGCGCTGGATCGCGGCGAGCGCGTGGCGATCGGCACCGGTTCGATCGGCGAAGCGCCGAAACGCTTTGGCCGCGACGTTCGTGAGTGATCGGGGATTGTCGGCGAGTAACGCCTCCGCGATCTCCGATCGCCGAGTCACTGGTGAGCCGGCGGCCAGCCGTCCCCCGATACCGCCAAGCACCAATGCACGCGCTCGGGGTTCTTCCGGCACGAGCCGCGACGCGACGATCGCGCCCATCGAATACCCGACGACGGCGACGGCGTCCACTCCCAGGTGGTCGAGCAGCGCCCGGGCATCGTTCGCCATCGCGTCACCGGCGTACGCGGCGGGGTCGTGCGGCTTTTCCGACTCGCCGTGACCGCGGGCGTCGAACGCGATCACGCGATGCCCGGCTGCGACCAGCGCGTCGAACACGCCGGGCACCACCCAGTTCGCGCGGTGGTCGGCGGCGAAGCCATGCAGCAGCAGTACCGCGGGCCCGTCGGCGGCCTCTACGTATGCGATCTGCGTGCCGTCGAACGATGCGAAGCGTTCCATCGGAGGCACTTCGTACACCCGTCTCACCTCGGCGCGCCACGCGGGGGGTTACATTGCGGAGATGCCGAAGCGCTCATTGCCCTCGTGGCTGGTAGACGCCCGCTTCTGGATGACGATCTTCATCGTCGCGTTCTGGCCCGTTGTCTGGTTCACGCACATCGTGGGATGCCTCGTGCTGCTCGCGGTGGTCTTCGGAGCCTGGTACGGACTGCAGGCAATCGATCGGCGGAGACTGCAAGCCCTCGATGGAAGCGGCGCGGAACACCTCAGTTGAGATCCCGCCCTACGAGCACAAATCGCGCGTAGCCGAGAAACGGTGCCGCGTCGCCAGTCATGTGGTCATCACGCGCGTGTGTTGCGAAGTGCTTCGAGGATGAAGCGTAGGAGTCGATCGCGGTCCGTTTCTGCGATCAACGTGAATTGCACGCGCACATGACGTCGATCCGGGACATCGCGTGGGTCCGCGTCGGGCGCGAGCACATTGCCGATCGTCACGATCGGCGCGTCACCGGGGATCGCGAGGGAGCACACCAACGTTGCGCCCGTCGGCGCGATCGCCGGAACCGCCAGTGCGGCGCCGCCTCCACCGATGTCGACGACCGAAGCGTCGAGCTGCGTGAAGGTGTTGCCGGCCGCGTCGAGCAGCAGACAGGTCGCGTCGAGTGGCGCACGCAAGCGCGCGTATACGCGTCGCCTGACGTCGTTCGGCTCAGCCGCGAGTGCGACCACAACCGAGTCGCCTTCGGCGTGCAACACGGGCGTGTCGACCTCGTAGACGCCGAAGCGATCGACGTATTGGAGGTGCGCGACCTCCCCGACATGAAACGGGCTGTGACCAGCGGTTGCGCCTGGCGCTTTCGCGCTCAGCGTGATCCGGTCGCCGTTTACGCCGTCGACGACGAACTCGATGGGCGCCTCGACGTTCTCCGTCTGCAACAACGCGTCCTGGCCGGGAGAAGGACGGGATTCGGCCATCAACCGAGGCTAATGGTGTACCGATGTAGCCTCTCGCCAGGAGGTGTCGGGATGTCCGAGCCACCGAGTCCGAGATGCTGCGTTTCCCGCGTCGCGTCGGCGCGCGCTTTGTCGCGCTTCTACGCACGGATCCTGCCGGGGTCCGCGCGGGTTTCATCGCGCTTCTGATCTCGTCGTTCGGCGATCTGATCGCCGGCGTCACACTCGCCGGCCTCGACAAAACGCTCAAGAACCTTCCCGGCCTCGTCATCCTCATTCCGGCCGCGATCGGAATGCGCGGGAACGTGTTCGGCGCCCTGGGCAGCCGGCTCGGCACGATGATCCACACCGGCACCTTCCGCGTGTCGCGCCGGCTCGATACGCAGGTCGGCCAGAACATCGCCGCCGCGCTCGTGCTCTCGCTGAGTACGTCGGTCGTGCTCGCGGTGCTGGCGAAGACCGTCGCGTCGGTGTTCGGGCAGACGTCGATCTCGATCGGCGAGTTCGTGGTCATCTCGGTGATCGGTGCGGTGCTGTCGTCGCTCGTCGTGCTGCTCATCACGGTGGGCGTGGCGGCATTCTGCGCCACCCGCAACCTCGACCTCGACAATGTCGCCGCGCCGATCGTGACCGCCGCGGGCGACGTCGCGACGCTCCCGAGCCTGTTCGTGGGCACGCTGCTGATCAAGTCGCACGGGGTCACGGCGGTCATCGGCGTGCTGTGCATCGCCGCCGCGGTGCTGGCGCTCGCCTGGACGTGGCGCGAGCGGACGCTGGACGTCGGGCGGCGCATCGTGAAGGAGTCGCTGCCGATCCTCCTCGTCGCGGGCGCGATCGACCTGTTCGCGGGCGTGACGATCGAGCACCGCCTCGACTCGTTCCTCGCGTTCCCGGCTCTGTTCGTGCTCGTGCCGTCGTTCCTCGAGGATTCCGGCGCGCTCGGCAGCATCCTCGCCGCCCGCATCTCCACCAAGCTGCACCTCGGCACGCTCGAGCCGTCGCGTGCGCCGTGGCGGGCCGCGTCCGAAGACATCCTGCTCGTGTACGTATACGCCGTGCCCGTGTTTCTCCTGCTCGGACTCTCTTCCGACATCGCGGCGGCGATCACCGGGTACCGCAGCCCCGGCACCCTTAACATGGTGTTGGTGAGCCTGGTGGGCGGTTTCTTCGCCACCACCGGCGCGGTCATCGTGGGTTACTACGCCGCCGTCGCGACGAACCGCCTGGGCCTCGACCCCGACAACCATGGAATTCCGATCGTGACCTCCAGCCTCGACCTTCTGGGAACGTTCTCCTTGATCCTCGCTATCGTGATCCTCGGACTTACCTGAGGCCGGGACCATGGAAGACCGACCACGAAATCTGCGGGCCATGCTGACGGAGGCGAAGGACACCTCCGAGCTGATGGTCGACCTCGGCTACGCGGCCTTGTTCTTCACCGATGCGCGCATGGCCGAAGAAGTCGAGGAGCTCGAGGAGCGTCTCTCCGAACTCGTGCACGAGATGCGCGAGGTATGCGTGCTCGCGGCGCGGGCGCCGCGCGAAGCCGAACAGATGTCGGGCGTCTTGCACGTGGTCGCCGCGATCGAACGCATGGGGAACGCCGCCGTCGACATCGCCCGCATCGTCACCCACCATCTCGGCATCCCGGCCGCGCTCCTCGCCGACCTCTCCGCCGCGCAAGAGGTGTCGCACCGCGTACGAGTACGCGACGGCTCGGCGCTGGCCGGTCGGCAACTCGCCGACGTCGAGCTCCCGATGGAAGTGGGCATGCGCGTCGTCGCGATCCGTCGTGGCCGCGACTGGATGATCGACCCCGACGGCGACGACATCTTCGTGCCCGACGACGTGCTGATCCTGCGCGGTAGCCGCGACGGGATCAACGAACTGCGCGAGCTCGCGGGCGCGCCCGAGTGGCGACCGGCGACCATCGAAGAGGATCCCGCGATCACCGACCTCGACCGTGCTGTCGACGTGCTCGTCGACATGAAGAACGTGTCGGAGGCGGCCGCGGGCATCGCGTACTCCGCGTTGCTCTTCCAGGACCAAGGGCTCACCGCTGAAGTGATGCAACTCGAAGACCGGCTCGACGAAATGCGGGAGCAACTCGAGCTGTGGGTCTTGCGGGCCGCGGCCGAAACCGTCGACCCGTCGCCGTTGCGCGGGTTGCTCCACCTCGGGGTTGCCGCCGAGGAGATTGGCGATGCCGCGCAACAGCTGGTGTGGCTGGTCGAGAACGGCGAAGAGATGCACCCCGTGCTGAAGGTGGCGCTCGGCGAAGCCGACGACGTCGTGGTTCGGTACCCGATCGCACCCGGCGCCGATCTCGACGGCGCCGAGCTCGTCGGCTCCGCGCTGGGCGACGACACCGGCTTCCACCTCCTCGCGCTCCATCAGCGCGGTCGGTACGTGTACCGGCCGCGCGGTCGAGTGACGTTGCATGCCGGTGACGTGGTGCTCGCTACCGGGCCGCGCGAAGGCCGCACCAAGCTCGCCCGGCAGTGCGGTTACCGGCTCGTCGAAGACGACGACACCGGCGAACTCGAACTCGTCCCCGTCGCCGCAACCTGAGGCGTGCGTCGATAAGGGACATTATTTGTCCCCTATCGACGCACGCCCTTAGGTGCTGGGGGCGATGGCGAGGCTGGCGGCGACGGCGATTGCAGAGATGGCGATCGCGATCGCGTAGCCGAGCCACGGTTGTTGCAGCCGGCGCGACTGGATCATGCCTTCGGCGGCGAGCGCGCCGCCGATGAGGCCGCCGATGTGCGCGCCATACGACACGTTCGGGATCACGAACGACAACACGAGGTTGATCGCGAGCAGCGGGCCGAACCCGGTCTGCCAGAACGAGACGCCTTGGCGGTACATCGCGACCGTCGCGGCGGCCGCGACTCCGAACACGGCACCGGACGCGCCGCCGCTCAACGCGTGCGGCGATGCGATGAGCGCGCCGAGCGAACCGGTGAGCAGTGACGTGGCGTACAGGGTGGCGAAACGCGACGACCCGCTGGCCGACTCGAGCACCAGGCCGACCTGGTAGAGGATCAGCATGTTGAAGGCGATGTGCAGGATGCCGAAGTGGATGAAGCCGCTTGACACGAGCCGGTACCACTCGCCATGGGCGACGGCAGGGCCGTAGAGCGCCCAGCTCGTTTGCGCCCTCGTGCCTTCGATATTGCCGTTGTTGCGCATCGCCATCAGCAGGAACACGGCAACATTGGCGGCGATGATCGCCTTGGTGACCGGCATCGTCGCGCCCCGCAACGTGCGGCGGACCTGCTCGGTGCGCGGCGGCGCGGCGTCCTTCACGCACTCCCAGCACTGCGAGCCGACCGATGCCTCCCGCAAGCAGGAGGCACAGGCGGGGCGGCCACACCGGGTGCAGTGGCGGCCGGTTTCCCGGTCGTGATGATGGAAACAGGTTTCGGGTGTGGTCATGAGTACGCGTAGAACGCTGCCACAAGGCGGCGCGTTCCCCGGCCATCGTGGCGGTTGCGGGCGGTCACATGCGTAGGCGGCGCAGGTCGCGCCGGAACGCCTCTTGGGGCGGCGCGACGCGTACCTTCACGTCGACGGCCACGACTCCGTGCGCGGCGACGATCACCGGGTTGAGGTCCATCTCGGCCACTTCGGGTACGTCCTCGGCGAGCCGCCCGACCCTCAGAAGCACGTCTTCGAGCGCCGCCACATCGACCTCAGGACGGCCCCGATAGCCGAACAGCAACGGCGAGCCGCGCAGCGAACGCACCACTTCGTGCGCGTCTTCGTCGGTGAGCGGGAGGATGCGCAGCGTTCGGTCGCCGAGGAGTTCGGCGGTTGTGCCGCCCATCCCGAACAGTACGAGCGGCCCGAACGAAGCGTCGTGAGTGACCCCCACGATCGTCTCGACCCCGCCGGGCACCATCGGCTGCACGGTCACGCCGCCCATCTCGGCGCCGAGGTGACGTTCCATCGCTTCGTATGCGTCACGCACGCTGGTCGCGCTCGCCAGCCCCAGCATCACCCCTCCGATATCGGCGGTGTGCAGAATCGTGGGTGCATCCGCTTTCAGCGCGACGGGATATCCGATCGCCTCGGCCGCCTCCACCGCGGCGCCGGCCGACGTCGCGGCATACGTTTGAGCGACGGGGATGCCGAAGGCCGCGCACAGTCGCGCCGCGTCGGCCGCGGGCAACCACAGGCCTTCCGTATCGGCGTCGTCGCCGGTGCTGTGGTCCGCGTGCAGGTAGGAACGCGCGATCGCCCGGCCTTCGTCGATGTCGATGCCGTCCAGCGTTGGGATCACGCCTTCGGGACGACGGCGCCAGTCGGCGAGGTCCGCGGCGCGGCTCAACGCGGCCGCGGCAGCTTCGGGAAACGCGAACGACGGCACCGGCCGCCCGTTGGCGGTATTACGCAACGGTTCCGGCATGCCTTCGCGGCCGAGGAAGCACGCAATCACGGGGCGTTCGCCGGCGTCCGCGGTCGCGGCCGCGATGGCCGCCGCGACATCGTCGGCGCCCGTGACGATGGGCGGTACGAACACCACGAGCAACGCGTCGACGTTGTCGTCGGAGAGCACGACGCGCAACGCGCGTTCGAAGATGCCGGCCGACGCCCCGGCGACGAGGTCGACGGGGTTACGGACGGCTGCTTCGTTCGAGACGAATTCGCGGAGGCGAGCCTGGGTCTCCGGCGATAACTCGGGGACGTCGAGACCGGCACCTGCGCACGCGTCGGCCGCCAGAGTCAAAGGGCCGCCGGTATTCCCGACGATTGCGACGCGCCGCCCGGGCGGCAGCGGCTGGTGCGCGAGCACCTGCGCGGTTTCGAACAGCTGTTCCAACCGGTCGACGCGAATCACGCCGGCCTGGCGGAACAGCGCGTCCACCGCAACGTCGGGCGTTGCAAGTGCGGCCGTGTGCGACGACGCGGCGCGAGTGCCGGCACGCGTACGCCCGCTCTTGACCGCGACGATCGGCTTCTCGCGAGCGACGCGGCGCGCGAGACGCGCGAACTTACGCGGGTTTCCGAACGACTCGAGGTAGAGCAGGATCACACCGGTCTCGGGATCGTCGGCCCAGTGTTGCAGCAGGTCGTTACTGCTTACATCAGACTTGTTCCCGACCGACACGAACGTCGATACGCCGAGGTCGAGGCGCGCGGCGCGTGCCATCAACTCGATGCCGAGCCCACCGGACTGCGACAGAAACGACACGTTGCCGTGGCGCGGTTCGACGGGCGAGAACGACGCGTTCATCCGTACGTTGGGCGACGTGTTGATCAGACCGAGGCAGTTCGGTCCGATCACCCGCATACCGTGCGTGCGCGCGATCGCAACGACTTCGCGTTCGGCGCGCTTGCCGTCGTCTCCGGTTTCGGCGAAGCCGGCCGAGATGATCACCAACCCGCGTACGTGCTTCTTGGCGCACTGTTCGACAACTTCGGCCACAGCTGGTGCGGGCACCACGATCACGGCGAGATCGATGTCGTCGGGAACGTCGAGCACCGATCCGTACGCGCGTACACCCGCGACCGACACCGTTGCCGGATTCACCGGGAACACCGGGCCTTCGAAGCCGTACGACAAGAGATTGCGGAACACGGCGTTGCCCACTGTTCCGCGTTCGCGGCTTGCACCGATGACGGCGATCGAGGCCGGCGAGAGGATGCGAGACATGGAACGCGCTTCCGAGATGTGTTCACGTGCGTCGATCGCGGCGAGCGACAGTTCGGTCGGCTCGATCGGGAAGCGCACCCGCACCGTGCCGTCGGCGAAGCGACGATCGATCTCCCAGCCGGCCGCGGCGAACACGTTCAGCATCTTGTAGTTGTGCGGCAGGGTGTCGGCGACGAACGTGTCGATGCCGTTCGCGCGTGCAACCACCGCCAGGTGCTCGAGCAGCAGCGTGGCAATGCCCCGGCCGTGCTGGTCGTCTTCCACCGTGAACGCCACTTCGGCGTTGCGTTCGTCGACCGCGTCGTAGCGCGCGACGGCAACGATGTCGTCGCCGATGAGGGCAGCCAGCGCCATATGTCCGAGGTAGTCGATGTTGGTGAGTCGCTCGAAGCGCGCGGCCGTCGGGCGCGGGACGGGCGAGAAGAACCGCAGGTAGATCGACTCGTCCGAGAGCCGGCCGTACAGCCCGAGCATTCGCTCGTCGTCGTCCGCCCGCAGCGGTCGAACGTGCACGATGTCGCCGTCGGTGAGGACGACGTCGCTCTCCCATTCCGCGGGATAGCGCGGATCGGGTTCAGTGCCGTTCTCCCCGGTCAGGGGAACACCCGCCTGGAGACGCTCGCCGGGCTCGTCGTGAATTGGAACGCGTGCATTGCCCGCTTTCCTCGTCGCTGACCGCCGCTCACGGTACCGTCAGACCGTGACCGCGGCTGACCCGATGCCGACACAGCACGCGCGGTCGGTGGGGCTCACCGACGCCGAAGTCGCAGAGCGAGTCGCTCGCGGGCAAGTGAACGTGTCGTCTGAACGGACCAGCCGCACGTTCGGCGAGATCGTACGGGCGAACGTGTTCACGCGTTTCAACGCGCTTCTCGGCTCGATGTTCGTGATCATCCTGATCGTCGGGCCGTTCCAAGACGCCCTCTTCGGCGTGGTGTTGGTGGCAAACGCGCTCATCGGCATCGTGCAGGAGTGGCGCGCGAAGGTGACGCTCGATCGCCTCGCGGTTTTGAACGCGCCGCGAGCGCGCGTGGTTCGCAACGGCGAAGTGCGCGAGATCGCGATCGAGGAGATCGTGCTCGACGATCTCCTGGTCGTCGCAGCCGGCGACCAGCTCGCGGCCGACGGTCAGGTGTTCGAATCCGATGGGCTCGAGGTCGACGAGTCGATGCTCACGGGCGAAGCCGACTCGGTTGCGAAGCACGAAGGCGACGAAGTGCTGTCGGGCAGCATCGTGGTGGCGGGCAGTGGCCGGGTGCAAGCGACTCGTGTCGGTGACGACGCGTACGCCCGCCGCCTCGCGAAAGAGGCGAGACGGTTCACGTTGGTGCGCTCGGAGTTGATGACGGGCATCAACAACATCTTGCGCTACGTCACCTGGGCACTCGCGCCGACCGCCCTCTTACTCGCGATCAGCCAGTTCCACCTCCATCACGGTTGGCGCACCGCGATGGCGGGTGTCGTCGCCGGCGTGGTCGCGATGGTGCCTGAAGGCCTCGTTTTGCTCACGAGCCTCGCATTCGCAGTTGCCGCAGTCACGCTCGCGCGCCGCCAGGTCCTGGTACAGGAGCTGCCGGCCGTGGAGGGCCTCGCCCGCGTCGACGTCGTGTGCCTGGACAAGACCGGCACCCTCACCGAAGGTCCGATCGAGTTCGACACGGTCGAGACCCTCGACTCGGATGCTTTGGTGAACGAGGTTCTCGGCGCACTCGCGGCCGATGAGCACGGCAATGCGACCATCAACGCATTGCAGCGCGCATTTCCGTCGTCACCGGGATGGGAACGCACCGCGGGTGTTCCGTTTTCCTCGGCGCGTAAGTGGAGCGCAGCGACGTTCGGTTCTCGCGGTACGTGGATCATCGGCGCACCGGAGATGGTGTGGGCAGGACGTCCCGCCGACGACCCGGTGCGTCGCCGCGCCGACGAACTCGCGGCGCAAGGCAAGCGGGTGTTATTGCTCGCGTACAGCGAGCGCCCCGTTGAAGGCGAGACGCTGCCGAACGACCTACGCGCCACCGCGCTGGTGTTGTTCGAGGAACAGGTACGCGAAGACGCGGCCGAGACACTCCGCTACTTCGGTGAGCAGGGCGTGGCGCTCAAGGTGATCTCCGGCGACAACCCCCGCACGGTCGGTGCCGTCGCGGCACGGGTCGGCGTCCCGGGGGCCGACCATCCCTACGACGCCCGCGAACTCCCGGAGGACATCTCCGAGTTGGCCGAGGTGCTGGAGCAGCACTCGGTGTTCGGCCGGGTTACTCCTCATCAGAAGCGCTCGATTGTGGCCGCATTGCAGTCGCGAGGACACGTCGTCGCGATGACCGGCGACGGCGTGAACGACGCGCTCGCGCTGAAGGACGCCGACATCGGGATCGCGATGGGCAACGGAGCACCGGCGACTCGTGCCGTGGCCCAGCTGGTACTGCTCGATGGTCGTTTCGCGACGATGCCGGGCGTCGTGGCCGAGGGGCGCCGTGTCATTGCGAACATCGAACGGGTGGCGAACCTCTTCGTGACCAAGACGGTGTACGCGTTGTTTCTCGCCATCGCGGTAGGTGTCGTCCGTTGGGAGTATCCGTTCTTGCCGCGCCACCTCACGATCGTGAGCAGCGTCACGATCGGTATCCCGGCGTTCTTCCTCGCGCTGCAACCGAATGCCAAGCGTTACCAGCCCGGGTTCGTACGCCGCGTCCTGCGCGTCGCAGTGCCGTGTGGCTTCGTGGCGGCCGTGGCGACGTTCGCGTCGTACGCGTTCGCGCGTCTCGTCGCCGGTGTCACGCTCGACCAATCGCGCACCGCGGCCACGGTGGTGCTGCTCATCGTCGGCCTGTTCGTGCTCGTGCTGTTGGCGCGCCCGATCACGCCGTACCGGGCGGTCATCGTGCTCGCGATGATCGGGCTCGTACTCATCGTGCTGCTCGTGCCGGGCTTCC
>JAODBJ010000063.1 GCA_025463905.1 Actinomycetes bacterium
GCCTCGTGGTCGGCTGCGGTTGCCACCGTCGGTATCGCGAGCAAGACCTCCGCGGGCACGTTCTCGCCGTGGAGTGCGGCGCGGTCGCGCGCCACCGTCCACGCTTGTAATCCGAGCCACTCGGGACGTTGCGGCACCGGAGCCTCGAGAGCAGCGCGCAGTTCGGCGATTGCTTCACGAGTGTGATGTTCGAGGTCGGATGTGACCTTCATCAGCATGCTCCCGCTCGCCGAAATCCCTGACCCGATCTCATCGGTATACCAGCGAGCTCGTGGAAGGTCCTTCGGCGATAGGGCGAGATGTGACGAGAAGGGCCTTATACGCGGCGCGTTCGAAGCCGACGATTTTGAGATGGAAGGACCACGAGGTGGAGGCATCGCACTGGCCGTCGTCGCGCTTCTCGTGATGCTGGCCGCCGCCTTCCCGGCGTTTGCGACGCCCAGAGCCCACCACGGTGATCGACCGGTCGCGCCACACGCGACCGTCTCTACCGCCCGCTGAGCGCGGCCATCCTTACTTGCCGCTGAGCGCGGCCATGCTCACTTGCCGCTGAGCGCGGCGACGACCGGCGCGAAATCGCGGGCTTTGTCGCCGGGAATCACGACGTAGGAGTAACCCCACCGTTCGCGGCGTTCGTGCAAGCGGTCGCCAATCTCGGCAACCGAGCCAACGAGCGTGAGTGGTGAGGCGAGCACGTCCTTCGGGTCTGCTTCGAACACCGTGCCGAGCATCTCGCCGACGCCCGCGGCATCGTCGGTGACCTCGGCCACCGCCAACCACGCATTCAGCTCGAGTTCGTCGAAGCGGTCACCGGCGCCCTCGCGGACCCATGCGACTTTGTCGTCGATGCGGTCGGGGAGCGCGTCGCGCGCGGCGGCCGTGTCGACCTCGCCTGAATGGATCGACGCGTTCACGCCGACGATGTCGGCGTGTTCACCGGCGAAGCGCAACACGCGGCGGGCGCCACCACCGATCAGTATCGGGGGACCTCCCGGCCGATGGGGCTTAGGCGTGCCGTCGAGATCGGCGATGGAGTAGTGCTCGCCCGCGAACGTGACCGGTTCTCGAGCGAAGAGCGCCTTGAGCACGCGGGTGTGCTCGATCATGCGGTCGACGCGCACCTTCGGTGGGTCCATGGGGATACCGGAGCGGTCGTAGTCGAGACGCTTCCAACCGGCGCCGAGCCCTACTTCCAACCGGCCTTCGGACAACAAATCGATCGTTGCCAACTCGCGCGCGAGCACCGCAGGGTGGCGAAAGTCACAGTCGAGAACGAGCGCGCCAACGTTGAGCGTCGTGGTGCCTGCCGCGGCTGCGGCCATCGCCGCGATCGGGCCGAGCCCCTCGTCGAAATGGTCGGGCACGAACAGCGTGGAGAAGCCCAGTGATTCCAGCTCGCGGCACGTATCGGCCCACGTTCGGTCGGGCATCGCGGTGTGGGTCTCGATGGCGAAACGGAAACGGCGCAGGTGCGGCATACGCCAATTCCTAGCGCGTTCTGAGGCTCAAAGGTGGCGAACGTGAAGCTCATTTGAAGAGAAATCGCGTCGCTCAGGTCGTGCGCGTGTTCGCCGACAAGGCTCGGTGCCACCCCCTTGTTCACCCCGCGAAACGCGCGCGCGCTTCGGCCGACTCGTTTCAATCGCGATTCTCGTTGCGTTCATGGCCGCTGCGTGCGCGCCGCGCGCACTGCTCGGCGCGACGCCGATCCGCGCTGGGTTCCGGAGCGATCCGAGTGTGGTGGTCTACGGCGACTCGCTCACGTGGGAGGCACGGCGCTACATCCCCGCGCTGGCCGCGCAAATGCACGTGCAGGTGACGGTGTACAGCTTTCCGGGCACTGCGATCTGCGACTGGTTCCCAGACATGTGGCGCCGGCTACCCGCCGAACGGCCGACCGTGGTGGTCGACGCGTTCTACGGCAACTCCTGGACCAACTGCATGAAAGACAGTCACGGGATCGCGCTCGCCGGTTCGGCGACCGCGTCGAGGTACAAGCGCGACGCGCGCGCCGCGGCAGCAATTGCGATGGCGTCGGGCGCCAACGTCGTGTTCGTCGGCGCGCCGCGCACTCGGCTCCAAATGAGTGATCCGGACTGGCAGCGCGTGCGGAACCAGTTCCGCGTCGTCGCAGCCGAGCATCCCGGCCGCGTGACCTTCCGCGATTCGGGCGTGACGATCGCGCCCGATGGTCGTTTCGCCGCAACCGTGCCGTGTCTCCCGCGGGAACGGACGATGACGGACCCGGGCGGTGTGCCCGTATGCCAGCGCGGGAAGATCATCGTGCGCGCGCCCGACGGGCTGCACTTTTGTCCTCACGGCCTCGACAACAAGATGGGCCAACCGGGTAACTGCCCCGTGTACATGGCGGGTGCCTACCGCTACGCCGTCGCCATCGTTGCCGCCGCCCGCGCAAGCGTGCGTCGATATGGGTCAAATAGTGTCCCCGATCGTCGCACGCCCCCCGGGGTTAGTGGTCGAGGAGCGGACGCCACCAGTCGTCGTGCTCGAGGAGCAGGTGGAAGTCGAGCAGATCGTCGAGGATCACGGTTGGTCCCGCGTAGCGGGCTTCGTGCACTTCGCGCGGCCGCTGCCACGGCACCACCGACATGCCGGCGTCGAGCAGCTCGACGATCTCGTTGACGTGCAGTTGTCCCACTACGTCGCGGCACCCGCAACCGGGGCAGCGATACGCGAGTGAATGGACGCTGTCGTCGTCGCAACGACGAAGCTGGCATTGCGTGATCATGACCACCACGTCGCCACAGTCGCGGCACGTCACCATGACGTCGCGACGCGAGCGCGAAGTGTTTCTCCGCCCGACCGAACCCGCCACTTCGAACCCCCTGTTCGTCCGGCGGAGAGTAATCCGAGGGGCCGGTTCGGGGCCAAGACGACGCGTAGGGTGCCCAGCATGAAGCTTCTCCTCGCGGCCCTGCGCTGTGAGAAGGGCGACATTGCCGGCAACCGGCGTGCGCACGAACGCGTCGTGGCCGCTGCGTTCGAGGCCGGTGCCGACATCGTGGTGTTCCCCGAGATGTCGCTCACCGGGTCCGTCGACCCGCGCAGCCACCCGGCGCACCTCGCTGCCCTCGACGATCCCGAAGTGCTCGCCCTGGCCGCCGCGACTCGCGACACCCGGCTCACGGTCGTGTTCGGTGTGGCCGAGCGAGCCGCGAGCGATGCCGCGCACATCACCCAGTGCGTGGCTCGTGGTGGGGAACTGGTGGGCGCGCAACGCAAACGCCACCTCGGCGAGGGCGAGGAAGGGTTCACGCCCGCGCGAACGTCGGGGACTGCGGCGGTGTTCGAGCACGACGGCGCACGCTTCGGCATTGTGATCTGCGCCGAGTCGCAAGTTGCGTTCCCGTCCGACGACGCCGTCGACGCCGGCGCCGGCGTCGTGCTGTTCTGCGCTGCTCCCGGCCTCGATCCGCCCCGGCGGCGCAGCGACGATGCGTGGCGCGACGCGCTCTCTTGGTGGGAGTCGGCCGGCCTCGCCGACATGTGCGGTCACGCCGCCCGGCGCCGCGTGTGGGTGGCCGTCGCGACCCAAGCGGGCGCGACCCACGACGAAGACTTTCCCGGCCTCGCCGCGCTGGTGGATCCGAGTGGCGCGGTAACTGCGCGGCTTCCCGACTGGCGGGAAGGCACGTTGCTCGTCGACATCCCCTTCGTGTGACGCGGGGGCGCGCCAGGCCGCGCCCCGTTGTCACGCAGCGCGAGTGCCCACAACGTGACTTTTGTCGCAGGATTGCGCGCGCAGAGTGGTTGCCTCAAGCGACAATTGCCACGGGCCGATGTAATCACCAGCGAGAGCCTCTGGAACAAGGCAAAACCGCAGGAATGCGGTGGCGCAAAGCCACGGAGCCCAGCCCTCGAAGCATCGAGGAGCGGCTAGCCGGGCTGCCCTGAGGACCCGGTCCTGGCGGACGCGGGCCCGATGGGGGGTCGGGCCTCGCGGACCCAAATCCGTCCAGGAAAGGGACACCCCAAAGTGCAGATGATTCACTCCCTCAAATCCCGTCGGGACGCCGAGGAAGGGTTCACGCTTATCGAGCTCATGGTCGTGGTGTTGATCATTGCCATCCTGATCGCCATCGCCATCCCGACCTTCCTTGGTGCTCGGTCGCGTGCCCAGAACCGTGCGGCGCAATCCGACCTTCGCAACGGCTTGACCGCTGAGAAGACCTCGTACACCGACGCCGAGACGTACACCGACGTCACCGCGGACTTGCACACCCTCGAGCCTTCGCTCGACTGGGGCGGCAAGCTCAAGGTCTCGTCAGCCACGAGCGTGGTGTGCCTCAGCCGTACGTCGGACTCGGGTACGACCTACTCGATCGCCGACGTTGCGACCGGTGCGAGTGCCGGCACCTACTACAGCAAGACCGCTTGTCCCGCGAGCGCCAGCCTGACCTCTGCGAGTGTCAGCGGCTGGAAGACGGACACGACCGGCTGGAACTAAGCCGGCCATCTACACCGAAGCATGTGGCGGCCCGGGGCCTTGTGCCCCGGGCCGTCCGCGCGAAAGGTCTTCCGGATGCCCGCTCCCCGCAACGCAGCCCCGAGAGAACAGGGCTTCAGCCTCGTCGAACTCATCACCGTCGTCGCGATCATCGGTGTGCTCGCGACCATCGCGATCGTCACGCTCATGCGTGCTCGCGAACCGGTGATCGACCGTTCGGCGCAATCGCTCATCACGAACGCCCTCGGGACCGTGCATGTGGTGCTCGCCGACAATCACTCGATTGGCACCCTGACCCGCGCCGACCTCGAGGCCGCCGAGCCGAGCATCCACTGGCGTGACGCCAACACCGGCGGCGAGGCAGCACAGAAGGAAGTGTCCGTCGGGACCGGCAGCACCGCTGGGACCGACTACCTGATCCTGTCCACCCACACTGCCAACGGCGACTGTCTCGCCGTTCGATCTGAAGACAACTCGCCGACGCTCTACCAACGGATCGCTGGGGACGTTTGCCCTGCGCAAGCGTTCGACCCGTCATTCGGTTGGGTGTCGCAATGGCCTCCAAGGTGACCCGGCTCTGACGATCAATACTCGCAATGGAAAATCTGACCCCGTTCGTCACTGTCGTGTGCGGCGTGCTCGGCCTCGTTATCGGATCCTTCCTCAACGTCGTGATCTGGCGGGTGCCCCGCAAGGAGTCTGTGGTCGCGCCGCGCTCCAAGTGCCCGACCTGCGACACACCCATCTCCAACCGCGACAACATCCCCGTGGTCTCGTGGCTGGCGCTACGCGGCAAATGCCGCACCTGCGCCGCGACGATCTCCGCCCGCTACCCGCTGGTGGAGTTCGCGACGGGGATGCTGTTCGCCGCGATCGGTGCGCGTTACGCGCACTCGTGGGCGTTGCCCGCCTATCTCGTGCTCGGCGCGGCGCTGATCGCCATCTCCGCGATCGACGTCGAGCACTACATCATTCCGAACCGGATCGTGTACCCGGTCGGGTTCGCGCTGGTGCCGCTGTTCGCGCTCGCCGCGCTCCTCGGCCACGATTGGCACGCCTTCGAGCGCGCGCTGCTCGGTGCCCTCGCCGCGTTCGGCGTACTCCTGGTCATCCATCTGATCTCGCCCGGCGGCATGGGCTTCGGCGACGTACGCCTCTGCTTCCTCCTCGGCCTGGCCCTCGGCTGGCTCGGTTGGCCCGAGGTGTACTTCGGGCTCCTCGCCGGCTTCATGTACGGGTCCGTGATCGGCGTGACGCTCATGGCATTGCGGGTCCTGAAACGGGGCGAACATCTCCCGTTCGGTCCGTTCCTCGCCGCCGGAGCCATAACGATCGTCCTCCTAGGCGCCCCAGTACTCCACTTCGCCCCCAGGTAGGCGCGCCCAACGGGACGAGACCGCCCGCGACCGGGGTTTCCCGGGCAGACGGGGCGGCGGGCGGCGCAGCGAAGCGAGCACGGCCGCTCGCAGGAGCGGCGAGCGCAGCGAGCGCGACCGAAAAGCAGGAGCGCGACCCTCAATATGTGGTTGATGTTACCAATGTCTTACCCTGAGCACCTGGTTGACGATTGTTGCCAGTGAGCTTTACTGTGGCTCTAGTCGACCAGAGGTGGAAAACGGTGGCAGCAGAGCATCTCCTCCTCACAGTGCGCGAGGTGGCCGACGCAATGCGGGTGTCGACGATGACCGTCTACCGGCTGATCAAGGGTGGAGACCTGCCTGCGATACGCGTCGGGAAACACTTCCGCATCCGTGAACAAGATTTGAGCCGCTACCTCGACGTGCAGACCGTCAGGGGAGGTGGGTCGTGGCCCGCCGCCTGATCGGCCTCGATGTCGGGACGAACGCGGTCACGGTCGCCGAGATCGCGACCGGCAATCCGCCGCGCCTCAACATGTTCGGGCAGGTCGCGCTCCCGCGTGACGCGATGCGCGAAGGCGAAGTGGCCGACGAAGGCGCGGTTGCCGAAGCGATCGCGCGCTTGCGCACCGAAGTCGGGTTGCGCCGCGCCGGTGTGCGCGTCGGGATCGCGAGTCCGCGGCTGATCGTGCGCCAGGTCGAGATGCCGGTGATGTCGCGCGACGACCTCGCGAGCGCGCTGCGGTTCCAGGCTCCCGATCTGATTCCGTTCCCGGTCGAGGAAGCCGCGATGGACTTCGCGGTGCTCGGCACCGATACGCCCGAAGGCGGGGAGCCGACGATGCGCGTGCTGCTCGCGGCCGCGCAAGGCGCGACGGTGCAGCGTCTCGTTGCCGCGGTGGAAGCGGGCGGACTGATCGTCGACGCTGTCGACCTCTTACCGCTCGCACTCATCCGCGCGCTCGGGCAGCCGGCGACGGCCATGGGCGATCACCCGGGGGCCGAAGCGATCGTTTCGTTCGGCGGTGGCGTCACCGCAATCGCGGTGCACGAAGATCGTGTGCCTCGCTTCGTGCGTGTGCTCGGCACCGGTGGCCGCGAGCTCACTGAGGCGATCGCCGCGGAAGTCGAGTTGCCGTTCGACAACGCGGAGTCGCTCAAGCGCCAACTCGCGTCGCCCGGCGACCATCTCCTCACGCGTGCGCGCGCCGCGATCGATCGCCCGCTCGCCGCGTTGATCGACGACGTTCGCAGTTCGCTCGACTACTACCGCAACCAACCCGGTGCGGTGCCGATCGTGCGGGTGATCATCACCGGTGGCGGTTCGCAACTGCCGGGCCTCGCCGAGCGCCTTGCGAGCACGGCCGGTGTGCCGGTCGAGGTGGCCCGCCCGCGCGACCTGCTCACGTTGGGCGACATCGGTTTCTCCGAGGAAGATCTCCCGCGCCTCGATCCCTACATCCCGGGCGCGGTCGGTCTTGCGCTCGGAGGTGCCGGCATCGGCACCGTTGTCAACTTGCTGCCTCGCGGCCGCGGGCGGGTTGCCGGCGCGTCGTCACGCAGCCGAGCCGTCGTGGGTGCGGCGGCGGGAGCCGCGGTGTTGATCGTGCTCCTCGCGATTCCCACGCTCGCCCGCCAGCACCAGATTTCGAACACCAAGAAAGACGCGACGAAGCAGCTCGCGCAGAATGATTCGTTGCAGCGGCAGATCAACAAGCTTGCCGATGCGCGTAACGCGCAGCTGACCCTCGAGCAGACCCGAGCCGAAGTACAGAACGTGCTCGCCTCCGACGTGTCGTGGGCGAAGATGTTGCAAGAGCTCGCCCGCACCATCCCGAACGATGTGTGGCTCACGTCGTTCCAAGGTTCGGTTCCGCCGCCGACGGCCGGAACCGGGGCGGCGACCACGACCACCACCTCCACCGGCACCGGCGGAACCACCACAACGAGCGGAACGCCCACCACCACGGCACCGCCCGCGGCCGCGTCGAACGGCACCATCACCTTCAACGCCATGGGACTCGATTACGCGTCGGTCTCCGCGTGGCTGCAACGGGTGTCGACGATTCCGTCGTTCGCCAACGTGTTCGTGCCGAACGCGGCGCTGGTTCAGGGCGACACGCGCAACACCGTGAGTTTCTCTTCAACGGCGACGATCACGCCGGCGGCGCATACCGATCGCCTCAGCAAGTACGAAGGGACGGGGAAGTGAACCGCCGCGCAGTGCTCCTCGCGGTCGTCGGTGTCGTGGGCGTCGTCGCGCTCTGGTGGGTGTTCATCTTCAGCCCGAAGGCCGACAGCCTCTCCAAGGCGCGCGAAAACTTGTCGACCGCTCGCACCCAAGCGCAGTCGCTGCAGGCGAAGCTCAACCAGCTGAAAGACCTGCAGCGGCGCAGCACGCAGATCGAGGCGCAGCTCGGCAAGCTGACCGCGGCAATCCCGAAGACACCGAACCAGGCCGACTTCATCTCCGGCCTGAACGACATCGCCGATCAGTCGGGCATCACGTGGCAGTCGGTGACGATGTCGCAACCGGCCGCATCGACGCCGGGCTCGCCGGACACGATCACGGTGCAGATACAGATCCAGGGCGGCTTCTTCCAGGCGCTCGACTACATGAACCGTCTCGAAAACCTTGGCCGGCTCGTGGTTGTCGACGGCGTGAACGTCGCAGGCACGCCGAGCAGTACCACCGGTACCACTGGCGGCGGCAGCACTGGATCGGGGAGTGGCGTCACCGCAGGGAGCGGCGACCTCACCGTGACGATGAACTCTCGCATCTTCTCGCAGAACGCGATCGATGCCGCGGCTCCCGGCGGCGCGACCACATCGACCACTACTCCCGGACAGGTGGTGAACTGATGAGCGGTGACCAGCGACGCTTCGCAGTGTTGCTCGCGGTGCTCGCGCTCCTCGTCGCGATTGTTATCGGCCGCACGTTGATCGGTGGTGGCGGGTCGTCGCCCAAAGCAGCCGAGCGCCCGATCGCGACTCGTCATTTCACGAAAGCCGCAGCGAAGGTCAAAGCCAAAGCGAAGGCTCACCACGCGGTAGCGAGCGCGGCCAACGATCTCGCCGGAACCGACTCGTTCCAGGTGTTCGCGACGCGCGATCCGTTCCAGCCGCCGTTCGACAACACGCCGACTACCACGGTCCCGACGACGAACACGACGGTCCCAGGCGGAGGGTCCGTGACACCACCGACGACATCACCGACCGGAACCACGACGCCGACGGTCCCGCCGACCACCCAGCCGCCGAGCTTCAACCCCGGTTCGGGGCAGACGATCGCCGTGCTCGACGTGTTTACCGAGCCCGGCGGAACCGTGAAAGCTCGCGTCCGCGTTGGCTCCACCGTGTACACGGTTGGCGTTGGCGACACGTTCGCGACGTCGTACAAGGTCGTGTCGCTCAATCCGCCCTGTGGCCAGTTCCTCTTCGGCGACTCGCCGTTCACCCTCTGCATAGGTGAAGAAACGATCAAATAGCACGGACCACCTCATGGCCTGCTGCCGTAAACTGGGGTTCTTGTGCTGCGCTTCTTGACCGCGGGGGAGTCGCACGGTCCAGCCCTCGTCGTTGTCGTCGAAGGGCTGCCTGCCGGACTCCCCATCCTCATCGACGACATCGCGGCCGAACTCGCGCGCCGGCGGCTCGGCTATGGCCGCGGACCGCGGATGCGATTCGAGCAGGACGACGTCGAGTTCGTCGGCGGGGTGCGTCACGGCCGCACGCTCGGATCACCGGTCGCGATCTTGGTGCACAACACCGAGTGGAAGCGGAGCGACAAGTGGCACGCCGAGATGTCGTCGGCACCGGGCACCACCGAAACACCCCTCACGACGCCGCGTCCCGGGCACGCCGACCTCGCGGGTATGCAGAAGTACGGGTTCGACGACGCGCGCGATGTGCTCGAACGCGCGAGCGCGCGAGAAACGGCGGCGCGTGTCGCGGCCGGGGCGATCGCCAAGGTCTTGCTCGGCGAGATCAGCGTGTCGATCATCAGCCACGTCGTGCAGCTCGGGAGCGCACACGCGGCGCCGGAGCGCCGCCCGCACGTAAGCGACTTGGAGCTGGTCGACAATTCGCAGGTGCGGTGCTTCGACACCGCCGGTGAAGCGGCGATGATCGCCGAGATCGAAGCCGCGGCGAAGGCGGGCGACTCCCTCGGCGGCGTGGTCGAGGTGCTCGCGTACGGCGTGCCGCCCGGTCTCGGGTCGCACGTCCATTGGGATCGTCGTATCGACGGTTTGCTCGCGCAAGCGTTGATGAGCATCCAGGCGATGAAGGCGGTCGAGATCGGCGAAGGCGTCGACATTGCGGGCCGGCGCGGCAGCGACGCGCACGACGCGATCGTGTGGGACGAAGACGCGCAGGACTACCAGCGGCTGTCGGCCCGAGCCGGCGGCATCGAAGGCGGGATGACCACCGGCGCGTTGGTCGTGGCGCGCGCCTCCATGAAACCTCTCGCCACCCTCAACCGACCGGTGCTCGCCACGGTCGATGTCGAAACCAAGCAGGCCACCGTTTCGTTCAAGGAGCGCACCGACGTCACCGCGGTGCCGGCCGCCGGAGTGGTGGCCGAAACGATGGTCGCGCTGGTGATCGCGTCGGAAGCGTTGCGCAAGTTCGGCGGCGATTCCGTGGCGGAGTTCGTGCGCAACCACGACGCGTACCGCGCGTCGCTGCGATGACGCCGGGCGGCCGTCACCTCGTTCTCGTCGGGTTGATGGGTGCCGGAAAGACCACGGTTGGCAACCGGTCCGCGCAACAGCTGGACCGCGCCTTCGTCGACACTGACGACATCGTGGAAGCGCTCGCGGGGATGCGCGTCGCTGAACTCTTTGCAATCGCCGGCGGTGAGGCAAAGTTCCGCGACTTCGAACACCAAGCCGTTGCCGATGCGTGCGCGTCGCCCGCACCATTGGTGATCTCAACCGGCGGCGGCGCCGTGGTCGATGCCGAGAACCGCAACCGACTCGCCGCGGCCGGGTTCGTGGTGTGGTTGCGGGCACCTGTCGACGTGCTCGCCACCCGACTGGCCGACGACAGCGACCGACCGTTGCTCGCGGGCGATGCACCGGCGTCACTGAGCCGGCTGCTCGCCTTGCGGGAGCACATCTACGAAGCGGTTGCTGATGTCGCCATCGACACGCAGGAGCGCTCGGTCGACGACGTCGTGACCGCAGTGGTCGACGCCTACTGCGGGGTCACGCAATGAGCACGGCAATGCATCGAGTCGGTGTCGAGCTCGGGCCCCGCTCGTACGACATCGTCGTCGGCGACGGTGCGGCCGGTGATCTTGCAACGCTGCTCAGTGGGCGCGCTCGCGTCGCCGTCGTCACCCAGACACGCGTCGCGGAATTGCACGGCGAGGCGGTGCAGGTCGCGCTGGCAGCCACCGAAGCGAACGTGGAGACGTTCACTATCGGCGACGGTGAGGAGCACAAGAACCTCGCCACGATCGAGGCGTTGTGCCGGGGGTTTACGCGCTTCGGGCTGCGGCGTAACGATGCGGTGGTCGCGCTCGGCGGTGGAATGGTGGGCGACGTCGCCGGCTTCGCCGCGGCGGTGCATTACCGGGGCGTTGCCGTTGTCCAGGTGCCCACAACGTTGCTCGCGATGGTCGATGCCGCGATCGGCGGCAAGACCGCCGTGAACCTGCCCGAGGGTAAGAACCTCGTCGGCGCGTTCCACCAGCCGGTCGGGGTGCTCGCCGATCCACGCGTGCTCGTCACCTTGCCCGAACGCGAATACCGCAGCGGTCTCGGTGAGATCGCGAAGTATGCGTTGCTCGGCGACCGCGACCTCGCGCACCTTGTAGAGAACGAGGGCGAGGCGCTCGTCGCGCGTGAGCGGCGGATCGTGTCCGATGCGGTCGCGCGCTGCGCGGCGATCAAAGCTCGCTATGTGGAAGCCGACGAGGAAGAGCGGCTCGGGTTGCGCGCGCACCTCAACTATGGACACACGCTCGCGCACGCGCTCGAAACGGTGTGCGGCTACGCGCTCGCTCACGGCGAAGCGGTCGCGATCGGCCTCGTTTTCGCGGCTGAGCTTGCCGGCGCGCTCGAACGTATCGACACCGCGGAAGTCGACCGTCAGCGCGCCCTGGTCGAGTCGCTCGGGGTCGGCACGCGTGCCCCGGATGGCGTCGCAGCAACTGACCTGCTCGCGGTGATGGCGCGCGACAAGAAGTCTTCGGGTGGGCTCACGTTCGTGCTCGCCGGTGCCAACGGTCTCGACGTCGTCGACGACCCGCCGCCCGTCGCGTTGCGAGCGGCGTTCGCGGCCGTGGGCGTCACGGAAGGTGCATGAATGGCCACGATCTTGTTGTTGTCGGGCCCGAACCTGAACCTGTTCGGCCAACGTGAGCCCGCCATTTACGGCACGCACACCCTCGACGACATGGTCGCGTCAGCTCGCGACACTGCCGCCCGGCACGGGTACGACTTGGAACACGTTCAGTCCAACCACGAGGGTGCGCTCGTCGACGCCATCCACGGCGCGCGTGGCCGTTGCGCGGCGATCGTGGTGAACGCCGGTGCGCTCACCCACTACTCCTACGCGCTCGCCGACGCCCTGGCGACCTTCGACGGCGTGAAGGTCGAATTGCACGTGTCGAACCCGAGTGCCCGCGACGAATGGCGGCACCTGTCGGTCATCGCTCCGGTGGTCACCGGTACGATCGCGGGTTTCGGTGCCGACGGTTACCGCCTCGCCCTCGATGCGGTAGCAGCCAGCCTGGCCGCTCCCGCGGTCGCACAATCGCCCCCCTCGCCGGAGGTCACACGATGACGATCACCAGCCCGTCGCTCGCGCCGCTCGACATCGCGTCGCGCCTCGGGCGGTTACGGGCGCGGCTCGGCGACCTCGGTGTCGACGCGATGCTCGTGACGCGGCTCACGAACGTGCGTTACCTCACCGGCTTCACCGGTTCGGCGGCGATGCTTCTCGTCGGCCCCGACGCCGCCGTGTTCGTCACCGACGGCCGCTACCGCGACCAGTCGGCCGAGCAGCTGGGCGCGGCCGGCGTCGACGCGCGGGTCATGGTCGGCACGACGCTGGCGGCGCAGCGCGAGTACCTCGTCGAGGCCGCGGCGTCGTTCCGGCGGCTGGCCCTCGAAGACCACGATGTCACCTGGGCCCAGCAACGCGAGTTCGCAGCGGCGTTCGCGAACGCCGAACTTGTTCCGGCCGGCACACCGGTCGAAGACCTGCGTCGAGTGAAGGACGCGGGGGAGGTCGACCGAATCCGCGCCGCGTGCGCGATCGCCGACGACGCGTTCATGGAACTGGCTCCGAGCATGGGGTCGGGCATAACCGAGCGGCAGTTCGCGCTCGCGCTCGAGTTCGCGATGCGCGAACGTGGCGCGAGCGCAATGAGCTTCGACCCGATCATCGCGTCAGGGCCGAACGGCGCGATGCCGCACGCCCGTCCGTCGGACCGCGTCATCGCGCGCAGTGAGCTCGTCGTCTGCGACTTCGGATGCATCGTCGACGGCTACTGCTCCGACATGACCCGCACGGTGTCGGTGGGCGACCCCGGGCCGGATGCGCGCCACCTCTACGACGTCGTCCTCGCGAGTCAGGCCGCCGGTCGTGACGCGGTGGCAGTGGGCGCCGATTGCGCCGCCGTCGACAAGGCGTCGCGCGACGTGATCGACGCCGCGGGGCTCGGCGAGACCTTCTTGCACGGCACCGGCCACGGCGTCGGGCTCGACATCCATGAGGCCCCGCGGGTCGCGTCGAGTGCCCGTGATACCTTGCGCGACGGCGACGTCGTGACGGTCGAGCCCGGTGTGTACCTCCCCGGTGTCGGCGGCGTCCGTATAGAGGACACCCTGTTCGTCACGCCGGTTGGCCCGGTGCAGCTCACCCTCACTCCGAAGGATCTGGTGCTGTGAGCATCTCGACGAACGATCTCAAGAATGGCATGGCCTTAAATCTGCCGGGCCAGGCGCAGCCCGCAGGCGTGGTCAGTGTCGGCGGAATGATCGCCGTTCGCGATCGAACGCCTGAGGGCGTAGCCGCATGAGCATCTCGACGAACGATCTCAAGAATGGCATGGCGCTCAATCTGCCAGAGGGCCTGATGACCGTTGTCGAGTTCCAGCATGTGAAGCCGGGCAAGGGTGGCGCGTTCGTCCGCACCAAGCTGAAGAACTATCGCACCGGCGCGGTCCTCGACCGCACGTTCCGGGCCGACGAGAAGGTGCCGCTCGCGGTGATCGACAAACGCGAGATGCAGTTCTTGTATCGCGAGGGCGTCGACTACGTGTTCATGGACAACAGCTCGTACGAGCAGCGAAATGTTTCGCCGGAAGCGCTCGGCGACGCCGTGAACTACCTCAAAGAAGGCGACAGCGCCGTCCTTCCGACGTACAACGACGACGTCGTCGGCATCGACCTACCTGCGGCCGTCGAGCTCGAAGTGACCGAGACCGAGCCCGGCCTCCAGGGCGACCGTGTTTCCGGCGCCCGCAAATCCGCGACGCTCGAAACGGGCCTCGTCGTGCAAGTGCCGCTCTTCGTCGAAACCGGTGAGCGCATCAAGGTCGACACGCGCACCGGCGAGTATCTCACGAGGGCATGAGATGGCGACGCGTCGCGAAGCTCGCGAGCGGGCACTCAGCCTCGCCTACGAATGCGAGCAGCGCGACGTCAGCGTCGAACAGGTCTTGGCCGACCTGCCGGTTGCCCCCGACCCGTATGCCACCCAACTGGCGGAGGGTGCCGAGTCGCACCACCACGAGATCGACGCGCTGTTGCGCAAGTACTCGGAGCACTGGGCACTCGAACGCATGCCGGTCATCGACCGCGCGTTGTTACGCATCGGCGTCTACGAGCTCGCGTACGTTCCCGACGTACCCACCGCCGCGGCGATCACCGAAGCGGTCGAGCTCGCGAAGCAGTACTCCACCAAGGATTCCGGCCGCTTCGTGAACGCACTGCTGTCACGAATCGCGGAGGAAGTGCGCGCCTAACTCATGGCGGCGAATGCGCCGACGGTGGTCCCCGACACCGTCGAGGAACTCTTTCGCGACGAAGTCGTCGAACGCGACGTGCCTTGGGTCGTGCTCGTCTGGAACGATCCGGTGAACACGATGCTCTACGTCGTGTACGTGTTCCAGAAGTTGTTCGGCTACTCGCGGGAGAAGGCGACGCGCTTGATGAATCAGGTGCACTACGAAGGTAAGGCGGTCGTGGCGAACGGCGCCCGTGAGAAGTGCGAGATCGATGTCGCACGTCTTCACGCGCACGGCTTGTGGGCCACGATGCAGCACGACCGATGATCTTCGGTCTTCGGTTCGAGCGCGCGGCCGATGGCGCGCTCATCGCGCGTTTGCACGGCGAGGAGATCGACCTGCTACGCCAGCTCGCCGGCGAACTCACGCAAGTGTTGGAAGATCCATCGCCGACCGACCCGGTGACGGACCGGCTGTTCCCGCACGCGTACCTCGACCCGACGGAAGAAGACGCGGAAGCCGACTGGCAACGGCTGGTGCATCCTGATCTGGTCACGACGAGGATGTCTGCGCTCAGTTTGCTCGTCGACACATTGCCGCGCGACGTCGCGACGGGTGATGTTGGCGAGGCCCACCTCGACGAAGAGCAAGAAGCGGCGTGGCTCGGTGTGTTGAACGACGCGCGGCTCGCGCTCGGCACGCGTCTCGGCGTGAGCGACGACGATGATTTCGACGACGTCGCCCCCGACGACCCTGCGTACGTCGCGTGGCAGATCTACGCGTGGTTGACCGCGTTGCAAGGTGACTTGGTGAGCGTGCTCTTGTCGGGCTTGCCGGGCGGCCCGGTCGAGGAGTGAACCGGAACGGCATACCGGCGCGGCGAGTCGCGGTGGGGCGCGGCGCGGCGCTGTCCGCCGCGCTGGTCGTCGTCGCGGGCGGCCTGCTGTTCGTCGCGGCGGTCGGCCACCGGCCCCTCGCGTACCTCACGCGCGATCCGCAGGCCACCACGTTGCAGCGTTGGTTCCTCGGGTTCTTCTCGAACGTCGGAAGCGCGTGCTGGTGGGGCGCCACGGGGATCGCGATCTTCGCCGGGATCGTTGTCAGTGCGCAGTCACCCGGCGCGCGTTCGGCATCGTTCATCCTCGCCGTCGGCGGCCTCACCGCCGTATTCGGTTTCGACGACATGTTCGGCATCCACGACATTTGGGGTTATCAGGTAGGCCTGCCGGAGTGGCCGTTCTTCGCGTTGTACGGTGGTCTCGCGGTTGCGCTGATCGTTCGCTATCGGCGCGAGGTGGAGACCTCGTGGCTGACACCGTTCGTACTTGCGATCGCCCTGTACGCGCTGTCGACGGTGGCCGACTGGTTGAGCGGTCACTCGGAGAGCGACCTGCGCTACCTCGGTGAGGATGGCGTGAAACTCCTCGCCATCGTGTGCTGGACCGGCTGGGTAGGGCACACGGCGTTCACCCTCTTGACCGGCCGGCCGCCGGATGAAGACGGTCGCGCGCTGCCCTACGATTGAAGAATCGTGCAGTCGCAACCGGCACCTTCTTCTTCGCGCGACCCGCGTGCGCTCGCCGCCGGTCTCTACGAGGCCGTCGTCAGCACGGTGCGAGGTAAGCCCGACGAGGTGCGGCTTGCGCTCGTTGCTCTGTTCTCGGGCGGGCATCTCCTCGTGGAGGACGTCCCCGGCACCGGCAAGACGCTGCTCGCGAAGGCGCTCGCCTCCGCGATCGGCGGTCGATTCCGACGAGTGCAATGCACCCCCGACCTCCTTCCGGCCGACGTCACCGGCACTGACGTGTACGGGCCCGCGACCGGTGCCTGGGAGTTCCGGCCGGGCCCGGTCTTCGCGAATGTCTTGCTGGTCGACGAGGTGAACCGCGCGTCGCCGCGAACGCAGGCCGCGCTGCTCGAGCCGATGGAGGAACGGCAGGTCACGGTCGACGGGACCACGCACCTGCTGCCCGAACCCTTTTTCGTCGTCGCGACACAGAACCCGGTCGGGGCCGCGGGCACCTTCCCGCTGCCCGAGAGTCAACTCGACCGGTTCGCGATCGCGCTCACACTCGGGCTGCCCGGCCGTGACGCCGAGCGCGAGATCCTCGCGGGCCGCGGCGGTGTCGACGCGCTCGACGCGATCGAACCCGTCACCACTCCCGACGCGCTCGCCGCCGCGATCACGTCCACTCGCCATGTGCATTGCGCCGCGTCAGTTATCGACTACGTGCTCGACGTCGCGGGTGCGACGCGAGAGCACCCCGACGTCGTGATCGGCGCGTCGCCGCGCGCGAGCCTCGGCCTGCTCCACGCGGCGCAGGCCTACGCGACCGTGGTCGGTCGCGACTTCGTGTCACCCGACGACGTGAAGGCGGTCGCTCCGCACGCGATGGCCCACCGGCTGGTGCTCTCGAGCGGGACCGACGTGCCCCACGCGGCGCGGATCATGCGCGACATCATCGCCGCGATCGCCGCGCCACGACCGTGACACGAGCGTCGTGAATCGAAGCGGCCCCGGCGAATTCACCCTCGTCGCGGTCGCCCTGGTCGCGGTCGGCGCGTACAGCGCGCTGAACGGCACCGAGAACAGTCAGGTGACGCTGGCCGCAGTCGGCTTGTTCGCGATGGTGCTGTTCGTCGCCGGAGTCGTGTGGCCCTGGCTTACCCTCCTCGGGGTCCGCGTCGATGCGACCGCGCCGGCCGACGCAACCGCGGGCGACATCGTGCCGCTGCACCTGTCGGTGCAGGGTCGCGTGTCACGACTCGAACTACGCGTGCTCGACCCGGCGGGGGAGTGGCGCCGTTGTCGCGCTCCCGGGAGCGGCGAACTGCTGCACGCGGCGACGCGCCGCGGTGTGTTCCGGTACGTGCGCATCGAGGTTCGCAGCGCCGCGCCGCTCGGTGTGTTCCAACGTCGGCGCGTCCTCGTCGCGCACCTCGCGCGCCCGATCGCGGTCGGTCCGAAGCCGACTCGTGAACCCGCGGCGCTGCGTCCCGTCGGCGGCGGCGATGCGCCCGCCCCGCTGCCGGTCGCGTCTCCGAGCGCCGGCGATGTGGTGCGTGCGGTACGCCCATACGTGCCGGGCGACCCGGCGCGGCTCGTGCACTGGCCGACGAGTGCGCGGCGCGGCGAACTCGTTGTTCGCGAGCAGGAACCGGCCGTCGTCCCTGGTATCGCGATCGTGGTCGATTTGCGTGGTGAACCGGCCGACGCCGAAGCGGCCGCGTCGCGCGCCGCGGGTATCGCGATCGCGACGCTCATGTCCGGCGGGCGCGTGGTGCTCGTGACGGTGGAAGCCGACGGGCCGGTCGTCGCGCCGGTGAACAGCCGCCGCGCGATCGGTTGGCGGCTCGCGGCATGCGTCGCGATGCCGTACTCGCCGCCGCCGCCGCTGGCACCGGAGGGGTGGCCGGTGATGGAAGTGCGGGCGCGATGAGCAGCGCACCGGGCTCGAGCGCGCGTCCGTCGTGGCGCCATCCGCAACGCAATCCGGCCGCGCCAGGTTCACCGTGGCGCGCCGTTGCTGTGGTGGTCGCGGTTGCGCTCGCGTGTTCGGGCATTGTCAGTGCCGACCGCGCCGGCTTCCCGCGGTATGTCGGCGTGGCGGCGGGCGCGACGGCCGCGCTGCTCGGCGTGCTCGCGTTGCCGTCATTCCCGACGCGACGCATCGCGCTCGCGCTGCTCGCCTTCGGCGGGCTCGCCGCGGCCCGCCACGCCGCGCTGCCCGGCGTCGATGTGAAGGTCCTCGTGGTGTGGGCGATCGCGACGCTGATCGCGTTGTTGCTCGTCGATCGCGCCCAGTCCGACGAGACACCCCATCTCTCCGGCAGCTCACCGCCGCCGCACCGGGCCGGTGAGATCGTGCGGGCCGCGACGGTGCTCGCCATCGCGGTTTTCGTTGCCGTGGTCGCGCTCGCGCCGACGATCGCGTCAGCAGTTCGCCACGACGCCGCGCCGGGCTCGGCGCCGGGCCAGAACGGTTTCGACAACGCCCCTTCGTCGTTGCGTCGGGGCGAACAGCTCGACATGACGTCCAGGCCGCACCTGTCGAACGATGTCGTGTTCACGGTCGACGCGAAGCACCCCGACTTCTGGCGCGGCGAAACGTGGGACGTGTGGACGGGCAGCGGTTGGCAACGCTCCAACCGCGCCGGGATCGGACTCCCGCGGCAGGGCATCGACGTACCGGTGTATCCGGCGCGGAACGACGTCGTGAGCAATGGCGGCGACAACATGCTCCAGACGTTCCATCTCGAAGCGCCGTACGCCGACGTCGTGTTCGGCGCACCGAGCGTGGTCAACGTGCGCACGACCGCGCTCCTCCTCGAGCGCGACGACGGGACGGTGTTCGCACCAGAGGGTCTCGGTCGTGGCGCCACCTACACGGTCACGAGCCGGCGCGCCCACGCGACGCGAGCGACATTGACCGCCGCATCCGCGGCCGCGGTACCGCGCGCCATCGTGGAGCAGTACGCACAGGACCCTCAGACAACGAAACGTGTACAGCAGCTCGCCGCCGACATCACTGCCGGCGCGCCCAGTGCATACGACAAGGTGCTCGCCATAGAACAGTGGCTCGGCGCGCACACGAAGTATTCGCTCAATGCGCCACCGTCGCGTTCGGGCCAGGACGCGGTCGACCAGTTCGTCTTCGACACGCACCGAGGTTGGTGTGAGCAGGTCGCGAGCACGCTCGTGGTGATGCTGCGCAGCGTCGGTGTGCCGGCGCGCGTCGCGACCGGCTTCGTCACGGGTAGCCGTGACCCATTGACCGGTCGGTACGTCGTGCGCGGGCGTGACGCGCACGCGTGGGCCGAGGTGTATTTCGGCGGCGTCGGCTGGCAGGGCTTCGATCCGACTGCTTCGGTGCCGCTCGCGGGCGAGGCGGGCACCGCGACGTCGTGGCTCGAACAGGCGCGAGCGATGCTGCCGTTCCTCCTGGTCGGTGCGGCGGTGATCGGCGTACTCGTGTTGGCGCTCTCCATTTTCTGGCCGCGCGCACTTCGCTGGCCCCGGCGGCGCGCCCGGTCGACACCGTCCTGGGCCGCGGTCATGCTGGCCCGGGTCGAACGGCTCGGCCGGCGCGCGCACGTGCCCGCGCAGCCCGGCGAAACGGTGCGCGAATACGCGGGATCGCTCGCGGTGCAGCTCGGCGAGCCGCAGCTGGAAACCGTCGGGTCGGTGATCGACGCCGACGCGTTCTCGGCCCAGGGCGCGGCGCCCGCCGAGCGCCGCGCGGCCGAATCCACGCTCACCCAGGTGGAACTCGCAGTGCGCGAACGCCTGTCGAAGCGGCGCCGGGCGCGCGTGGTACGGTCGTCGGACCGGGAGCACCCGGTTACGAACCGCCACCCGTGAAGGGGATCCTGTGAGGTCCCTACGGAGGAGCGCACATGCACGCGTCCGACGCGGCCGCTAACGAACATGCCCCCGCCACACCAGGCGGAGGGCATCTTTTTTTTCGGGCCGGCGTCTTCGACCCTGCTGATCTGCGCCGCGCGGTGACCCGGATCGCGCACGAGATCGTCGAACGCAACCATGGCGCGGCCGACCTCGTGCTGGTGGGCCTCTACACGCGCGGTGTCGCGCTGGCGCGCCGCCTCGCCGCGGCGATCGAGAGCTTCGAGGGAATCGCCGTTCCGATCGGGACACTCGACGTCGCGTTCTACCGCGACGACATTGGCCTGCGGCCCGTACAACCGCTCGGGCCCACCGAGGTACCCGATGTCGCGGGGCGGGTCGTCGTGCTGGTCGACGACGTGCTCTACACGGGCCGTACGGTGCGCTCGGCGCTCGACGCGCTGCTCGAACTCGGCCGCCCGCGGGCGGTGCAACTCGCAGTTTTGGTCGACCGCGGGCACCGTGAGCTGCCGGTGCGCGCCGATTACGTCGGGAAGAACTTGCCGACCAAGGCGGCTGAAGACGTGCGGGTGCACCTGTCGGAGGTCGACGGCGGCGACGACCGGGTGGAGATCTGGGGTCCGGCCGAGGAGGCCAAGCGAGATGCCTGAGCCCGCGCTGAAACACTTGCTCTCGGTCGACGACCTCGGTGGGCGGGCCGGCATCGAGGCGATGCTCGACCTCACCGATTCGTTCGTCGAAGTGTTGGCACGCGACATCCCGAAAGTCCCCGCGCTGCGGGGCAAGACCGTCGTGTCGTTGTTCTACGAAGAGTCCACCCGTACGCGCTTGTCGTTCGAGACGGCGGCCAAGCGACTCTCGGCCGACACGATGACCTTCAGCGTGTCGACATCGTCGGTGAAGAAGGGTGAGAGCCTCCTCGACACCGTCCACACGATCGAGGCAATGGGGATCGACGGCATCGTCGTACGTCATCCGTGCGCCGGCGCGCCGCACCGAGTGGCATCGTGGAGCCAGGCGAGCGTCGTGAACGCGGGCGACGGCCGGCACGAGCACCCCACCCAGGCGTTGCTCGACGCATTCACACTGCGCCGCCACCGTGGGCCGTCGCTCGACGGGTGCCGCATCGCGATCGTCGGTGACGTGAAACATTCCCGCGTCGCGCGCAGCAACGTGAAGTTGTTCGACGCGCTCGGGTGCGAGGTCACGTTCGTCGGGCCGCCGACACTGATGCCCGAACGACTCGACGGCTGGCCCGCGACGGTGTCCTACGACCTCGACGACGCGCTGGTCGACATCGACGTCGTGTACCTGTTGCGCATCCAACGGGAACGGATCGGCCAGGCGCTGTTTCCCTCGGTGCGCGAGTACGCGGCGCGCTACGGCCTCACGTCGGAGCGCGCCTCGCGTCTCAAGCCCGACACGCTCGTGATGCATCCAGGCCCGTTGAACCGGGGGGTTGAGATCGCGGCCGACGTCGCCGACTCCACCCGCTCGTTGATCACCGAACAGGTCGCGAACGGTGTCGCCGTGCGCATGGCAGTGCTGTGGTCGTTGCTCGGTTCGGGAGGGCCGGTTATCTGATGGCTGATCCGCAGGTCCTCGTGCGCGGTGGCCGCGTCATCGATGCCACCGGCGAACGCGTTGCCGACGTCCGCATCGTCGGTGGTGTGGTCACCGAAGTGGCGCCCTCGTTGGCACCCGAAGCCGGGTCGCTGGTGCTCGACGCCGAAGGTTGTGTGGTCGCGCCCGGCTTGGTCGACATCCAGGTGCACTTCCGTGAACCTGGTCGCGAAGACGCGGAGACGATCGAGACCGGCGCCCGCGCCGCGGCAAAGGGTGGCTTCACCGCAGTGGTGTGCATGCCGAACACCGACCCTCCACTCGATGATGCGGCCGTGGTGCAGGCGGTGCTCGAACGTGGCCGGTACGCCGCGTGCGACGTACGGGTCGCGGGCTGCATCACGAAGGGGCGGCGAGGCGAAGAACTCGCGCCCCTCGGAGAGTTGTACGACCGCGGCGTTCGCGTGTTCACCGACGACGGCGACTGCGTCGCCGACGCACTCGTGATGCGACGCGCGTTCGAGTACGCGCTCGCGCTTCCGGGCGCGGTGCTGTCACAGCACGCCGAAGATCCGTCGCTCGTAGCCGGCGGCCACATGAACGAGGGTGAATGGTCGGCCCGCCTGGGGATACCCGGACGGCCCGCCGAAGCGGAGATCTCGATCGTCGCGCGCGACCTCACGCTCGCTCGTGTCACGGGTGGCCGCTATCACGTGCTGCACCTTTCCACTGCCGGCGCCGCGGCACTGGTGCGCGCGGCGAAGGCCGAAGGCGTGCGGGTCACCGCCGAGTGCACGCCCCAGCACGTCGTGCTCACCGACGCGCTGTGCGCATCATTCGACCCCGTGTTCAAGATGAACCCACCGTTACGTACGGCCGCCGACGTCGACGCACTCAAGGCCGCGCTCGCCGATGGCACGATCGACGCGATCGCCACCGATCACGCGCCGCACGCCCCGGAGACGAAGGAAGTGCCGTTCGAGGAAGCGCCGCCCGGGATGCTCGGCGTCGAAACCGCGCTCGGCGTCGCGATCACGCAACTGGTCGAACCAGGTGTGTTGTCGATGCAGCAAGCGCTCGCCGCGCTGTCGTGGAAGCCGGCCCGAATCGCCGGGCTCGACGCAGCAGGGCACGGCGGCCCCATCGAGCCGGGGCACGCCGCGCACCTCTGCGTGTTCGACCCGAACGAACGGTGGGTCGTGGATGCCAGCCGGCTTGCGAGCAAGTCGCGCAATTCGCCGTTCGACGGTTGGAAGCTTGCGGGGCGCGTGCGGCACACGCTCCTGCGCGGTGTCCCGATGGTTCGCGACGGAGAGGCGCAACGATGACGCGTCCGCTCGACGAAGCACTGCTGGTGCTCGCCGACGGTGAGACCTTCGAGGGTGTCGCGGTGGGTCACCTTCCCGACCGCGGTATCGCGGCGGGGGAGGTCGTGTTCAACACCGCGCTGTCGGGCTACCAGGAGATCGTCACCGACCCGTCGTACGCGGGCCAGATGATCACGTTCACGTACCCGCACATCGGCAACTACGGCGTGACCCCCGACGACGACGAGTCGAGCGCCCCGCGCTGTCGCGGTGTGATCGTGCGCGACCTTGCGCGGCGCCCGTCGAACTGGCGCGCCCGCGACGACCTCGACGGCTTCTTCCGCCGCCATCGCGTCCCGGCAATCGCGGGTATCGACACCCGCCGCCTCACCCGTCATATTCGCCAGGCCGGCGCGCTGCCGGGCGCGTTCGGCACCGCGTCACGCGACGAGTTGCTTGCAGCCGCGCGCGAAGACGGCGGTACCGACGGGCGCGACCTCACGAGCGAGGTCACCACCGCGGAGCCCTACACCGTCGGTTCGCCTGGCGCCGGTTACTACGTCGTCGCCTACGACTTCGGCATCAAGCGTTCGATCGTCGAACAACTCGTCGATTGCGGTTGCCAGGTCGAGGTCGTACCCGCGCACACCTCCGCGCGCGACGTACTCGAGCGGGAACCCGACGGTGTGTTCCTGTCGAACGGCCCGGGAGACCCGGCGGCCGTCATTCGCGCGCAGGAGAACGTACGCGGTCTCCTCGGTAATGTTCCGATGTTCGGTATCTGCCTCGGCCACCAGATCATGGGTCTCGCGCTCGGCGCCGAAACCTTCAAATTGCGCTTCGGTCATCACGGCGGGAATCACCCGGTACGCAACCTCGGCACGAATCATGTCGAGATCACGAGCCAGAACCACAACTACGCGATCGACGCGTCCACGCTGCCGACCGGGGTCGAGGTCACCCATCTCAACCTCAACGACGGCGACGTGGAGGGAGTGCGCGCCGAGGCGTTGCAGGCGTTCTCGGTGCAGTACCACCCCGAAGCGGGCCCCGGTCCCCACGACGCGCGCTATTTGTTCAACGAGTTCGTCTCCCTGATGAGAGCCGGCCACTGATGCCCCGCCGCGAAGACATCGAATCCGTCCTCGTCATCGGGAGCGGCCCGATCGTGATCGGGCAGGCCTGCGAGTTCGACTATTCGGGAACGCAGGCCTGCCGCGTGCTCGCCGAAGACGGCTACCGGATCGTGCTCGTGAACTCGAACCCGGCCACGATCATGACCGATCCCGAGTTCGCCGACGCCACGTATGTGGAGCCGCTCGACGTGCCATCCGTCGCGCGCATCATCGATCGTGAACGGCCCGACGCGATCCTGCCGACGCTCGGCGGCCAGACCGGCCTCAATCTCGCGATCGCACTCCACGAAGCCGGCGTCCTCGACGAGTACGGCGTGGAGATGATCGGTGCGAGCGTCGAAGCGATCCGTACCGCCGAAGACCGCCAGCGATTCAAGTCCGCGATGACCGAGATCGGGCTGCGCGTGCCGCCGTCGGGCGTCGCGTACACAATCGACGAGTCACTTCGCGTCGCCTCCGCGGTCGGCTATCCGGTGATCATCCGACCCGCGTTCATCCTCGGTGGTGGCGGCACCGGCATCGCGCACAACCGCGAGGAGATGCTCGCTGCCGCGGAACGCGGCCTCGCCGCCAGCCCGATCAGCGAGATCCTGATCGAGCGCTCAGTGGTCGGCTGGAAAGAGTACGAACTCGAAGTCATGCGCGACCACGCCGACAACACGGTCGTGATCTGCTCGATCGAGAACCTCGACCCGATGGGTGTACACACCGGCGAGTCGATCACCGTTGCTCCCGCGCAAACCCTCACCGACCGCGAGTACCAAGTGATGCGCGACGCATCGTTCGCGTGCATCCGTCGCATCGGCGTGGAGACGGGCGGGTCGAACGTGCAGTTCGCCGTGCATCCGCGTACGGGCGAAATGGTGATCATCGAGATGAACCCGCGTGTCTCGCGTTCGAGCGCGCTCGCGAGCAAGGCAACCGGGTTTCCGATCGCGAAGATCGCGGCGCGACTCGCCGTGGGCTACCGGCTCGACGAAGTGATGAACGACATCACCCGTGAAACTCCGGCGTCGTTCGAACCGACCATCGACTACGTCGTCACCAAGTTCCCGCGCTGGGCGTTCGAGAAGCTGCCTGGATCGTCACCGGTGCTCGGCACGCAGATGCAGTCGGTCGGCGAAGTGATGGCGATCGGCCGGACGTTCCCCGAGTCGCTGCAGAAGGCGATCCGATCGCTCGAGACCGGTCGCGGCGGACTCAACTGCGACGAGGCCGAATCGGAGTACGACGCTCTCGACGCCGACGAACTGGTCCGGGCGGCCGCGATTCCCACGCCGGAGCGGATATTCCAGGTGGAAGCGGCGTTGCGGAAGTTCGAGTCGATCGAACGGTTGCACGAGGTCACCGAGATCGACCCGTGGTTCCTCGACCAGATGTTGCAGATCGTCGAGGAACGGGACCGGCTCGCGTCAATTGGTTTCGCCGCCATGAACCGCACCGACTGGCGCCGCGCGAAACGTATGGGATTCGGCGATTCGCAGCTCGCGTACCTGTGGCAGGTCGACGCCGAGGACGTTCGCCGCGCCCGTCTCGACGCCGGCGTACGCATCACCTACAAAACCGTCGACACGTGCGCGGCCGAGTTCGCCGCCGACACGCCGTACCACTACGGCACGTACGAGGACGAAGACGAAATCGCGCCCCTCACGCGTCGCGCGGTCGTGATCCTCGGAAGCGGCCCGAACCGCATCGGCCAGGGTGTCGAGTTCGACTACTGCTGCGTGCATGCCGCCTTCGCCTTGCGCGACGCGGGCTACGAGACGGTGATGGTGAACTGCAACCCCGAGACGGTGTCCACCGACTACGACACGAGCGACCGTCTCTTCTTCGAGCCGTTGACGATCGAAGGGGTGCGCAACGTCTGTGAGGCGCTCGAAGACGCTGCGGTGCACGGTGGCGGTTCGCTCGCCGGCGTCATCGTGTCGCTCGCGGGTCAGACTCCACTCAAGCTCTCGCACGATCTCGAAAAGGCCGGTATTCCGATCCTCGGCACGAGCCCCGCGTCGATCGACCTCGCCGAAGACCGCGAACAGTTCAACGCGTTGTGCGAGCGTCTTGGCGTGCCGCAACCGGCGGGCGGCGTGGTCTCGAACGTCGACGACGCGCTCGCGATCGTGGCGAAGGTCGGGTATCCGGTGCTCGTGCGGCCGTCGTACGTGCTCGGTGGCCGCGCCATGGAGATCGTGTACGACGACGAAGACCTGCGCCGCGCGATGGCGCAACTCGAACGGAGCGGCACGCTCGGACGCGAAGGCGGGCTCTCCGCCGAGCGGCCCGCGCTCATCGACCGTTTCCTCGAGGACGCGATCGAAGTCGATGTCGACGCGTTGCGCGATCACACCGGAGAGGTGGTGATCGGTGGCGTCATGGAGCACATCGAGGAAGCCGGTGTGCACTCCGGCGACTCCGCGTGCGCTATCCCTCCGCCCACGCTCGCGGCAGCAGTGATCGCGAAGATCGAAGAACACACACGCGCGCTGGCCGAAGCGCTCGACGTGATCGGCTTGCTCAACGTCCAGTACGCGGTGCGCGACGGCCAGGTGTGGATCATCGAAGCCAACCCGCGTGCGAGTCGCACGGTGCCGTTCGTGAGCAAGGCCACTGGGGTGCCTCTCGCGAAGGTCGCGGCGCGCGTGATGCTCGGCGCGACCTTGGCCGAGTTGCGCGACGAAGGGCTGCTCCGCCCGCCGGCGGAGGGCGGGCACGTGTCGGTCAAGGAAGCGGTGCTGCCGTTCGACCGCTTCCCCGACGTCGACACGATCCTCGGGCCCGAGATGCGCTCGACCGGCGAGGTCATGGGTATCGACCGCACGTTCGGCATGTCGTTCGCGAAGAGCCAGGCCGGCGCGGGCAACACGTTGCCGCGAGAAGGCACCGTGTTCTTGTCACTCGCCGACCGCGACAAGCCCATCGGGCTCATCGCGGCCCGCCGTTTCGCCGAACTCGGATTCACCATCGCGGCGACTGCCGGCACCGCCGCCGCGCTCGAAGACGACGGCATCTCGGTCGACATCGTCGTCGCCAAGGTCGGCGAGGCCATCGGGGTCGACGCCGTCGAATTGATTTCCTCGGGGAAGTGCGACCTCGTGATCAACACGCCACGCGGCCGAGGTCCCCGCGCCGACGGGATGCACATCCGGCGCGCGGCGTTACGCCACAAGGTCCCCTGCGTCACCACCGTCGCGGCGGGCCTCGCCGCTGCCGCCGGCATCACGGAAACGTTGAGCCGCGAGCCGGAGGTGCGTTCGTTGCAGGACTACCACCGCGACGGGCAGCTGAGGTTGGACGTGTGAACGCAGCGCGCCGTCGCGAACGCGACCTCGCCGCCGACGTCGATCTGTCGGTTGCCGTCGGGCCGCTTCGTCTCCCGAACCCGATCGTCGCGGCGTCGGGCACGTTCGGCCACGGCGACGAGGTCGCGTCGTTGTGCGACCCGGCCGGTCTCGGCGCGGTCACGGTCAAGTCGCTCGCTCCGTTCGCGTGGCCCGGCAATCCGCCGCTGCGCGTCACTGAGGCGCCGGGCGGGGGCATGTGCAATTCCATCGGGCTCGCGGGTCCGGGTGTCGAAGCGTGGATCGCGAACGATCTTCCGCGGTTGACCGACCGCGGCGCGCGGGTCATCGCGTCGATCTGGGGTCGGACCGTCGACGACTACGCGGTCGCGGCCGCGCCGTTGAAGCGCGTCGCCGATCGTTTGGTTGCGGTCGAGGTGAATCTCTCGTGTCCCAACGTCGAAGCGCGCAGCGCGGTGTTCGCCCACGCGTGCGAACCGACGTCGGCTGCGGTGCGCGGTGTCGTCGACGCGTTGGGCGGCGCGGTGCCGGTGTTCGCGAAACTGTCGCCGAACGTCACCGACCTGGTTTCGATCGCGGCGGCCGCGCTCGACGCGGGCGCGGCCGGTCTCACCCTCATCAACACCGTGATGGCATTGATTGTCGACGTCGAGACCCGTCGCCCGAAGCTCGGCGCCGGTGGTGGAGGGTTGTCGGGCCCACCGGTGAAACCGATCGCATTGCGCGCGGTGTGGGACGTGTCGCGGGCGCTGCCGGGCACTCCCATCATCGGTACAGGAGGCGTCACCTCCGGGACGGACGCCATCGAAATGCTGCTCGCCGGCGCGAGCGCGGTGGGCGTGGGCACGGCGACGTTCGCCGACCCGAAAGCCACGCTGCGCATCGTCGACGAGATGCGGGCGTGGTGTGCCCGGCACGGCGTGCGAAACATCCAAGACCTCGTAGGAAAACTGGAGGGATGATGGCAAGGTCGCGTCTCGCGGTGGCGCTCGATGTCCCCGATCTCGACGAAGCGTCGCTGATGGCCAAGCGCGTGCGCGACTCGGTCGAGATTGCAAAGATCGGCCTCGAGTTGTACTCCGCGGCCGGCCCCGCCGCGGTCGAACGGATGCACGACCTCGGCTTCGACGTCTTCCTCGACCTCAAGCTCCACGACATCCCGACAACGGTCGGTCGCGCCGCACGGGTCCTCGGCCGTCTCGGTGTGCGTTATTGCAACTTCCACGCTGCGGGTGGCGAGGCGATGGTGCGAGCCGCGGTCGAAGGTCTCGCGAACGGTGCCCGAGACGTGTCGACAACCCCACCGGTCGCGCTTGCGGTCACCGTGCTCACGAGCGATCCTGACGCGTCAGCGTTCGACGCCCGCCTCGCAACCGCGCTTGCGGGCGGCTGCGGCGGCGTCGTGTGCTCGCTGCTAGAGATCGAACGCGTGAAGCACGCGCGTGCAGACTTCGTCACCGTCGTACCGGGTACCCGGTTACCCACCGACGACACGAACGACCAGGCGCGCACCGGCACCCCGTTCGAGGCCGCGCGCAGGGGTGCCGATGTGATCGTGTTGGGACGCACCGTGACGGCGGCCGCGCAACCTGAAGAAGTCGCGGCGTACATCGCACGCGAGGTCGCAAAGCTCTAGTCCGCGCGTTCGCAGCGCGCAAGCGCGGGCCCGGTTGCGTGCTGCACCTTGCTCGCTATGCTGACTCGTCGTTCGGGGCGGCGGGCCAGAGCCATGGACGTCGCCTCCCAGGATCTTTCATGTTTCACACCGGCGGGAACCCGCCGAGCCAGGAGGACCGTTCCATGGCGAACCCGCCCTCACTCACGCCCGAGCAACGTCAGCAGGCGCTCCAGAAGGCCGCGGCCGCGCGACGGCAGCGGGCGGAGGTGAAGGACAAGCTGAAGATCGGTTCGCTCACGCTCCCCGAGTTGTTCGACCAAGCCGACCGCGGCGACGACTCCGGCAAGATGCTCGCGAAGCTGAAGGTGGTGTCGGTCCTCGAATCGTTGCCCGGCGTCGGCAAGGTGCGAGCGCGCAACATCATGACCGAACTCGAAATCAGCGAGACGCGTCGGCTGCAGGGCCTCGGCACCAACCAACGCCGCGCGCTGCTCGAGCGCTTCAACCAAGGTTGACCGCCGCGCGCGAGGTACATCCTCGCGGGATCCTGCTCGTACTCGCGGGTACGTCGGGCGCGGGGAAGGGCACGATAGGCAAGGCCCTGCGCGCTCGGAACCCAGAGTTGCGTTGGTCGGTGTCGTGGGCGACCCGCCCGGCCCGGCCCGGCGAGGTCGACGGCGTCGACTACCACTTCCGGTCGCGCGACGAATTTGAGCGGCTCCGCGACGCCGGCGGGTTCCTCGAGAGCTTCGAGGTGTACGGCGATCTCAAAGGCACACCCCGCGACCTGGTCGAACAGTGGCTCGCGGCGGGCGACGACGTCCTCCTCGAGATCGACGTGAAGGGCGCGCTCGAGGTGAAGCGGAAGATGCCCGAGGCGGTGCTGGTGTTCGTGACGCCGCCGTCACGGGAGGCGCAGCGCACGCGCCTCGTTGGCCGGGGGCACGACAGCGCCGAGGCGATCGAGCGCCGCCTGGCCGAAGCCGAGGAGGAAGAGACCATTGCCCGGGCCGAGTTCGACCACGTGCTGGTCAACGACGACCTGGAGCGGGCCGTCGAGGAGGTGGCTGGTATCCTGGCTGCTCACCGGTCCGCCGCACCCTGAGTGCGCGGTCGCTACCTGATTGCTGGGAGCAGCACCCAATGGCCGAACGCCGCGCTTCGCTGATGTATCCGCGCCTCGAACAACTCATGGGGCGGGTCGACTCGAAGTTCACGTTGGTGACGCTCGCCTCCATGCGCGCCCGCGAGATCAACGACTACTACAACCAGCTCGGCGAGGGCCTGGGCCGAATCGTGCCGCCGCAGGTCACGTCGGTGTCGCGCAAGCCGCTGTCGATCGCCCTCGAGGAGATCGCCGTCGGCAAGATTCTCGGCCGTCGCGTCGAGCCGGCGGAAGACGCCGAAGACGAGACCGCCACCGACGGTGCCGCACCCGAAGGCGACGCGACCGCCTGACCTCGGTCGAGCGCGACGCCCGGGGCAAGGAAAGACACCCTTCATTGCAGCGTGTGGTCCTCGGGGTCGCCGGCGGGATCGCCGCGTATAAAGCGGTCGAGGTGTGCCGTCGCCTCGTCGATGCCGGCGTGCACGTTGCTCCCGTACTCACCGCCGACGCGCAACGCTTCGTCGGTGCCGTCACGTTCTCCGCGGTCGCGTCGGAACCCGCGCGCACCTCGTTGTGGGACGCGCCGGAACCGATCCCGCACACGCACCTCGGCCAGTCGGCTGACCTGATCGTGGTTGCGCCCGCAACCGCCAACGTGATCGGCAAGTACGCGGCAGGGATCTCCGACGATCTCCTTACGGCCACATTGCTCGCCACCCGAGCGCCGGTGCTGGTGTGCCCGGCGATGCACACCGAGATGTGGGAGCACGTCGCGGTGCAAGAAAACATCGCCACGTTGCGCCGCCGCGGGGTGCATGTGCTCGAACCCGAGGCCGGCCGCCTCGCGGGGGGCGATGTGGGCGCGGGTCGCCTCGCCGAACCCGGTGTGATCGCGGAAACCGCGCTCGCGTTGCTGGCCGGCGGAATCGGTGCACTCACCGGCGTTTCGGTGTTGGTCACGGCGGGCGGCACCCGGGAAGCGATCGATCCCGTCAGATTCGTCGGCAACCGCTCGTCGGGGAAGATGGGCCACGCGGTCGCGCGCGAAGCCGCGCGGCGAGGCGCAAGGGTCACCCTCGTCACCACGACGACGCCCGTTGCGCCGATCGCGGGCGAGATCGTGCCGGTCGAGAGCGCCGACGCCATGCACGAGGCCGTCATGGCGCACGCAGCAGGCGCCGACGTCGTCGTGATGGCGGCCGCGGTCGCTGATTTCCGGCCCAAGGCGGTCGCGGACCAGAAGCTGAAGAAGGGCGACGGCGTGCCCGAGGTCGTGCTCGAGCCGACCATCGACATCCTTTCCGCGCTCGGTCGCGCCAAACGCCCCGGCCAGTTCCTGGTGGGTTTCGCGGCCGAAACCGAGTCGGTCGTGGAGCATGCGGCCGCCAAGTTGCGGGCGAAAAATGTCGACCTGATGGTCGCCAACGACGTTGCGGCCGAGGATTCGGGCTTTGAAGTCGACACGAATCGCGCCGTTTTGCTTGACTCCACCGGTCGTGCCTTGGAACTCCCACTCATGGGCAAGGACGCGCTGGCGGGTCTCATCCTCGATCGGGTCGCAGACGCGGTCGCCAAGAAGGAGCCACAACAGGCATGAGTTTCCAGGCGCAGCCGAATGAGTAGCCAGGCGCAGATCCTCTGGTGCGGACCGGAGAGACTCGACTATGGAAGCGTGAGGTCGCAGCCGAATGAGTAATCGCCACACGTTCACCTCCGAATCGGTGACGGAGGGCCACCCCGACAAGATGGCGGACCAGATCAGCGACAGTGTGCTCGACGCGGTCATGGCCGAAGACCCCTATGGCCGGGTGGCGTGCGAGACGATGGTCACCACCGGTCTCGTCGTGGTTGCCGGCGAGATCAGCACCAAGGCCTACGTCGACATCTCCCGTCTCGCTCGTGACGCCATCAACGCGATCGGTTACACCGACGCGGCGTACGGCATCGACGGTCGTACGTGCGGCGTGATCGTGTCGCTCGACGAGCAGTCGCCCGACATCGCGATGGGCGTCGACAAGTCGCAGGAACAGAAGGTCGGCGGCGGCGACGCGTACGACGAAGTCGGCGCCGGCGACCAGGGAATGATGTTCGGCTACGCATGCAACGACACCGAAGACCTCATGCCCATGCCGATCTGGCTCGCGCACAAGATGGCGCAGCGGCTCGCGCAGGTGCGCAAAGAACGCATCGTCGACCTGCTCCGCCCCGACGGTAAGACGCAGGTGAGCGTCGAGTACGAAGACGGCGTCCCGACGCGTTTGAACACAGTGCTGATCTCCACGCAGCACCACCCGGGCGTGAACATCTACGACGAGCTGCGACCCGCGCTCATCGAGCACGTCATCCGGCCGTCGTTGCCGGCACAGTTCGCCGACGACGACTTCGAGATCTTTGTGAACCCCACCGGCCAGTTCGAACTGGGCGGCCCGCACGCCGACTGCGGTCTTACCGGGCGCAAGATCATCGTCGACACGTACGGTGGCATGGCTCGCCACGGTGGCGGCGCGTTCTCAGGCAAGGACCCGACCAAGGTCGACCGCTCGGGTGCGTACGCGGTGCGCCAGATCGCGAAGGCGGTTGTCGCGGCGGGGCTTGCACAGCGTTGCGAGGCGCAGGTGGCGTACGCGATCGGTGTTGCCCACCCCGTGTCGATCATGGTCGACACGTTCGGTACCGGTGAGGTCGCCGACGAGAAGCTCGAAGCAGCGGTGCGCGACGTCTTCGACATGCGTCCGGCCGCGATCATCGAGCGGCTCGACCTGCGGCGCCCGATCTTCAAGCGCACCGCGGCCTACGGCCACTTCGGTCGGAACGACGGCGACGGGTTCACCTGGGAGAACGTCGACTCGTACGCCGCCGACCTGCGGCGCGCGGTAGGGGTTTGACGCGGGTTTGTCGCGTCGTTCCGGACGTCACCGCACTCGAGCGGTCGTTCGACTATCTGGTTCCTGACGACATCGGCGCGTCGCTGCGCGTCGGCACGATCGTGCGCGTTCCGTTGCACGGTCGGCGAGTGCGCGCGTGGGTGGTCGAAGACGGTGTCGAACCCGAAACCGACCCGGCGAAGCTCCTCGCGGTGCACTCGGTGGTGTCGGCGGGGCCGCCCGCCGACGTCGTCGCGCTGGCCGAGTGGACGGCGCGGCGATGGTGTGGCCCGCGAGTCGCGGTGCTGCGTACTGCCTCGCCACCCAACAATGTGCGCGATCACGCACCCGCAATCGTCGAGCGGAACGCCGTGGCGATTACCGACCCGACGAACGACGTCGAGCGGAGCGCCGACGCGATCGCGCTCGACGCGAGCCTGTCGGCTCGGGCGGTGCTGCAGTGGCCACCGCTGGTCGATCGGCGCCGGCTCGTCGAACGTCTGATCGCACCGGCGGGTTCGACGATCATCGCCGTGGCCGACGGCAGCCGCGCCGCGGCGCTTGTAGACAGCTTGGCCCGCCGGGGCCACCGCGCGCTCTTGTTGCACTCCGATGCCTCGGCGGCCGTGCGCACGCGCGCGTGGAGTGACGCACGCGCCGGCCACTGTGTGGTGATCGGTGGGCGCGTCGTCGCCTTCGCGCCGGTGCCCGACCTCGCCGCCGCGATCGTCGTCGACGACGCGGATGAGGCCTTGCAGGAGGAACGTGTCCCTACCTGGCATGCGCGCGACGTCCTCGCCGAGCGCGCCGCGCGTGCCGGAGCCCACTTCGCGATCGTGAGTGCCGCGCCTACTACGCACGCGGTCGTGCAGTACGGAGAGCCGTTGCGCCCGCCGTCCGATGTGCAGCGGGCAGGATGGCCCCGGCTCGAGATCGTCGATCGCCGGGAGGAGCCGCCCGGTGCCGGCCTCTATTCGCCGGCGCTCGCGGACGCGCTCCGCACGGTTCACAGCGCGGGCGGTACGTCGGTGTGTGTGCTGAATCGCCGGGGTCGCGTGCGGCTGCTCGCGTGTGACACTTGTCGCGCGTTGACCCGCTGGGACCGCAGCGGCGCGCCCGCCTGGAGCGTCGGCGACGACGCCGCACGCGTCGCGCGCCTCGGCGAACCCGAAACGAAACCCACGGTGTGCCCGCATTGCGGGAGCACGCGATTACGAACGTTGCGGTCCGGCGTCACACGCTCGCGCGAAGAGCTGTCGGCTCTCTTGGGCGGAGTCGAAGTAGCCGAGGTCGATACGGCGACCGACGTCGTGCCGGACGCGCCGGTTCTCGTCGGCACGGAATCAGTGCTGCACCGCGCGGAGGTGCGCCGTCGCCGGCCCTTGCTGGTCGCGTTCCTCGACTTCGACGCCGAGCTCCTCGCACCGCGGTACCGCGCGGCCGAGCAGGCGCTGTGGCTGCTGGTGCGCGCCGCACATCTCTTGATGCAGCGGCGTCGCGACGAGACCCGGGTGCTGGTCCAGACCCGCCAACCCGACCACGAAGTGCTCATCGCCGCCCACGACGGCCGGCCCGATTTCGTGGTCGAAGGCGAACGCGCTCGGCGCCGGGTGCTGGCGTTGCCACCGTTCGTCGCACTCGCCGAGTTGTCGGGCGACGCGGCGGTGCTCGGCATCGCGCTCGACGCGCTGCGCACGCTTGATCACCAAGCCGCCGGTGTGGTCGCGCTCGGCCCGCTCGCGGGTACCAAGGAAGCCCGGGCCCTCGTGCGCGCGCCGGATGCGGACACGCTCGCTGACGCGTTGGCCGCGACCTTGCCGGCTGCTCGCGCCCACGGTCGCATCCGCGCCGTCGTCGACCCGCCCCGCGTTTGAGGCGCCTGGTCGGCACCGTTCGCCCGGGGAAGGGATAGCGCCCTCGGCTGGTTAACCTCTCTTGATGGCTACGCACCAAATACGCGTCTTCGGCGACCCCGTGCTGAAGCGGCCGGCCGCGCCCGTCACCGAGGTCGACGGCGCGCTCGCGAAGCTGGTCGACGCGATGTTCGAGACGATGTACGAGGCGCCCGGCGTCGGGCTCGCCGCGCCACAGGTTGGGGTGCAACGGCGGTTCTTCGTGTACGACATCGGCGACGGCGAAGGGCCGCAGGTGATGCTCAACCCGCAGGTGGTCGCGGCGAGCGGTGAATGGCTCTACGAAGAGGGTTGCCTGTCGCTGCCGGGCCTCGCATTCGAGATGGTGCGCCCCAAGCTCGTCACGGTGCAGGCCCAAGACCTCGACGGCAACGAGGTCGTGATCGAAGGCGACGAGTTGCTCGGCCGAGTGTTCCTTCACGAGATCGACCACCTCGACGGTGTGTTGATGCTCGACCGGCTCGACAAGGCGCAACGCAAGCAGGCGATGCGCGAGTTGCGCGAGCAGGGCATGGGTGTACTCACACCCGGCGGCCGCAAGCACGCGCTCTAGCACGGTCGAACGCAACGCGTGCGCCTCGCCTATTTCGGGAGCCCAGAAGACGCAGTCGTGCCCCTGCGCGCGCTCGTCGACGCGGGTCACGACATCGCGTTGGTGGTCACCCAACCCGATCGTCGTCGCGGGCGCGGAACTGCGACCACACCGAGCCCGGTGAAAGCCGCCGCGCTCGAACTCGGGCTTCCCGTGCGTACGCCCGAGAAGGCGCGTGAGGTCACCGACGACCTCCGAAGCGCCGGCGTCGACCTCGCCGTTGTTGTCGCGTTCGGCCAGCTGCTACCGCCCTCGCTGTTGGAAACGGTGCCCGGCGGGTTCCTGAACGTGCACTACTCGCTGTTGCCGCGCTGGCGCGGCGCGGCACCCGTCGAACGAGCAATCCTCGCGGGTGACGCAGAAACCGGCGTGTGCCTGATGCAGATCGAAGCCGGTCTCGACACCGGACCGGTGTACGCATATGAACGAACCGCGATCGCACCGCACGAGACGGCCGGCGAATTGCGGGCGCGCCTGACGCAACTCGGAACCGAACTCCTACTGCGCGAGCTCCCGACTCTCGCGACGGCAACGCCGACCCCCCAGATCGGCGAACCGACGTACGCGGCCAAGCTCGAAATCGACGAGTTCCGCCTCGATCCCAACCGCCCTGCCTCCGAACTCGAGCGGGTGGTGCGCGCCGGCAATCCTCGTCCCGGCGCGTGGGTGACGATCGGCGGGTCGCGCCTGAAAGTGCTGCGCGCGCACGCAACCGACGACGCCGCGACGGACGACACTGCTACGCCCGCGCTCGGGGACATCGACGACGATTCGGTACTCGGCACGGCCGACGGCGGCCTCGCATTCGACGAAGTGCAACCGGCGGGGAAGCGCGCCATGCCGGCGCGTGCATGGCGGCACGGAGTGCGCGCCGACACATCCACCAACGCACTGCGCGTCGACCCGAGCTCTGCATGAGTTCGGCGCGCGCGACGGCGCTCGAAGCGCTCGTTCGCATAGACGGTGGCGCGTTCACGCACATCGTCGTGCCGCAACTGCTCGCGCGAAGCCGGCTGTCGCCGCGCGATCGAGCGTCCGTCACCGCATTCGTATACGGCGCGGTGCGTATGCAAGGGGTACTCGACGACGCGCTCGCCGGCGTCTCCAAGCGTCCCCTCGGCGAGCTCGACCCGCCGGTACGCGCCGCACTGCGCCTCGGTGCGTTCCAGCTGTTCGACGGTGTGGCGCCACACGCGGCGGTGGGGGAGACCGTCAGCGCCGCGCCCGAGCGCGCGCGTTCGTTCGTGAACGGCGTGCTGCGCGGGCTCGCTCGCACCAACCCGGTTTGGCCGGTAGTCGACGCCGACACACCCGACGCAGACCTCGGCGCGATCACGTCACACCCCGACTGGATCGCGCGGATGTTGCTCGAGGCATTCGGTCGCGACGACACCGTCGCGATGCTCCACACCGATAACCGCCCGCCGGCGGTCACGCTGCGGCCGAACCCGCTTCGCACCAACACCTCCACGCTCATGGCCCAATTGGGTGAAGCCGGGGTGGGGGCGCGGCCCGGCAACCTGCTGGCCGACTCGATCGTGCTCGACGCACCGCGCGACCCCGGTGCGCTCGAGGCGGTGCGCGCCGGCTGTGCCACACCGCAGGATCAGGCCAGCCAGGCGGTGGTGGAAGCGCTCGACCCGCAACCCGGAGAGCGTGTCGCCGACCTCGCCGCCGCACCCGGCGGAAAGGCCACGGCCGCGGCCGAGGCGATGGCCGACACCGGCATCGTCGTGGCCGCGGACGTACACGCCGGCCGGATCGACCTGGTGCGCGACGGTGCCGCGCGCCTGCGGCTGAACGCGGTCGTCCCCATCGTCGCCGACGGCCGGCGGCCGCCGTTGCGTGAGCGCTCGTTCGATCGGGTCCTGCTCGACGCGCCGTGCAGCGGCCTCGGCGTGCTGCGCCGCCGGCCGGACGCGCGCTGGCGCATCACCGAGCACGATGTGCACGAGCTCGCGGAGTTGCAGCGCGACCTTCTTGCCCGCGCGGCGCGGTTGGTGCGGCCCGGCGGCCGGCTGGTGTACAGCGTGTGCACGATCACGGCGGCGGAGACCCTCGCAATCGACGAGTGGGCGAGCGGCACGCTCGAAGGCTTCGAGGCGCTCGCCCCGCCGGGTGCACCGTGGCGCGCGCATGGTCGGGGGGCACTGCTGCTCCCACACGATGCCGACACCGACGGCATGTTCGTCTTGTCGTTGCAGGCACCTGGGTAGCCTCGAACCGTGACCGCCAAGAAGATCGCGCCGTCGATCCTCGCCGCCGACTTCGCGAACCTCGCCGCCGACATCGAGCGCGTTGCGGCCGACGCCGACCTCCTCCACGTCGACTGCATGGACGGCCATTACGTGCCGAACCTCACCATCGGTCCGCCGGTGGTGAAGGCATTGCGCAAGCACACCGACCTGCATCTCGATTGCCATCTGATGGTGACCAACCCGCAGGTCTTGTTGCGGGACTTCGCCGACGCCGGCGCCGACGGCTGCACCATCCATGTGGAGCTCGGCGATCCACGGCCGCTGCTCGAACGCATCCACAACCTCGGCATGCGCGCCGGGCTCACCCTCGAACCGGAAACACCGTTCAGCGCGGTGGAGCCCTACCTCGGCGACATCGACGTGCTGCTGGTGATGAGCGTCCGCACCGGTTTCGGAGGTCAGCCGTTCATCGCGAGTGTGCTCGACAAGGTGCGCGCGGCCCGCCGCGCGATGAGCGAGCGCGGCTTGTCGTTCGAGATCTCGATCGACGGCGGCATCAAGATCGAGAACGCCCGGCTCGCGGCCGAGGCGGGGGTCGACATCCTCGTGTCTGGCACCGGCATCTTCGCCCAGCCCGACCCCGCGGCCGCAGTCCGCCAGATGCGGACCACCGCGTGGGGCTGACGCTGCAGGCGAAGGTGTTAACCGTGTCTGACGGCGTGGCCGGGGGCACCCGCGACGACAAGTCGGGGCGTGCTCTGGTCGAGCACCTCACGTCGGCCGGGTATTCGGTGGCGGAACACCGCGTGGTCGCCGACGGTGTCGAGTCGGTAGCGACGGCGTTACGTGAGCTCGCCGCGGGGTTCGAAGGTTTCATCGTGACCACGGGCGGCACCGGCTTCGGACCGCGCGATCTCACACCCGAAGGCACCAGTGCCGCGCTCGAACGTGAAGCGCCCGGCTTCGTGGAGGCAATCCGGCGGGTGAGCGACAACGACGGCCGCGGCTTCGGGCTGCTGTCGCGTGCCGCGGCGGGCACCATCGGCGCCGCGCTGGTGTGCAATCTCCCCGGGAGCGCGAGCGGCGCCATCGAAGGTCTCGACGTCGTCCTCCCCGCCGTCCCCCACGCCCTCGACCTCCTCCGCGGCGGCCACCCCCACTGACCGGCCGGTGGGCATGCGTCGATAGGGGACATTATTTGTCCCCTATCGACGCACGCCCCCGCGGCGCCAAAAATGGAACGCGTTGCAATTTTCGGCGACGGTGTTACGCTTTACTCAACAGTCAAGTAAAAAAACTGAGCCCTCGGGGTGTGGTGAAAGTCCCGACCGGCGGTGACTGGGCCTGGCCCAGAAGCCCGCGAACGCACGGCCGCCAGTCGTGCGCCGACCAGGTGAGCGCTCCGGCGCAAGTCCTGGGCCGACGGTAAGAGTCCGGATGGGAGAGGGCGAATGGGGTCGGCGTGAGCATCACGTCCGGCTTGTCGTTCGCGCGCACCTCGGAGGCACCGAAGGAGCAAAGGTGCGCGACGACGAGGCAATGGAGCGAGCGCTCCACATTGCCGCTACCGCGCGCCGTCGTACGGCGCCGAACCCCTGGGTCGGCGCGGTCCTCGTTCGCCACGGAGAGATCGTGGGCGAAGGCGCGACGCAACCGCCGGGCGGCGACCACGCCGAGATCGCGGCCCTCGCGGCAGCCGGCGACCGAGCGCAGGGCGCCACCGCCTATGTCACCCTCGAGCCGTGCTCGCACCGCGGCCGCACCGGCCCGTGCGCCGACGCACTCGTCGCCGCCGGCGTCACCCGCGTCGTCGTTGCGCTCGCCGACCCCGACGAACGGGTGGCGGGCCAGGGCATCGAGCGACTCCGCGCCGCCGGCGTCGACGTCGTCGATATCGACGGCAACTATCGCGATCAGGCGGCCGCATTGCTCGCGCCGTACCTCCATCACCGTCGCACGCACCGCGCCTACTGCGTCGTGAAGGCGGCGACGAGTCTCGATGGCCGGATCGCGGCCGCCGACGGGTCTTCGCGCTGGATCACCGGCCCCGAGGCGCGCGCCGACGCCCACGAACTGCGCGCCAACGCGCAAGCAATTGTGGTCGGCGCCGGCACCGCGCTCGCCGACCGCCCCGCGCTCACCGTGCGCGACGCCGATCCGATGCCCCGACTCGCGCCGCTGAGGGTGCTCCTCGACGCACGCGGCCGGGTGCCCGCCGAGGGTCCGCTGTTCGATTCGAGCCTCGCGCCCACGCTCGTCGTCACGACGGAAGCCGCGGACGCGCGCACACTCGACGCATGGCGAGCCGCGGGGGCGAAAGTGGAGACGCTCGATCCCGGCGCGGGCGGAGTGGGTGTCGACCTCGACCGGACGCTCGAATTGCTCGGGCGGCTCGGCGTGTTGGAAGCGTTGGTGGAAGGTGGCGCGGCCCTGCACGGCGCGCTGCTCGGCCAGGGACTCGCGCAACGTCTCGTTGCGTACATCGCTCCCGGTCTCCTCGGCGACGGGGGCCGCGCCGGCTACGGGATCACCGGCCCGCAAAGCATCGATGATTTCGAGCGGTGGCGTCTCGCGTCAGTACGCGCACTCGGCGACGACGTGCGCCTCGACTACGAACCGGTGGTGCGCTGATGTTCACCGGCATCGTGGAGGAACTCGGTCGAGTGTGCTCGGTCGTGCCGCGTACCGGCGGTGCGCGCATCGAGATCGAAGCGAAGGTTGTGCTCGAAGACGCACAGATCGGTGCGTCGATCGCGGTCAATGGGTGTTGCCTCACGGTCGTCGACCTCACCGACGGCGCCTGGGCCGCCGACGCGGTCGTCGAGACCCTCGACCGCACGAACCTCGGCGCGCTGCGCGCCGGAGACCCGGTCAACCTCGAACGCCCGGTCCGACTCGCCGATCGCCTCGGCGGACATCTCGTGCAAGGTCACGTCGACGCGGTCGGGCAAATCGCGGCCATCGATCCGCAGTCCGACGGGTCGGTGCTCGTGCGCGTTGCCGCACCCGCGGGCGTGTTGCGGTACGTCGTCGAGAAAGGGTCCATCACGGTCGACGGCGTCAGTCTCACGGTTGCCGTCGTTGCCGACGACGCGTTCTCGATCGCCATGATTCCGCACACGCGCGACGTGACGACATTGGGAACCAAGAACGTCGGTGCGACGGTCAACCTCGAAGTCGACGTCGTCGCGAAGTATGTAGAGAAATTGCTGCCCTCCCGAAGGGAACCGAACTCATGACCTTCGACACCGTTGAACGAGCAATCGACGCCATCCGGCGCGGTGAGCTCGTGGTCGTCGTGGACGACGAAGACCGCGAGAACGAGGGCGACCTCATCGTCGCGGCGGAGAAGATGACGCCCGAGAAGATGGCGTTCATGATCCGTTATACGAGCGGTGTGATCTGCCTGCCGATGGAGGGGAGTCGTCTCGACGAACTGAACCTCCCGTTGATGGTGTCGGGCAGCGACAACACCGAGACGCAGCGCACGGCCTTCACCGTGTCGGTCGACGCGCGCGTCGGTACCAGCACCGGCATTTCGGCCGCCGACCGCTGCGCGACCGTGCGCGCAATGATCGACGCGAACACGAAACCCGCCGACATCTCGCGCCCCGGCCACATCTTCCCCCTGCGTTACCGCGAGGGTGGCGTGCTCAAGCGGGCCGGTCACACCGAAGCCGCGGTCGACCTGGCGCGCATCGCGGGCTGCTACCCGGCCGGCGTGCTCAGCGAGATCGTGAACGACGACGGCACGATGCAGCGGCTCCCAGACCTCGAAGCGTTCGCCGCTGAGCACGGCCTTGTACTCGTGACGATCGCCGACCTGATCCGCTACCGGCGTCACCGCGAAAAGTTGGTGCGGCGCGTGTCGGAGGCGCGGATCCCAACCCCGCACGGCGACTTCACCGCTCATGTGTTCGAGAGTTTGCTCGACGGCACCGAGCATGTCGCGTTCGTGAAGGGTGAAGTATCCGGCAAGCAGAACGTGTTGGTGCGCGTCCACTCCGAATGCCTCACCGGCGACGTGTTCGGTTCCATGCGTTGCGATTGCGGCGAGCAACTCGAAGAAGCGCTCGAACGCGTCTCGGCGATCGGCGAAGGTGTCGTGGTGTACCTACGCGGCCACGAAGGTCGCGGCATCGGACTCGGCCACAAGCTGCGGGCGTACCAGTTGCAGGAGCAAGGTCGAGACACCGTGGAGGCGAACCTCGAATTGGGGTTCCCGGCCGACTCGCGCGAATACGGTATCGGCGCGCAGATCCTGGTCGACCTGGGAGTCACCACGATGCGCCTGATGTCGAACAATCCCGCGAAGTACGGCGGCATCGAGGGATACGGCCTCGAGATCGTCGAGCGCGTGCCGTTGCGCACCAAGCCGACGCACGAAAACATCGCATACTTGCGAGCGAAGCAGCAGAAGCTGGGTCACCTGCTCGATATCGACGACGAAGGACTTGGCGGTAGCTGATGGGGCGTCACAGTGTCGGCGAAGGTCCGCTCGACGCAAAGGGAATGCGGTTCGGCATCGTCGTCGCGCGCTACAACCGCGACGTCACTGAGAAGCTCCTGGCGGGCACGGAACAGACCCTGCGCGACCATGGCGTCACCGACGACCATGTGACCGTCGTGTGGGTGCCGGGCGCGTTCGAGGTACCGCTCATCGCGAAACAGATCGCGCATACCCGTCATGTCGACGCAGTGATCTGTCTCGGCGCCGTCATTCGCGGCGAGACCCCGCATTTCGAGTTCGTCGCGAGCGAATCGGCGGCCGGAATCATGCGCGTGGCGCTCGAAACCGATATCCCGGTGGTGTTCGGCGTGCTCACTACCGACGACGTGCAACAGGCGATGGACCGCACGGGTGGCGCGGTCGGCCACAAGGGCCAAGAGTCGGCGCTCGCCGCGATCGAAATGGTCACGTTGCTCCGCCTGCTGCGCTAGGCCGGCGCGTGGCGAGCGGCGCGAAGTACGACGCGATCGGCCGCACGTACACCCGCACGCGCATCCCCGACCCGCGCATTGCCGCGCGAATCACCGCGAAGCTCGGAGACGCGCGGACGGTGTTGAACGTCGGTGCCGGCACCGGTTCCTACGAACCCGTCGATCGCGCGGTCGTGGCGGTCGAGCCGTCGGCGACGATGCTCGCGCAACGCCCCCGAGGCGCAGCACCGGCAGCTCGCGCAGTCGCGGAGGCGCTGCCGTTCGCGACGGCCACGTTCGACGCGGCGATGGCGACGCTCACGCTGCATCACTGGAACGACCTGGAGCAGGGCGTCGCCGAGATGCGCCGCGTCGCGACGCGCCAGGTCGTGCTGTTCTTCGAACCATCGTGCTCCGACGATTTCTGGCTCTACGCCGACTACTTCCCGGAGTCCGGCGAAGTCCCGAGCGAACGCGCTCCCGGCGCCCGCCGTCTCGCCGCGTTGTTCGACGTCCGCTCGATCGAGTCCGTCCCGGTCCCCGCGGACTGCACCGACGGGTTCGGTGCTGCGTACTGGAACCGCCCCGAGGCCTACCTCGACCCTGACGTCCAGGCCGGCATATCGTCGTTCGCGCAACTCGACGACGCGACGCGAACCGAGAACACGGAGCGGCTGCGCTGCGACCTCGCGAGCGGCGCGTGGGACACGCGCTACGGCTACCTTCGCACGCTCGCCGAATACGACGGCGGTTATCGCCTCCTCGTCGCCGGCTCATAAGGCCGCGCGTGCAAGGCGAAGCCCCCATCGCCGCGGGCGGGGCCCGAGCGGCCCGCCGTTCACGGCAAGAGCGGAAGGCATCGCGGTTACTCTGCCGACTCGATGTTGCGCATCGTGCTCCCGAAAGGTTCGCTCGAACGAGCGACGTTGCAGTTGTTCGAGGATGCCGATCTCGCGGTGAACCGATCCTCTGAGGTCGACTATCGCGCGGCGATCGACGATCCGCGGGTCATCGACGTCACGATCCTTCGTCCCCAGGAGATCCCGCGCTACGTCGCCGAAGGCCTCTTCGACCTCGGTGTCACGGCACGCGACTGGATCGAGGAGACGAGCGCGGACGTTGTCACCGTCACGCAGTTGCACTACTCGAAGGCGACCGCGCGCCCGACCCGTATCGTGCTCGCGGTCAGCGGTGATGCCACGTACGAGTCGGTGAAGGATCTGCCCCGCGGGGTCCGCGTACACACCGAGTATCCGGAGCTCACGCGCCGGTTCCTCGTCGACCATGGGATCGACGCGCAGATCTCCCTCTCGTACGGCGCGACCGAAGCGAAGATCCCGGAAATCGCCGACGCGGTCGTCGAGCTCACCGAAACCGGCCGTGCGTTACGCGCGGCCGGCCTGAAGATCCTCGACACGATCCTGGTGTCGCACACCGAGCTGATCGCGAACCCCGTCGCATACGAAGATGCCGAGAAGCGTCGCGCGATGGAACAACTCCAGACGTTGCTCTCCGGTGCGCTCGAAGCCCGCGGTCGCGTGCTCGTGAAGCTCAACGTCGACGACGCGAACCTGCAGGCCGTCATCGACTTGCTCCCCGCGTTGAAGTCGCCGACGGTGTCGAAGCTCTTCGGCGAAGACGCGTACGCGGTAGAGACGGTGGTGGCGAAGACCGACATCAACACGTTGATCCCGGCGCTCAAAGAACACGGCGCGACCGGCATCCTCGAGATCCCGATCGCAAAAATCGTGCAGTGAGCGGGCCGATCGGTGGCCCGATGGACGGCACGGTGAGCGCGTTCGACGAGGGTCGCGGCCGCGGTGTGATTGCCACTCCCGACGGCGCGGTCTACGAGTTCCACGCCACCCGTCTCGTCGACGGCAGCCGCCGCATCGCGGTGGGTGCGGCGGTGCGGTTTTCGGTCGCACCCGCGCCGCTCGGCCGGTGGGAGGCCACCGAAATCACGCGGTGCTGACTCCTTAGGTGCGGAGCGGGCCGATTTTGTTGGTGCGACACTTCGCGATCCAGAGCCAGGTCTCGTACGGCACCGTGAGCGTCCCGCCGGGGAATGCGAGGCGCAGGTGTGCTTCGAGCGATGTGAGGAGCGCGTCGCGGGCGTGCGGTTCGAGGAGGCCGATGTACGACTTCGACCGCTCGTCGCGCATCCACACGTCGAGTGCCACTTCGCGTCGCCAGGCGACGTCGATCCGCCGCGGCGGGCCGAAACGGCGAGATGCGGCGACGTCACGGCTCCAGTCGATGTCGCGCTGGCGCCGGTCGTAGCTCGTGGAGTGTTCGAGCAGCCGCTGGTACTGGTCGAACCACGCGGTGCCGTCGGCGCGCGGATGGCTCCACCATGCGGCCCAGGCGCCGTCGGCGCGCAGCACGCGCGCCACCTCCGGCACCGCGTCGAGCGGATCGAGCCAATGCCACGACTGCGCGAAGCAACACAGGTCGGCGCAGCCGTCGGCGAACGGCAGGTGGTTGCCGTCGGCAAGCACGGTGTACGCGCCGGCCGCGTTGCGCGATGCGTGCTCGAGCATCGGTGCCGAGAGGTCGAAGCCGACAACGTGCGCGCCGAGTGCGACGAGCGCACGGGTGGCGAGTCCTGTGCCTGCTCCGCCTTCGAGCACGACGCGATTCGCGAGCGAGCCGACGGCCGATTCGAGCGCTTCGTATAGCGCCGGTGGGTACGCGGGCCTACCGTCGTCGTACGCGTCGGCGAGTGGGTCGAAAATCAGCTAGTCGCCATCTTGCGCGGCGATCGCTTCCGCGATCTGCACGTAGATCATCTGCGTCTGTTGCAGCGCGTCGCGCAACGGTTCTTCGTGGGGTCCGAGGCGGGGGCCGATGCCGTCGAGCAGCGCCGCGACCGCGTCGATCACGAGGCCGGCGGCGGCGAGATCCGGTTCCGGCTGGAGACCCTCGTCGTCGGGCGGTGTGGCGACACCGAGATACACGAGCGCCAACTGCCACAGACCGAACGCATGGTTCGCGACAACGTCCTCGACCGGCGTGGCCACGAGCCGCGCGTGAACCTCACGCATTGCGGCAATCTCTTCCGGTGACGGCGCGGCGTCGTCGTCACCCGGCGGTGGACCGCCTCCCGAAGGCGGCGCCGCGGGCGGGGAAGCATTTCCCTCGTCGCGGGGTTCATACTCACCGGATGGTGTCCACAGCGTGCCCACGCGGGTATCCTTCCACCAAAATCTAAAAGGGAAGCGGGACGCTGCCCAGTTTACGAACAGTGTTTTTGGAGAGTGTCCCCACCCGGCCGGGTGCACGGAGTTTCGTGCCCACCGAGTCCGGGTCCGTTGCCTCACTGGTGACCCTACCGGTCCGGCGGTGGACGCTTCCTCGTGTCCGCCGTCGCTTCGCGTCGGCGGCTCCCCCGGAAACAAGGAGTGAGCGCTATCGCAACAGACGACACCCGCATGAACGACCGAATTCGCGCTCGTCAGGTGCTGCTCATCGGCTCTGACGGACACCAATTCGGCGTGAAGCCCCTTCCCGAAGCGCTGGCGATAGCGCGGGAGGAAGGTCTCGACCTTGTCGAGGTCGCCTCGACGGCCGATCCGCCGGTTTGTCGGATCATGGACCACGGCAAGTGGAAGTACGAGCAAGACCAGCGGCGCAAGGAATCGCGCAAGAAGGCCTCGAACGTCGTCATCAAGGAGATGAAGTTCCGGCCCAAGATCGACTCGCACGACTACGACACCAAGATGAAGCACGTCGAGCGCTTCCTCGCCGAGGGGTCGAAAGTCAAGCTGACGATCATGTTCCGAGGGCGCGAGATGGCCCACCCGGAACTGGGCCGCCGCATCCTCGAGAAAGTTGCAGAACGGGTTGCCGACCTGGCGATGGTCGAGTCTGCACCCCGCCAAGACGGCCGCAACATGACGATGGTGCTCAACCCCACGAAGAAGCCGTCGCGATCGGCTCGGCCGCCCGCCGCCAAGGCTGCCGCCGCAACCGAACCGGCGAGCTGACCGCACACCCCCGAACAGGACACCTGGAACTGACCATGCCGAAGATCAAGACGCATCGCGGCGCGGCCAAGCGCTTCAAGCTCACCGGAACGGGCAAGATTCTCCGGCGCAAGGCGTTTCGTGCCCACCTGCTGGAAAAGAAGCCGAGTCACCGCACCCGCCGCCTCGGCCGCGAGGCGGAAGTGACCGGCGGCGACAAGAAGCACGTCGAGCGCCTGCTCGGGCGCGCATAAAGGGGGGGAACGATGGCACGGGTCAAGCGATCAGTCGGCGGCAAGAAACACCGCCGGGCAATTCTCGAAGAGGCAAAGGGCTACTCCGGTGCTCGCGGCCGCCACTTCCGTAAGGCCAACGAGCAGGTCATGCACTCGCTCCAATACGCCTACCGGGACCGGCGAGCGCGCAAGGGCGAGTTCCGCCGGCTGTGGATCGTGCGGATCAACGCCGCCTGCCGTGAGCACGGCATTGCGTACTCGCGTTTCATCGCGGGGCTGAAGGCGGCCGACATCGATCTCGACCGCAAGGTTCTGGCCGATCTCGCAGTGCGCGAGCCCGAGGCGTTCGGCCAGCTGGTCACCACCGCGCGCGGCGCGCTCGGTAGCAACTGAACCGAGCGGCGCCGCTCGGGGCGCGCAACGCAGCCGTCCGCGAACTGCGGGCGTTGCTGCGCGACGGGCGCGCCCGCGACGCAGCCGGGTCCTTCGTCATCGAAGGCCCCCGGTTGCTTGCCGCGGCATTGGCGCAGCGCGCACCACTCGACGCGGTGTTCGTCGCGGCCGACGCGAGCGGTGCGATCCGCGAGGTCGTCGAGCAGTCGGCGCAGTCGGGCGTCCGGGTCGAGTGGCTCAGCCCCGGGGTGGCGGAACGCCTCGGCAGCACCGTCGCACCGCAGGGGGTGTTCGCGCTGGTCAAGCGCGACAAGCAGCGGGCCACGGATGCGTTCGCGGCGGCCGATTTCGTCGTGATCGCCGACCGGGTCAACGACCCGGGGAACGCGGGCACGTTGTGGCGGTCGGCCGCGGCGGCCGGCGCGGATGCGTATCTCCTCGGGCGCGGATCGGTCGACGCGTACAATCCCAAGCTCGTGCGTGCCACCGCGGGTGCCTGTTTCAGCGTGCCGGTCATCGACGATGTCGATGTCGCAGACGCGCTCGAACGCTGCGGTGCGCGTGGTCTTGTGCGGGTCGGTGCCGTCGTCACCGGCGGTGCGACTGCTACGCCCGACGCGGTTGATCTCAGCGGCCCGGTCGTGGTGGTGCTCGGGCACGAAGCGCGAGGCCTGTCGTCGGACCTGCCGCTCGACGTCACGGTCACGATCCCGATGGCGGCCGGCACGGAGTCCTTGAACCTCGCCATGGCCGGCACCGTCCTGTGTTTCGAGGTAGCGCGCCAACGCCGCGCCGCCGGCCGGGGACCGGCATGAGTACCGCGACCGAACTGATCGAGCAGGCGAACACCGCGGCGGCCGAGGGGGCCAAGGCGGCGGCCGATGCCGCGACCCTCGAAGACCTCGGCGTGGTCGAGCGGCGCGCTCTCGGCAAAGGGTCGCCGCTCGTCACGATCCGAGAGTCGATCAAGAGCGTCGCAGCCGAGGAACGAGCCCGCGTCGGCAAGGCGCTCTCGCAGGCGCGCGCCACCGTCGAGGAAGCGATCGCGCAGCGCCGCGCCGATCTCGAAGCATCGGGTCGCGCCGGCGCGTACGAACGCGACCGCCTCGACCTCACCGTCGGAGGCCGCGACTACGAGCGCGGTCATCTTCACCTCGTCACGCAGGTGTGGCGCGAACTCGAAGACATCTTCACCGGACTCGGCTACCGGGTGTTCTACGGCCCCGAGGTCGAAGACGACTGGCACAACTTCGAAGCACTCAACTTCCCGCCCGGGC
>JAODBJ010000082.1 GCA_025463905.1 Actinomycetes bacterium
CCGGCGCCGCGATCCTCAACGTGCACCAGACCAAAGGGCTCGGGCCGTGGGCAGGTCTGGGCGTGCTCACGATCTACGTCCTGATCGTGCTCGCCGCCGGCTTCGTCGTCACTCACACCCGCGACACCTAGGAGGTCCGTCTGCGGCAAGGGTGCGGTCGCTTTCGGATCTTTCATGCCCGAACTCCGTGCACAGGTGCCAACTTCGGGCATGAGAATCGCCGAAGCCCTTACGAACAGCGCAACGTCGTTCCAGCACCCGGCCACGAGCGGCGGCTCGGCCTCTATCGGCGTGTCTGTTTCTCTCGTCTGCGAAGATGCCAGCATGGCGTTGCGGTTGAGCGGGCGGCGAGTGTTGATCGTGGGCGCGGGCACGCAGCCTTCACGTGAGCCCGACGCACCTATCGGCAATGGGCGCGCGATCGCGGTGCTGGCAGCTCGCGAAGGCGCGGCGATCGCGTGCGCCGACAGGCACCGTGACGCGGCCGAAGCCACCGCCGCACTCGTACGAGACGAAGGCGCGACGGCGACGGTCGTCGAAGGCGACGTGCGCGACGAGTCGGTGTGCGAACGCATCGTCGCCGACTCGCACGCAGCGCTCGGTGGGCTCGACGGGCTGGTATGCAACATCGGCATCGGCGCGGGGCGCGGCCTCGAAGGCACTACTGCGGAAGCATGGGACGACGTGTTCGCGGTGAACGTGCGCTCACACTTCCTACTCGCCCGCGCCGCGTTGCCGTTGTGCTCCGACGGCGCGTCGATCGTGTTCATCGCGTCACTCGCGGGTCTCAAACCTGGGAGCAACCTCCCGGCGTACGACGCGTCGAAAGCTGCGCTGTTCGGGTTGTGCCGACACGTCGCCCGTGAAGGGTCGCGCCGAATCGTACGAGCCAACGTCGTCGCTCCCGGCTTGATCGACACGCCGCTCGGCCGTTGGGCCACCGCCGGTCGGCCGTCGCGCGCGAAGACGCCGGTGCCGCTCGGGCGCCAAGGCACCGCATGGGAAGTAGCCGCGCCAGTGGTGTTCCTGTTGAGCGACGACGCGAGCTACATCACCGGACAGGTGCTCGCCGTAGACGGCGGACTGTCGACGCTGGCGTGACGCGCGCCGAGAACCGAAGGAGATCTTGATGACCGCCCACGTGTTGCCCGGCGCCGAACCTTTCTCCGCTCCCGGCGGACCGCACGGCGCGCTCGTGCTCCACGGGTTCACCGGCACTCCTCAATCGATGCGCGGTCTCGCCGAAGCGTTCGCACGAGCCGGTTACACGACCGAGCTGCCGCGGCTACCCGGACATGGCACGAGCGTCGAAGACATGACGGCAACAAGCTGGACCGATTGGGCCGGCGCAGCCGACGTCGCGTACTCCGATCTCGCGGCGCGTTGCGACAAGGTCGTGGTGGCCGGCCTATCGATGGGCGCGACGATCGCGGCGTGGCTGGCGTTGCGTCATCGAGAGATCGCCGGCCTCGTCGTGATCAACGGTGCGGTCGCCGCCGGCCCCGACATCGAGGCGATGCGCGACGGGCTGCGGCAGCTGATCGACGCGGGCACGGTGTGCATGCCCGGCCCCGGGAACGACATCGCGGACCCGACCCAGACCGAACTGGCCTACGACCAGGCGCCCGTGGCCGGCATGCTGTCCTTGCTCGACGCACTCGTGGAGATCGAGGCGCGCTCGAGCGAGATCACCTGCCCGGTGTTGTTGCTGTCGAGCCCGCAGGACCACGTGGTGCCGCCCGAATCGAGCGACCTCTTCGCCGCGGCCGTGAGCGGGCCCGTCACCCGCATCACGCTCGAGCGCAGCTTCCACGTCGCAACCCTCGACTACGACAAGGAGCTCATCGAACGCGAGGCCGTCGCGTTCGCCCAACTCGTTTTCATCGCGTAAATGCACCGAAAACGGCAGGTTTTTGAGATCAAAACGAGTGGGGTTAGGCGCCGGTGACGGCTTTGAGCAACGCCTCGTTGGGGTTCTCGGGGAGTTCGTCGAGCGGCACCGCGAGTTCCTCGACGGTGGGACCGACCTTCTCGGCGAGCGGTTCGAGCGCCTTCAGGTCGAAGTCGTAGAGGCGCGCCGCGTTCCCCGCCAACAACTGCTGCATCTCGGCGGCGTCGGTGCCGGCGAACAACTGGCGCAAGTGCTCACGGGTATAGGGGTGCGTACCTTCGTCGTGCGGGTAGTCACTCCCCCACATCCACCGGTCGCGACCGAGCACTTCGCGCGCCCGAACGTCGTCGGGGCCGGGTTGGCTCACACCCACCCAGCAGTTCTGGTGGAAGTACTCGGTGGCCGACTTCGGAAGGATGTGCTCTTCCGAATAGCGCATCTCACCAGTGGCGCCCGTGTCGCGGATCTGCTTGAACACCCGGTCGAAGTTCCGCAACATCGGAACCAACCACGAGCAGCCCATCTCGGTCATCACGAACTGGAGACGCGGGTGGCGTTCGAACACACCCGACATCAAGAGCTGCACGAACGGGCGCTGCGAATAAAACGACACTTCGGTGATGAAGAGCAACGCCGCTACCGGGTACTTGCCATAGTCGGGGAGACCCGTGCCGCCGTGGCTGTTCACCGGCAACTCGAGGTCTTCGCAGAGCGACCACAGCGGCTCGTAGATCGGGTCGTAGAGCGGCTTCACGTCTTTGCAGTCAGGCGGGATCGCCGAGATCAGCACGCCGCCGCGCAGCCCGTTCTCCTTGATCCATTTCACGTCTTCCATCGCGTCTTCGACGTTGTTCAGGAAGATCTGGCCGATGCCGGCGCGTCGCTCCGGGTAGCGGCTGCAGAAGTCGGCCATCCAACGGTTGTGGGCGCGGATGCCGGCGAGCCGGTGCTCGTACTGCTCGGGTGTGGGCGGGCGCGCGAACAGCACGAAGCTCGGAAAGAACGGCGGCACCGTGTTCGGGAAGATCACCTCGGCGACGATTCCGTCGTCTTCGAGTTGACCATTGCGCAGGTCGTCGTCCCAGTTGCGCAGACGGCGGTTGCCGCGCAGGTCTGAGTACGGGTTCTTGTACTTCTCGCGCCACGCGTCGAAGTCGGCGACGTACTTCGACTCGAGGAACTCGCGGTATTGCTCGTGACTTCCGCCCGCGTGGCAGTCGGCCGAGATGATCGTGTAGTGACCATTCTTCGGTGCGGTGGCCGTGGTAGTGGCGGTCATTGTTCTCTCCCGGGAAGACGTGATTTCGAAAGATCGTGACGAAGGCGGTCGAGCAGTTCGCCGAGTGTTGCGCGGTCGGCGCTGCTCCACGCTTCGAGTGCGACGTCGTAGTCCTCGAGCCACACCTCGATCGTGCGCTCCAACACCCGGCGGCCCTTCGGCGTCAGCGACAGCCACGCGACGCGGCGGTCGTTGTCGTCGACCGCGCGCGAGATCAGGCGTTGGTCTTCGAGCGGCCCGAGCTGCCGGCTGGCCGTGCTCTGGTCGACGCCGAGGCGCCGGGCGAGATCGGATACCGCAATCGGCGCGTGGCGCTCGACGATTCGCAAAAGGTTCAAGCCGGCCCGCGTCAGCGGCACCCGAGCCGCTCGCACGACCCGCTCGCGCATCGGCGCGCTTCGAACGTTGGCCGCGATGAGCTCCGTGAACTCGTACAAGGCGTGCAGTGCCGGGTCGGCGAGGAGCGCCGACGGCGCAGTTGACGCAGCAGGCTCGACGGACGCGGCAGTCATCAGCCTTCAATGTAGCGCATATGCATGTATGCCTACAAGTGTCTGTGCGGGCGCGCGAAGTCACGGCATGGACATGGCGCCACGCCCCGCCATCGAGTAGCAATGCGCCACATCCGGTCGGCGTTCCCGGGGGGGACCGACGAAGGGAGTTCGCCATGCGGCGCGCTCGTTGGTTGGTGTTCGGCACGGCACTCGTGGTCGTGCTCACAAGCTGCGGTGGCGGCAAGAAAGTCGGGACCGCCGCGACCTCCGCGCCCTCGGCCGCGGCGGGCGGCGCGACGACCACGTCGGGGCCGAACGCGAAATGCAGCACCACCCTGCTGACAGGCACCGAGATCGGCGTGACGCCGAAGACGATCACCGTGACGGTCGTCGCCGACACCGGCTCGACCATCCGTCCCGGGCTGTTCCAAGGTTCGGTCGACGGCGTGAAGGCGTGGGCGAAGTACCGCAACGCCAACGGCGGCCTCGCGTGCCGGCAAGTGGTGGTGAAGAGCGCTGACTCCAAGCTCTCGCCCGACGACGCCAAGAACTCGATCACGGCTGCGTGCGGCAACTCGTTCGCGCTCGTGGGCACCACGGCGCTGTTCCTCAACGACATGACCGCGGCCCAGCAGTGCAAAGACAAGCGCGGCGCGGCGTCTGGTCTCCCCGACCTCGCCGCGTTGCAGACGAACCACCAGGAGCAGTGCTCGCCGGTTTCGTTCGCGGTACTACCCACCGGTGGTTCGTGCCCTTACAGCGGATCGGGGCCGCGCACGTTCCCCGTCGCCACAACCGCGTTCGACTACTACTTCAAGAAGTACGGCGCGAACACGCTGCACGGGGTGTGGGTGATCCCGGCCGACCTGCCGTCGACGATCGCCGCGTCGATGCCCGGCTTCCGCGCCAGCCAACAACTCGGCCTCAAGCTCGACGCCGAATTCGGCGGGAGCGGCCTGTCACAGCAACCCGCGTACACGCCGTTCGTCCAGGCGATCAAGCAACATAAGTCCACCTACGCGCGTAGCGGGCTCGACTACAAGGGCACCGTCTTCTTGCGCAAGGAAGCTGCCGTGCAAGGCGTGAACACCGTGAAGGTATGGGACTGTTCGGTGCAGTGCTACGACAAGCGTTTGATCGGCGAAGGCGGCAACGCGGTCGAAGGTCAGTACGTGTGGTCGAACGTGTTGCCGTTCGAAGACAAGGGCCACAACGCCACGCTCGACAGTCTTCTCCAGTACGACCCGAACGCCGACGGCTTCGGCGCGACGTCGTTCGTCGCCGGTGAACTGTTCGCGCAAGCGGTCAACAACATCGTCACGAACGACGGCCCCAACGGGTTGACGCGCAAAGCGCTTGTCACCGCACTCAACGGAATCCACGACTTCACCGCCGGCGGCTTCCTCCCGAAGACCGACATCGGTGGCCGCCGGGGCAGCGTGTGTCTCGTCGGCATGCAGGTGCGAGGCGGCAAGTTCGTGCGTATCGACCCGACGACTCCCGGCCAGTTCGACTGCAGCGGGAAGGCGTACATGATCACGCTCGATCCGCAGAACGCATTCAAGGGCTGACGACATTGGCGCTCCGCTCCACTGCGGAAGGGGACGCGTGAGAAGGTCGAACCTGGCGGTGTGGCTCGCGACGCTGGCGTTCGTTGTCGGCGTGAGCAAGGTGGCGTGGGCCGGCAACCCGGTGAACGGCACGAGTCTCCTCAACTTGCTCGTGTTCGCGCTCCCGCTCGCCGGCATCTACGCGCTGTCGGCGGCCGGCCTCGTCGTCGTGTACACGACCACTGGCATCTTCAACTTCGCGCAGGGTGCGATCGGCATGCTGCTCGCGTACTTCTACTGGGAACTGCGCGTGAAACGGGGCCTCCCCACGTGGTTGGCCCTCGTGCTCACCGTGCTCGTGGCTGCACCGTTGATTGGCGTCACACTCGACCGGCTCATCATGCGCCACCTTCAAGGCAAGTCGCTCGTGGCACAACTGACCGTGACCATCGGGTTGATGTTCGCGTTCATCGGCCTCGCCAACATGATCTGGGACCAGAACCTCGGGTACGTGCTGCCCTCGTTCTTCGGCGACCGCGGCTTCCACATCGGTGACGTCGTGATGACGTGGCACCGGTTCATCACGCTCACGCTGACGGTCGTACTCGCGGTTGGTTTGCGCGCCTTCCTCTTCGGCACCCGCAGCGGCATCGCGATGAGAGCAGTCGTCGACAACCGCAGCCTCGCCGGGCTCAGCGGCGCGCGCTCCGAATTCCTGTCGAGCTTCGCGTGGGCGCTCGGCTGCGCGCTCGCCGCGCTGGCCGGGATCTTCCTCGCACCCGAGAGCGGCATGGCCACCGGCGGCCCGCTTACCCTCCTGATCATCACCGCGTTCGCGGCGGCAGTGGTCGGACGTCTACGCAGCCTGCCGATGACCTACGTCGGGGCGCTCCTGCTGGCGCTGGCCGTCGAGTGGTCGCAGTTATTCCTCCAGTTCGGTGGGCGCTGGGGCCAACTGCCGCTCGCCCTCCCGACCGTGATGCTGTTCATCGTGCTGCTCTTGCTGCCGAGCGCGCGGTTGCAGTTCGCGCGCATCAACGTGGTTCGCCACAGCGAACGGGTTTCGAGCGTGCGCGACACCGTCGTGGGGATGGCGGTGCTGCTCGCAACAATCGCCGCCATCAGCACGTTCCTCTCCCCCACCAACATGAACCGCTTCGCGCTCGGCATGTGCACCGCACTGGTGGCGCTGTCGCTCGTACCTCTCATCGGTTGGGCCGGGCAGGTGTCGCTGGCGCCCCTCGCGTTCGCCGGCATCGGCGCGGTCGCGTACACGCGCCTCGGCGGCATGCACGGCCATTGGTACGCGGTGGTTCTCGCGGCGCTCCTGGTGGTACCCGTCGGCGCGTTGCTGGCCCTTCCCGCGATGCGCCTCCAAGGTTTGTATCTCGCGCTCGCGACGATGGCGTTCGCGTCGATGGTCGAGTTCGTGTTCTTCACCCAGCCGTGGGCGTTGGGCACCCAGGACCGGAAGGTGCAACGTCTGCACCTGTTCGGCGCGCACTTCGCGTCCACCCGTTCGTTCCTACTTCTCGTCACCGCGGTGTTCGGGCTCACTGGCATCGGCGTGGTCGCGCTCCGGCGCAGCGCGCTCGGACGGCGGTTCGTCGCGCTGCGCGACAGCGAGGCCGCGTCGGCCACGGTCGGTGTGAACATTCTCGAGACGAAGGTTCTGGTGTTCATGCTGTCGGCGGGGATGGCAGGTTTCGCCGGCGCGTTCATGGCTCAGTACTACGAGACGGTCAGCGGTGGGCAGTTCCAGATGCTGGCCGGCCTGAGCATCGTCCTCGCGCTCGTGATCGGCGGCGTCGCGACCGTTGCCGGCGCGCTCTTCGCAGGCATGTTCGGCCTCGGCCTGGTGCTCGTGAAAGACAACTGGCACCTGTCGTTGTGGAAGGCGCTCGAATACCTCGCTCCCGGCCTCGCCGCGATCGGGATCATCCAGAACCCGTCGGGCGCGGTTGTCGCGATCGGCGAAGGCTTCGCGCCGCTGCTGCCGTGGCGGAAAGACGCGCGGCGCGACGCCGACGCGTTGAGGGAAGCGAACGCGGAACCGGAGGTCGGCAACCTCGGACTCGCGCGGCCGTTCTCCGAAGCCGACGTACTCATCGTCGACCGCGCGCTCGGGATCACGAACGACGTGCCGCGTGCCACCGCCCGCGTCGGGAGCGCGTAAACGATGACGCTGCTCGAAGTGACGGACGTGACGGTGCGATTCGCCGGCGTCATCGCGCTCGACGGAACGTCACTCGCGGTACCCGCCGGGAGCGTCACCGGCCTCATCGGCCCGAACGGCGCCGGGAAGACGACCTTGTTCAACGTCATCACCGGCCTGCAGTCGCCCACCAGCGGGCGCGTGGTGCTCGACGGCACCGACGTGACGCGCGCCAAGCCCCATCGGAGGGCCCGCAAAGGCATTGCCCGCACGTTCCAACGACTGGAAGCGTTCGGGAGCCTCACCGCACGCGACAACGTCCTCGTCGCGCTCGAGATGCGCCGCCGTTGGTGGCCCGAGCGTTACGTGCCGGGCCCGCTCGCCGACACGCTCCTCGCGCAGGTTGGTATCTCGGCGGTCGCCGACGCGAAGGTGGAATCGTTACCTACGGGCACCGCCCGGCTGGTCGAGGTTGCGCGTGCGCTCGCGGTCGCGCCGAAGGTGCTGCTGCTCGACGAACCGTCGTCGGGGCTCGACGAACGCGAGACGCACGAACTCGGTGAACTGCTCCTGCGCCTCTCGTCCGACGGCCTCGGCGTGTTGTTGGTGGAGCACGACATGGCCTTCGTGATGGATACGTGCGCCCACATCAACGTGCTCGACTTCGGACGCGTGATCGCTCGCGGCACGCCGGGCGAGGTCCAGGCCGACGCGGCCGTGCAGCAGGCGTACCTCGGCACGCGGGCCCACCGATGATGACGAACCCCGCGTTCGCCGCACGCACTCCGGTGCTCGAACTCGTCGCGGTGCACGCCGGCTACGGGCGAATCGACGTGCTGCACGGCGTCGACCTCGCGCTGCACGCGGGCGAGGTGTACGCGCTGCTCGGCCCGAACGGCGCGGGCAAGAGCACCACGCTCGGCGTGGCGTCGGGTCAGATCGTGCCCAGTTCCGGTGGTCTCATGCTCTGCGGACGCGACGTGACCGGCGCTGCCCCCGACGCGCTCGCACGCGCCGGTGTGTGCGTCGTACCCGAAGGGCGTGGCATCTTCCCCAACCTCACGGTGGCCGAGAACCTCCGCATGGCGACCTTCACGGGGATGCGCTACCCGGACGTTTCGGCGCGAGCGTTCACGCAGTTTCCGCGCCTGCGCGACCGGCGCCGCCAAATGGCCGGCACGTTGTCGGGCGGCGAACAGCAGATGCTCGCAATGGCGCGCGCATTGGCGACGGACCCCGCGGTGTTGCTCGTCGACGAGTTGTCGATGGGTCTCGCGCCCATCGTCGTCGACGAGCTGTACGACCACGTACGCCAGATCGCCGCCGCCGGGTTGTCGATCCTTATCGTCGAGCAGTTCGTGCACGAGATCCTCGGCATCGCCGACGTCGCCGGGATCATGCTCCACGGGCGGATCGAACACACGGGGAGCACGACCGAACTCGCCGATGGTCTCGCATCGGCATATCTCGGGGGGAAGCATTGACGACCCAGGAGACTGAGATGGACGACGTGAAGCCGCCCGCGCGCGAAACAATGTCGCCCTCGCGCCTCGCGCAGTTCGAAGCCGAGGTCACGAAAATGAGGGTCAGCGGAGGCGGCGCGAACCCCGAGCGAACCGCGGCGCGCGTGGGCATCGGGCTGACGGTGCTCGGGTTCGTCGTCGCGTTCATCTCGTGGTGGAGCGCGTACAACGCGGGCACGTTCGAAGACATCCACCGCGCCGCGATCTTCGCCCTCATCGGCGTCGGTATGGCGCTCGTCGGCGCGATCATCTGGTTGCGCAACTCCCTGACCCGCTACCTGCGCTACTGGATCATCCGCCTCGTCTACGAGCAGCGCGAACAAACCGACCGCTTGCTGGAACGCCGCGACAACGGCCACTAACCCCGCCACCAAATCGCCGGGTTGTGGGAGTTATGCCCCCGCACGGGCCTATAAGTGCAACAACCCGGCTTGGGTGGCGGTGGGTGGCGGCGGGAGCTACGTGGCGAGGCGGGGACCTTTGGGGAACTTGACCCCCATGTGCTTGATGCCGGCGATGAAGTTCGAACGCAGCAAGGACGGGTCGTCGGTGAGTTCGATCGTCGGTATGCGGCGCGCCATCTCTTCGAGCAGCACGCGGATCTCCATGCGGGCCAGGTTCGCACCGAGGCAGTGGTGCGGGCCGCCGCCGCCGAACCCGACGTGCTCGTTCGGGTTACGACGAATGTCGAACGTGTAGGGCTCGTCGAACACGTCTTCATCGCGGTTCGCCGAGATGTACCAGATGCTCACCTTGTCGCCCGCGGAGATCTTCTGGCCGCGCAGCTCGGTGTCGCGTGTGACGTTGCGGCGGAAGTACATGACCGGCGACGCCCAGCGAACAATCTCTTCGGTGGCCGACGCGGCGAGCGACGGGTCGTCGACGAGCAGCTTGTACTGATCGGGGTACTCACACAACGCGCGCACACCGTGCGCCATCGAGTTGCGGGTGGTCTCGTTGCCGGCGACGGCGAGCAACAGGAAGAAGAGGTTGAAGTCCATCTCGGTGAGCTGGTCGCCGTCGACCTCGGCGCTCAGGAGCGCGGTGATGATGTCGTCGGCGGGCTTGTCGCGGCGCTGCGCCGCGAGTTCGTTCGCGTACATGAACATCTCGACCTGCGCCTGCATCACCTCTTCATCGGAGACGCTGTACTCGGGGTCTTCGCTGCCGATCATCCGGTTGCTCCACTGGAACAACTTGTGGCGATCTTCGTGCGGAACGCCCAGCATCTCGGCGATCACCTGGAGCGGAAGTTCGGCGGCGACGTCGACAACGAAGTCGCATTCGCCGCGCTCGATCACTTCGTCGATGATGCGCGCGGTCATGTCCTTGATGTGTTCTTCGAGCATGCGCATCTGGCGCGGCGTGAACCCGCGGTTCACGAGCTTGCGGTAGCGCGTGTGCGCGGGCGGGTCCATCTGCAACATCAGGTTGCCGTCGCCCTGGAAGTCGGCGTTCTCTTCGCCGGTACCTTCGAGGCCGACGACCCCACCGCGCTTCTCGGCCGACGAGTACGTCTCGGCGTCGCGCCCGACGGCGACGACGTCATCGTATTTTGTGATGACCCAGAAACCGGGACCGTCGGGTTCCGGGTGCTTGTACACGGGCGCTTCGCGCCGGAGGTACGCCAGCCACTCGTGCGGCACGCCGCGCGTGAACATGTCGCGGTCGAGCAGGTCGATGTCGGTCAGCTGCATGGTTCCTCCGTATCGAGGACCGGGGATCGTTTCACGGTCGTTTCGCGGTCGGTATGTCCGTCGTCATTTCAAGAGAACCACATTTCGAGGGAACCACGCCCTCGGGTCCGGCGACAATCGCTCGCGGCGCGAGCTCAGTCGACTCGCGCCGTCGCGTAGCCCGATAGCACTTCTTCGCCGTTCTGGTTGCGCGTCGACAGGGTGAGTTCCACGAGTTGTTCGCCCTCAGCGTCGCGTATTTCGGCGACCGTCGCGATCGCGGTGAGCGTGTCGCCCGGCCACACTTGCGATACGAACCGGACGCCGTAGCGAGTGAGGCGGCCGTCGCCGACGTAGTCGGTGACCATGTGGCCCGTCATCGCCATCGTGAGCATGCCGTGCGCGAACACGCTGGGAAACCCTGCCACTTTTGTCGCGAACACTTCGTCGCTGTGCAGCGGGTTGTAGTCGCCCGAAGAACCGGCGTACTGCACGAGTTGGGTGCGGGTGAGGTTGTCGACGATCACCGCTTCGTAGGTGTCGCCGACCTTCAACTCCGTCGCTCGTAGCGTCATCACGCACCTCCGGGTTCGGGCACGCGTTCCGTGCGCACGCCGACGGTTCGGGCGGTCACGACGAGTTCGTTCTTCTCGTCGCGGTACTCGGTGACCATCTCACTGAACACGAGCTTCCCCGCCCGGCGACCCTGCTTCTCCCAAGTCTTGCCTTGCACCGTCTCGGCGTGCAGCACGTCGCCGGCCCGAAGTGGACGGTGGTATTCGAAGTGCTGCTCGGCATGCAGGCCGGTGCCACCACCGCCGCTGCCGCCGCCGCTCATCGGGTTGTGCGTCGCGCCCGTGGGCTCGCGGCCCGAACCGAACCACGGTGCACCGATCGCCGGCCGGAGCGGGTAGTCGGGATCGAACTGC
>JAODBJ010000240.1 GCA_025463905.1 Actinomycetes bacterium
AGCCTCGCGAGTGTTCCGCGCGATCGCCGAACGCGTCGACGTAGAGCTCGCGCCCAAGAAGATCTTCCGCACCGAGCTCAAGATCGTCTGAGCCGCCAGCCCCGCGAACCCCTCGAACCTGCGTCACTGATTGCCCCTTGGAGGGGCAAACAGTGACGCAAGTTGCGAACTTTTCGCCGCTTGCTCAGCGCGGGGCCCCAACGCCGAACGCGACGAAGACGACGACGTCCACGGCGAAAGTGTCCCACGTAGGCGACCGGCCGGACGGTGGGGTATTTCTCGGGCGCCGGCGGCGCGGCCGGGACTTGGTGGCAACAGCCGCGACACCGGCGAATACCACGCCTGCGCCGACCCGCCGCTATCGTGCGAAAGCCCAGGAACGGCGCGGTGACCGAGCGAAGCGAGCGAACTCGCCAGGGAGCGATCGCCCGCGGCGACGGAGGAGTCGCAGTGAGCGAGCGAGACAGTGCGGTGACCGAGCGAAGCGAGCGAACTCGCCAGGGAGCGAACGCCCGCGGCGACGGAGGAGTCGCAGTGAGCGAGCGAGACAGTATGGCGGCCGAGCGGAGCGAGTGAAGATGGAAGTGAAGATCGGGGTCGTCTACACGCCGCACGAGCTCATCGTCGAGACCGACGATGACGCCAGCACGATCACCTCGGTGATCGAAGAAGCGATGACCGCTGAGTCCATCCTGTGGCTCACGGACACGAAGGGCCGCCGGATCGGCGTCCCCGTCGACAAGATCGCGTACGTCGAAGTGGGGAGCGACGCAAGCGGGCGCCAGGTCGGGTTCGGCACCCGGTAGGCACCGGCGCGCCCATGGCCTCGGCCCCGACGCTGCTCGATCGGCGGCTGCTGTTCTTCACTGGGAAGGGCGGGGTCGGCAAAAGCACGATGGCGGCCGCGACCGCAGTGCTCGCGGCGCAACAGGGCCGGCGCGTGCTGCTGGTGGAAGTCGACGCCAAAGGCGATGTCACGCGCCTGTTCGAGCAGGCGCCCGTCGGCTTCACGCCGCGGGAGATCCAGCCCGGCATCCTCGCAATGTCGATGGATACCGAGGCGTCGCTGCAGGAGTACCTGAAGCTCAACCTGAAAGTTCCGGTGCTCGGCCGGTTGGGCCCGCTCGCCAAAGTTCTCGACTTTGTCGCGACCGCGGCACCCGGCGTGAAGGAGATCCTCACCGTCGGCAAGATCGCCTGGGAGGTGCGCGAAGCGATCGAAGGCCGTGCCGACCACGACATGGTGATCGTCGACGCCGCCGCGACCGGCCACATCGTGGCGCAGCTCGGCGCACCCGACGCCATTCAGGAATTGGTCGACGTCGGGCCGGTCCGGGCGCAAACGCAATGGATGAGCGAACTGCTCTCCGACCCGGAGATCTGCGCGGTGAACATCGTGACCACGCCCGAGGAGATGCCCGTCGCGGAGACGATCGAGTTGGTCGGCCGCATTCGAACCGAGCTGCACACGCCGCTCGGCGCGGTCATCGTCAATCGCGTGCTGCCCGAGCTGTTCACCACCGCCGACGAAGCGACATTCGAAGCTCTGCGTGAGGAACAAGCCACCGAAATACTCGCGAGCCGCGCCGGACCGGGCACAACCGCGGTGCTCGACGGTGCGCGCCTCGCGGTGTCGCTGCGCCGCACACGCGCGGTGCACCTCGCGCACCTCCTCGACTCCGTGGATCTCCCGCTCCTGTACGTGCCCTACCTGTTCGTGCGCTCGCACGGTTTGCGCGTTACTCGCATGGTGGCGGACGCCCTGGGGCAGGAACTCGGGTTATGAGCCCGCGCGATCGTGATCGTGCCGAGAACCCGGCGAGCATCGAGCAGCTGCTCGCGGCCAAAGAAATCATTGTGTTTTGCGGTTCCGGTGGCGTCGGCAAGACATCGGTTGCGGCCGCCGCGGCGCTCGGCGCCGCGACCCGTCTCGGCGGCAAGGTGCTCGTGCTCACCATCGACCCGGCGCGACGCCTGGCCAGCGCGCTCGGCCTCGAAGGGCTCGGGAACGCGGCGAACCGGGTGCCCGACGACGCACTGAAGCGCGCCGGGCTCGAACCGCGCGGCGAGTTGTGGGCCGCCATGCTCGACACGAAGCAGAGTTGGGACGACCTCGTGCTTCGGCACGCGAAGGACGAAGAGACGGCGTACCGCATCCTCGAGAACCGGCTGTACCACAACCTCACCGCGCGCTTCGTGCAAAGCCACGACTACATCGCGATGGAGCGACTGTTCGAACTGCACTCGAGCGGCGAGTACGACCTCATCGTGATCGACACGCCGCCCACCCGCAACGCGATCGACTTTCTCGAGGCCCCGGCGCGGATGGCCGAGTTCTTCGGAAGTCGATTGTTGCGTTGGCTGACGCTCCCGTACCGCGTCGGCGGCCGCCGCGGCACGCGGGTGCTCAACGTCGCAAGCAAGCCCTTCTACCAAATCGCCGACCGCATCCTCGGGAGCAAGTTCCTCCAAGACATCGCCGAGTTCTTCATGAGCTTCCAGACGATGTACGAAGGGTTCGTCGATCGCGCCCGTTCGGTCGAGCGGTTGTTGCACGACCGGCGTACGACCTTCGCGGTGGTCACCACCCTCGAAGCCGCGCCGCTGCACGAGGCCGAGCAGTTCTGCGTCGAGTTGCGCAACCGCAAGTTCCACCTCGGCGCGCTCGTGATGAACAAGACGTTGCCCGACTACCTCCTCGACCCCGCCGGCGATGCCGCCGCCGGCGCGTTCTGCGACGACGCCGGCGCGCTCGCCGACGCCCTCGCGTCCCTCGACGAGCCCGCGCTGGCCGACCGTTCGCGTACCGCGCGCGTGCTTCGCACCGTCGGCGAGTCGTTCCGCAACTTTGCGGTCGTCGCGAAGCGCGAAGCGGAACTGCGGGCCGAACTCGACCGCGGTCCCGAAGTGACGGTGCGCATCCCCAACTTCGAAGTTGACATCGGCGACGTCAGCGGCCTCGCCGCCATCGCGAACTACCTGTACTCGTAGCGGCCACCGGTACGATCGCGGTGTGACAACGGTCCCTGAGCTGGCGCGGTCACGGGCTGCGCTCGACGGGGCGGACCTTGGACACGTGTTGCGGTTGATCGCCACCTGGCGGCCGCTCGCCGACCTGTCGTTCTCCGACCTGCTGCTGTTCGCACCGATCGCGGGGGAAGACGAGCACCGGTTCGTGGTGCTCGGTCAGGTGCGCCCGGTCACGGGCCAAACGGCGTACCCGGCCGACCTTGTCGGCACGGTGGTCGACGAAGTCGAACGACCGTTGCTCCGGCGCTGCTGGCGCACCGGCGACCTCGTGGAGGGTGACACCACCGAGATCGCGGGCAAGGACCGTGTGCACGTGCAGTGCACGCCCGTGCGCCACGGCGACAAGCTGGTCGCGATCCTCACGCGTGAAGCGCCGGTGACGTTCACCCGCCGGCGCGGCGAACTCGAACGCACCTACTTCAAGGTGTTCGAACGGTTCGCCAAGATGATCGCGGAGGGTTCGTTCCCGTTCACCCGCGAAGAGGCCGAGATCGAGAACGCGCCCCGCGTCGGCGACGGCGTCATCGTGATCGATGGCGATACGCGACTGCAGTACGCGAGCCCGAACGCCGTCAGTTCGCTGCACCGCATGGGCATCCACGCCTACGCGCAGGGCGAGAAGCTCTCCGTGATCGGTTTCGACGACACCGCCGCGCGCAGCGCGATGCGCCAGCGCCTGCCGGTCGCCGAAGAAGTGGAACGAGGCGACACGTCGATCCTGCTGCGGGTGCTGCCGATGTTCGAACGCGAACACGCCGTCGGCGCCATGCTCCTCGTCCGAGACGTCACCGACCTCCGTCGACGCGACCGTATGTTGATGTCGAAGG
>JAODBJ010000337.1 GCA_025463905.1 Actinomycetes bacterium
CGCTGATCGAACGTGCGAAGCACACGCACCGCCGGTCAGGTCGAGCACAGGCGACGAGGCGGGCCACCGACGTACTGGCGCCATTCGGCCTTCGTCAGGTTGCGGTCCGCTAACCGGCACGCGGCGCGGCGTAGCGCGACCGGTTCGATCGACAGGCGCTGCACACCGCGCTCGGTCGTCGCTGCGATCTCGCGGTCGTCGGGTGAGATGGCCACGCCGACCGACGTGATCGGGATCGACACGCCGACTTGGCGGCGCGACGCGACATCGAAAAACCGCAACGTCGAGTCGAGGCCACCGGTCACGAGGGTGCGGCCATCCCAGGTGAACTGCATCGCGCGCGTGAACGCGGTCCCGCCAGTGAGCGGGTCGCCGGCGCGCCGCAACGTGCGGGTGTCGTAGAAGGTGATCGTCCCGTTGAACGCGCTCACCGCCATGAGCGTGCGGTCGGGGCTCACGACGAGGTTCGAGCCCGCGCTCGGCAACGTCGCGACCTTCTTGCCTGTCCCGACGTCGTACGCCTCCGCGTGCTCGAACTGGCCGGCCGAGAACACGCGCGTGCCGTCGACGTTCCAACCGACGCCGTAGATCGGGCCGTCGCCGGTCGCGTTCTTTCGTACGATGCGGCCGCGCGCGGTGTCGACGATGACGACGTTGCCGTCGAAGAGGCCGTACGCGGTGAGGTGCCGCGCCGGGAACTCGGCCGCGGCCGAGACCTCGTCGGTGCCCGGCATGACGATGCCGGTGTCGCGCGTCGTGCCGCGCGTCGGGTCGAACTCGACGACGTGACGGTCGTCGGCATCGACGCCTTGCAGGATGCCGTCGCGACGGAAGAACGGATTGCTGTGGTCCCAGCCCGCGACCCGGGCCGCACGCTGGCGCGCGCCGGTGCGGACGTCGACCACCTCGAGCGAGTGCGGCACGTCGTTGCGGAACACCGCGACGTAGCGGCCGTCGGGGCTCCACAGGTCGGCGGCCGACGCCCAGCCCGCGGGGCGCAACGGCGCGCCGGTCGCGGTACGGCCGTCGAGTGCCCACAACGCGATCGTGCCTTCGTTGCAACTCGCAATCGCGACGGTGTTGCCGTCGGGGCTGACGCGTACGTCGCACACGGTTCCGTGTTGCCCGTTGAGCTCGCTGACGACGCGTTCACCCGTGTTGAGGTTGAAGGCGAACATGCGGCTCGAACCGAAGCCGGGTTCCTGGGCCCACGCCAACCCGGCGGACTCGTCGAGGAAAATGTTCCCGTTCGCTTCCTGCGGGTGCCGCCACAACCGTTTCCCGCTGCGCATGTCGTAACCCATCATGAGGTGGATGTTGATGCCCGCCGCGACGAGTTCGCGGCCGTCGGCGGTGAGGCGCAGCGCGGCGGTGTCGCCGGTCCCCGACGGCGGGTCGTTGATGCGTTGCACGACCCGGCCGGTGTCGGGCTCCCATACGAAGATGCGGCCCGACGGGCTGCCGGCGACGAGGTGGTGGCCGTCGATCCAGATCGCGTTACCGTGCCAGACGCCACGGTCCATCGTGGCCGGGCCCGGCTTGTCGATCGACGCGGTGACCCGCATCGTCGCGAGGTTGAACACAACCACGCGACCGTGTACCTGGCCGCGGCTCGCCGTCGACACCACGGCGCGCGTCCGGTCGGGGCTCACCGCGAGGCCCCATGCGTCGGTACCGAGCGCGAGCGTGCCGAGCACGCGACCGCTAGCGAGGTCGACGCGCTCGAGCGGATGCTGGCGGTTCGCGGTCGCGTTCCACCGGGCAACGATGGCGGTGCCGTCGCCGACGGGGACGAGCCAGTCGACGTCGGTATGCGCGTCGACCTTCACCGGCAGTTCGGTGGCGCGCCGCGCGGCCAGGTCGATGCGCACCGCCGGCTCGCCGTTCACCTCCGAGGCCGAGTAGAGCGTACGGCCGTCGGGACTGAACGAGAGCTGGCCGCCGGATGTGGTGCCGGTGCGCACGTATCCGAGGAACGAGACGTCGGAGTAGAGCGCGGCTTCGAGCGCACCGGTCGTCGCCGGCCCTGGGTCGCGGCGCGCGGCTTCGAGCGCGAGCAAGATCGCGATGTCGCGCTTCGTGCCGGTGAGGCTCTGCGACAGTGAGACCAGCCGCGCGACGTCGGCCGCGGCGGCCTGCACGTTCGCGTTGTGCCGCTGTTCGTTCGCGTCGTGCCGCTGCACGAACGCGACGGTGCCGGCCACGAGCGCGACGACGAGCGCGACGGTGGTCGCGACGAACCCGCGCCGCAGCCGGCGTCGGGCGCGCGCGTCGCGTTCGCGCGCCGCGTCCGCCGCGTCCCGACTTGTTTCGACGAAGGCCCGTTCGCCATCGGTCAATTGGTCGCCGCGCGTGTCGAGGAGTTCGGCCGCCGCGTCGAGACGACCACCTCGGTACAGCTCGGACTCCGGCCGGCCCGCGGCCATCCACGCGTCCGCGGCCGCTTGCACGTGCTGGACGCGCCGCAGCCAGTCGCGGTCCTCGAGCAACCAGGAACGTAAACGGGGCCACGATCGCAGGAGCGACTCGTGCGCGACCTCCACGGTCGGCTCGCGTGTCGACGGGTCGCGGTCGGCGACGAGCAATCGATGGGCTTCAAACTGCGCCGCGATCGCCGCGGTCCCGGCGGGTAAGTCGCGGTGACGCACTCGCCGGCGCGTGTCCTCGGTCCCGTCGCCGGGGACGACGAGCCGCACCAGCAATCGTCGTGCCGCATCCCGGCCCGTCTCGTCGAGCGCGGCGTACAACGCTTCGGCGCGACCCGCGATCGCGCCGGCGATCCCGCCGATCGCGTCGTACGCCGAGCGCGTGATGACGGCACCGTCACGCCGTTCGAACAGTTCGGCCAGCGTGAACTGCAACGTCGGGAGGCTCGCGGGTTGGTGCGACACCTCGGCGACGATCGCGGTGTCAAGACCGGGTTCGAATCCGATGTCCACTGCCGCGGCCGGCGCGACGACTGCCTCGCGCAACTCCGCCGTCGTCATCGGTGTGATCGCGAACGGCTCGACGGCGACGAGCGGACCGAGCGCCGGGTGCGCGAGCGGCCGGTCGAAGAAGTCAGCCCGGATCGTGACGACGATACGCACCGATGCCGACGCGTCGTCGCCTGCGAGCGCGACGAGGTCCGTGAGGAACTGTTCGCGCGCAATGCTGTCGGTGAGCGTCCACAGTTCTTCGAACTGGTCGATCACGACGACGAACGGTTCGGGTCCCTGCGCGGCGACGGAACGCACCATCGCGCCGACGCTTCCCGCGGCGGGCTCACGTACCGCGACCGCGAGCAACGCGAGGCGCAACTGTCCGAACGGATCGTCGCCCGGGAGCATCGACACGACTCGTTCGCCGCGGGCTCGTAGTTGCGGCACCAAGCCGGCGTGAACGAGTGACGACTTCCCGGAGCCCGACGGGCCAACGACCGCGACAAACCGCTGCGCCACGGCCGCGTCCACGAGTCGGTCGACGAGCGCGTCGCGGCCGTGGAAATCGCGCGCGTCCGCCTCCGCGAAGGCGCGCAGGCCCTTGTACGGGTTCGCCGGCACATCGGCGAGCCGGTCGGCGGCGGCCGAAAGGTCACGGCGGGCGGGCGCCTGCTCGGCCGCAAACGCGAGTTCGTCGGTGGCGCTGAGCCCGTTGCGCAACGCGGCGCGCCACGCGGTGAGCAGGTCGCGCAGGTCGTCGAAGCGGTCGGTCGGCCGGCTCGCAGTGGCGCGTTGCAGCACCGCGTCGATCTCGCGCGGCACGTCGGGTCGTAGCTCGCTTAGTGACGGGACGGGCTGCGCCAGTTTCGTGCGCAGGAGCGCCGATGCCGAGTCTCCGTCGAACGGCGGGTGCCCGGCGAGCAACTCCCACGTCATCGCGGCGAAGCTGTACTGGTCGCCGCGCGCCGTCGGCGCCCCGCGCTGGAGCTGTTCGGGCGGCGCGTAGAGCGGCGAACCCGCCGACGACAAACGCGGTGTCCTCGCGGGGCCGTCGTCGGCAGCGCTGACCGCGATCCCGAAGTCGGCGAGGTAGGAGTTCCCGGCTTCGTCAAAGAGCACGTTCGCCGGCTTCACGTCACGGTGCACGATGCCGGCCGCGTGCGCGGCCGCGAGCGCGTTGCCGATCTCGGTGACGCAACGGTCGACCCGTCCGAGCGCGCAGCGGCCTTCGCGTCGCGCGAGTTGCTCGGCCGTACCGCCACGTAGGAGCCGGAACACCAGGTACGCGCCGCCGGGCTCGCGCCAGAAGTCGTAGAGCGGGACGATGTGCGGGTGTTCGAGGTGCGCGACCAGTTGGGCTTCGGCCTCGAAGCTGCGGACGAACGCCGGGTCGTCAGCGAGGTCGGCCCGGATCACCTTGATCGCGACCTCGCGCCCGACGCCGGGCTGCGTCGAGCGGTACACGGTGCCGAACGCGCCTTCACCGAGGATCTCGTCGAGCGTGTATCCGCGCCGTGAGCCCGTACCTCCGGGCGCGCTGGTTGCGCCCGCAGCCGCGCCGGCGCCCGCACCCGCGACGATCGCCGCTTCGAGTTCGTGCAGCGCGGCCGACGGTTCGAGGCCCGTCTCCTCGGCGAGATAGTCGCGGTAGGACGCGTACGCGCGCAGTGCGTTTGCTTGGCGGCCCGACGCGTCGTACGCGGTCATGAGTTGCGCGACGAACCGTTCGCGCAACGGGTACGCGACGGTGAGGCCTTCGAGGTCAGCGACGGCCCGGTCGTACGCACCCTGCGCCGTGAGCGCGTCGATCCGCTCCTCCGACGCGACGATGCGGAGTTCTTCCAGGCGGATCGCGTGCGGGAGCGCCCACCACTCGTCGGCGAACTCGCCAAACGCGCGCCCGCGCCACAACGCGAGCGCATCGTCGAGCATGGTGATCGCCTGCGTCGGCGCGACTCGTCGGGCCTGCTCGACCAGTCGCTCGAAGCGCACCGCCTCCACGAACTCGTCGGCGACGACCAGGCGGTACCCCGGTTCTTGCGTGACGACGTACCCGTCACCGAGCACGACCCGCAGCCGCGACACGTAACTCATCACCGTTCGCCGCGCGCCGTCGGGCGGAGCGTCGGGCCACATCGCCTCGACGAGGCGCTGGAGCGCGACCGTCTTGCCGTGTTCGGCCAGCAGCGTCGCGAGGATGCGGCGCTGTTGCGACCCTCCGAGCGTGAGGCAGCGGTCGCCATCGCGCACTTCGATCGGTCCGAGTACCCCGAACTCGAAACTCATCACCCGCCCCTCCGGCCCGTGGCGAACGGGCACCCCAGCCTGGGGAAACGCGTCTGCAATCCGTCGACACGCGCCCATCTGTCGACGGATTGCAGATGGTGTCGGTCAGTTTGGCCCGATGAGCAGCCAGGCGCATCAACTGCCGGCAGTCATGATCCGGGAACCGGGACGCGCACCGTTGTGCCTCCTGGTGCGGGGGCCGGCGATCGAGGTCGGGCGTGACTGCCGCGGCCTCCTCCTGACCGACCCGCAGATCTCGCGCCGGCACCTCGCGCTGCACGAAGCGTCCGGTGTCGTCCACGTGACCGACCTCGGAAGCACGAACGGGACCCGGGTCGACGGCGACCCGATCGCCGGCGCCCACGCGCTCGCGCCCGGCCAAGTCGTCCAGTTCGGCGCGACCACGATCGTGCTATTCCGCGGCTCGACCGACACCGCTGCGCTCTCCAGTGGCGCCGGAGAGGCTGGAGCCGCACGTGGCCAGGCGCTCACGATCGTGATCTCCGACATCGATGACGCGACCCGCCGCGGGATCGACCTTGGCGCGACGAGGTGGACGTCGCTCCTCGACCTGCACAACTCGATCGTGCGGCGACACGTCGACCGTTATCACGTCACCGAGGTGCGCGCGCTGGGCGACGGCTTCCTGTTGAGCTTCCCGACCGCGCTCGACGCGCTGTCGTGCATGGTCGACGTGCAGCGCGCGCTCGACGCGCTCGCGCGCTCTCGACCGGCCGACCGCCTGCGCGTGTGCGTGGGTGTGCACACCGGTGACGTCGTGATCGCCGCGCGCGTGGCGGCCGCCGCGCGCGGCGGCGAGATTCTCGTCTCGGGGCTCGTACGCGAACTCGTCGAGCCGAGTGGCGGGTTCCGGTTCGGGCCGCCCCGCGTGGCGCGACTTGTTGGTTCGGGTGAGGAACATCTCCTGCACCCGGTGGCATGGGAGGACGTGAACATGAGGGGCATCACATGAGGTTCAGAACGTTCGCGGCGGGCCTGCTCGTCGCGCTGATGACGGCCGGAGGTCTTGCGGTCGTCCCGCCATCTGCGTCGGCGTCCGCGCCGGCGCAACCGGCCGGCCGGATCGCGTTCTCCTACGGGGATCAGTTCCCGGGGGGCGACGACGTCGGTGGGCACAGCGACATCTACACGGTCTTGCCCGACGGCACCGCGCTGCAACAGTTGACCCACGTGCCCGCCGACGCGACCGCGGCATTGCCGCAATGGTCTCCCGACGGCAACGCAATCGTGTACCAGAGCAACGTGAGCGGGAACAGCGAGATCTGGGTGATGGACCGCAACGGCGGCCACCAACGCCAGGTCACGCACGACCCTGGCTACGAGCACTTCGAACCCAACTGGTCGCCCGACGGTCGCCGCATCGTGCTCGAGCGGTGCGACCAGCCGGTCGGGTTCCTCGCATCGTGCGACCTGGTGACGGTCAATCTCAACGGCACCGAACGTCGCGTGCTCGTGAGTGACCACCGTTACAACGTGCACGGCGTGTTCTCGCCCGACGGGAAGCGCGTCGCGTTCGCGAGCGATCGGAGCGGCTTCCAATCCGCGATATGGGTCGTGAACCTCGATGGGTCGGGTCTGCACCAGGTGACGGCGCCGTCGACGCTCGGGTTCTGGCCCGGCTGGTCGCCGGACGGGCGCGTCATCTTCAGCGACCACTGCTGCCTTCCGCACAGCAACGTCTGGAGCGTGCGACCCGACGGGACGGGCTTCCGCCGGCTGACGGACTCGTTGCCCGGGCACGACAACGCATTCGGATCGGTCTCGCCCGACGGTCGTGACCTGTTGTACGACAGCACCGACGCCTACGACGACGGCTGCTGCAACGACCTCGTCGTGCAACACGCCGACGGGACGAAGACGACGGTCCTCGCGCGCGTGCCAACCTTGGTGGTCGCCGATTGGGGCGCGGCGCCGGGCGCCCGGCCCGCGGCGATGACGTCGACGAACGACGGCGCGCGCACCACCGCCGCGTTGACCGGCGAAGCGTCGGTCGCGTCGAGCGTCGACAACGTTGCCGCTGCCTCGACGCGCAGTGCGTCGAGCGGGCGGATCGCGTTCGCCGAGGGCAGCGACGGCCAAGTGCACACGGTGAAGCCCGACGGTTCCGATCCGCGGCAACTCACGTACACCGACGTGAACGAGGCGGTATCCGGGTTCCCCGACATCTCGCCCGACGGCCGCACGGTGTTGTACTCGTTGATCCCGCAGGCACCGCCGTTCGAGGCTCGCACCTGGAGCGTCAACGCCGACGGTACCGGTGCGCACCAAGTCGGTAACGACGACCCCGGCTTCCGCGACTACCAGCCGCACTACACACCCGACGGGCGTCAGATCGTGTTCGCACGGTGCCAGCCCGGCGACGGTGTTTGCGCGATCTGGGTGATGCGCGCCGACGGCACGGATGCGCGCGCCGTCACGAAGTACCACGAAGGGCAGGACGAAGCAGTCGACTTTGGTCTGTCGGTGTCGAGCGACGGGCGACACGTCGCGTTCGCGCGATTCAACTGGCGCGGCATCGCGGTGCAGGTGTTCGTCGTGAACCTCGACGGCAGCGGCGAGCACGCAGTCACGCCGGCGTGGCTCGAGGCGGCGGCGCCGTCATACTCACCCGACGGACGCTTCCTTACGGTGACGAGCCAATGGCCGCGGCTCGGCGAAAACATCTGGACGCTGCGAGCCGACGGCTCGAAACTGCGGCGGCTGACCGCGACGCCGTACCCGAACAACAGCGAGGAATCGGCGTGGTCGCCGAGCGGTCGCGAGATCGCCTTCGAGAGCGACCGTGCCTACCCGGATGTGTGCTGCACCGACCTGTTCACGATGCAGTCGGACGGCAGTCGCGAAACGAGCGTCTCGACCGGCGACCTGCACAACGTGCACGCGGTCGCGTGGGGCAACGCGGCCCCCGGCGACGTTGGGAGCGCGGCGACGGCATCGACGTTCGCGGCAAAACGTTCTGTCGCCGCGGCGACCCGCTCCGACTGCATCGTCGGTGTACCGGTGACCGGTGCCGGTTGCGCACGGATGCGATCGACCGTGCGGGCAAGGTTCCGCAAGTAGTCACGCAGTGACCATGACGTCGGGCGCGTCGGTCGTGCATCACCTGCACGGCCGGCGCGCCACATCGAGACCGGCCGCGGCGCCTCGGCTAATTCGTTGCGGCCTGCACGGCTACCGGATCGCGGCGATCGGGTTCGTGCCCGGCGCGAAAACACCCCGTCGACGACATGAACACGCTCGTCTGGTTCGACGACGGGCTCGACCCCGAGACGTACATCATCTGGGACGACCTCATGATCGTGCCGAAGAACGACCCGCGCCCCGGCACCCTGCACCCCGAGTGGAACGCCAAGGTGCTCGAACCCGCGATGGCAAGATGAGCGGCATGAAGATCGAAACAGAGATGCGGCTAACGCAGTTTCAGGCGGATTCGCTTCGCGACGTGGTAGAAGCGTACGGCGCAGGGCTCGCCCCGGGGTCCGGGGGCGCCTACGTCAAGGACGTGCGCTTCAGTGTGCCGATGCATAGCGCTTCCGAGCTGCGGCCGGGAGCAAGGCTGCGAGTCACAGTAGAAGTGCTCGACCCCGTGTAGCAAAGTGTGACGAGAGTGTTAGCGTTCCCCGACGTGGGGACTGCGCTGTTCGTGGTTGTCGTGATCGCTCTCGTCGGCATCCTCTGCGGCGAGCTCGCCGGGATTACGCGATCGAAACCGACGACAGTGTTTGTCGTGCTCGTCGCGGCGATGTTCTTACTCAGCCGCGGCGGCTAGCTGCGTAAGCGCTATCTCCAGCGCTGCAGCCATCCCCAACGAGCGAGCTCGGCCGAGAATGTGCCAAGCATTTGCCCTCACACAATCGCAGTGATCCCCATCCACGTCCACACGCGTGGCCGAACCGATTCGATCAGATCAGCGACTGCGTTATCAGTGTCTTGTCGGATCGACCGCTCCGCCGCCAATCGGGCTCTTCGTTCGCTGCGACTGTCTGCGATTCGCTGGCGTCGCTCCTCGAGGACGCCGAGCTCCTCGACCTTGCGCCGCATCTCGATCCCCTGCAGCATCGGTTCGAAGAACTCCCACATCCCGACCCGGTAGAAGGCCGCACGAACGGTCTCAGCGCCGTGACGGTCAACGAGCTCTGCGAACCACGCGACTTCGTCGGGAAACGGGAAAAAGGTTGCCGACATATATATCCGGCGAACCGGGCGGCGAAGGGTGAGTCCGGCCAGTGTGGCGACGCCGCCCGCCGCTCCGAGTGCCACAGCGATCGCTCGAACGCGCAGCGTCGACGTCAACGCTCCAGAGGCCAGAAGCAGCACGCCGGCGGTGTATAGGCCGAGAGCGACCATCAAGCCCATGACGTAGATCCGTGCCGACGGCACGACGTGACGCGAGAGCGGTCGCTGCGGACGCGTGGCCGCAGGGGCGGGCTCCGCGACCGGCTGTGTCGGGAGTTCAGGTTCGCCGAGCGCGCGGAGCAGCTCGTTCTTCGCGGCATTCGTGAACGGCACCCTCCCAACGTACGGGAGC
>JAODBJ010000264.1 GCA_025463905.1 Actinomycetes bacterium
GGAACACGATCGCGAGCGCCAAGCCCTTCGCCACGATGCTGAGCCACAAGCCCGAGAGGAACTCGGGCGCGATCAGCACGCCCGCGAGCACGACCGCCATCGGGAGGAGCCGCCGCCAGAGTGGGAGCCGTGCGTTCGCAACCACCGGCGGCGCGACTTCGGCGCCGGCCCTGGTATCGAGCGTGAACCCTTCTTTCTGGAGGCCGCGGTACGCGAGCAGGAACACGATCATGATGATGAACGGCACGCTCGGTCGGATACCACGGATGAGCACGCTGTCGGGGTTGACGAAGTGCGCCATGAAGTCTTGAAACTGCTTCGTCGCCGACAACTCCTGGAGCAGGCCGATGAGCAGCGACCCGACGAAACCGAGCACGAGGCTGTGCATGCGCGCGACGACGACCGCAGCGAACGACCCCAACACCAGGAACGTGAACTGCAGTTCGTCGAAACCGCGCAACGGCCCGAGCAACACGCCGGCGGTGCCCGCGAGCATCGACCCGATCATCCACGACGCCGCCGACACGAAGCTGGCGTTGATGCCCGTTGTTGCAGCCATCTTCACCGAGTCGACCGTCGCGCGCACGGACAAGCCGAATGGCGTGAAGCGCAAGAGGAGCGTGAGCGCGACGGCGATGACGGCCGCCGCGATGACCACGGCGATCTGGTTCGAATCGAGCGCGACGCCGACCACTTTGTATTGGTGCGGAGGCGACCACAACATCGAGGGCTTCTCGACGGTCTCCTGGTTGCCGTACAGCATCCTCGCGAGCGCCGGCAGCGCAACCCACAACCCGATCGTCGACACGAGACGCACCGACGGCGACGTATCGGCCAGGCGCCGGAACAGCACCGCCCACAAGAACAACCCGAGCAGCGGTGAGAACACGAAAATCGTGACTGCTCCCGCGAGGTGTTCGTTCCAGCCCCACTTCACCGTGGCTTGGTAGAACGTCATCGCCAGGAACAACGCCATCGCGCCGTGCGCGAAGTTGAAGATGCGCGACGACGTGTAGGTGAGCACGAGCCCGAGGGTCGCAATCGCATACACACTGCCGACAACCAGCCCGGCAACGATGTACGGCGTCACGACCGCTCGGGTTCGGAGTGCTTCTCGTTGATCAGCGGATCGATCAGATCGATCAGAACGTGATCGGTTTGCCGCACTGGGTCTTGCCGCCGAACAACGGCACGAACTTGGCGTGCTCGACCCTCACGTAGTACGTGCAGGGGAACTCTTTCCCGAAGCCCGCCTCCAGGTCGACCGGGTCGAACGCGCCACCGCCCGTGTACGCGTGCTCCAACCGGAGGTTCGCGATGAACGCCTTACGCGTCGGGCAACTCACGCCGGCGTCCTTCAGGCCCTGCAACGTGATCTCCGCCGACAGCCAACCGATGAACGAGATCTGGTTGCGCACCGCGCCCGCCGGCATCGCGGCATTGAACGCCTGGTACGCCGGCTTGTTCATCTCGAACGGGAAGAACTCGAGCCCGAAGATTGCACCCTCGATCCCCGGCAACGCGAGGACGCGCGAGTCGTAGCCGCCTGGGAACACAACGACTTTTGGCTTTACTCCGACCTTCGCCAACTGGTCTGAAAGCGCGGTGTTCTGGAGGAAGTCCATTCCCGTGAGAAGCGCGTCCGCGTGCGCGTCTTTGATCCGTTGCGCTTCGGCCGTGAAATCACGCTGGTCGGCGGTGACAGTCTCGTTGTCGACCACAACCTGCATCCCGCCGATCGTTGTGATCGCGTGTTTGTTCCGAGTGAGGAAGTCCGCGCTGGACGAGTTCGCGCCGCCGACGAGCGCGACCTTCGTGCCGCCGAGGGTCTTCATGAGCTGCGCGGCACGGTCGGTGTAGTTGTGGAGCGGGTCGGCCGAGGCAGGGAGGCGGAAGGTGAACATGTTGGGGTCCTGGCCCCACGCCGGAATGCCCACGTGCCATCCGGTGACGGGCACACCCTTTTGGTTGAGGTACGCGGCGCCACCGCCCGACGTGCTCGTGACTTCGATGACGCCGAACACCTTGTCGTTCTCGACCAGACCGCGTACCGCTTCCTGGTTCCGGGTCTGGTCGGCCGCGTCGTCGCGCGTCACGAGCGTGATCTTGCGCGCACCCAGCTCACCGGAACTGTTGGCCTTGTCGATGCGAGCCTTGATGCCGTCGAGTGCGATGGCGAACGACACTGCTTGCGGCCCGCTCTGCGGCACAACCACGCCGAGCTTGATCGTGCTCGCGGTGACACCCGGGTCGTTGGTGCACGGGTTGGGCGCAGCGATGTGCGCAAGGTTCGCGAACGGACCCTTCGCCGAGCCGGTGCCGGCACCCGACGACGTACTCGTTGCCGACTTATTGCTCTCGTTGCCGCACGCGCTCGCGACCAGCACGAGCACAGCGACGACCCCGACGGCCATGCGGCGGCGCACCATTCGTCCCCCTAATTCTGTCGTGCTGTAACGCATTCCCTGACACACCTGTCAGGGTCAGTCTGTCATGCGAAACGAATGATCGATGCGATGCCCGCGATGAAGCAGTAGATCGCGAACGGCCACAGGTTGCGGGTTTGGAAAAAGCGCACGAGGAACCGCACCGCGAAGTATGCGGCGACCGCGGCGACCGCGCTTCCGGCCAATGCTTGCCCGCGAATCCCGTTGCCGTTCGGACCGAGGAAGTCGGGGATCTTGTAGAGACCGGCGGCCAGAATGATCGGCGTCGCGAGGAGAAACGAGAAGCGCGCCGCGTCTTCGTGGTCGAGGCCGCGCACCAAGCCCGCAACCATCGTGACGCCGGACCGACTGATCCCGGCGAACAGCGAACCGACCTGCGCGATGCCGATAAAGACGGACTCGCGGAACTCGAGGGAGTCGAGGCGCCGGCCGGGTTCCGCGCTGCTGTCGGTCTGTGGGGCCTGCGCCGCGAGCGCTCGAACTTCGGGCCGCCGCCGCGCGGCTTCGCCGAGTAGCAAAATCGCCCCGTTGATGGTGAGAAAGATCGCAGCCGCTAGCGGCTTCGCAAACAACGTGCGTAAGGCATGCTCGAACGCGAGACCCGTGATGCCGGCGGGGATCGTCGCCACGATGAGCAGCCAGGCCAACCGTTCGTCGGATGTCTCTATGCGTCGCGTACGCAAGGTACGGACGAAGCCCGCAATGATGCGCCGCCATTCATCGCGAAAGAACACGAGGAGCGCGAGCGCCGTCGCGACATGCAACGCGACGAGGAACGCCAGATAGAACGACTCCTTTGCCGACTGGCTTTGCGCGATCGAGTGCCAGCCGAGCCACTCCGGCACCAACACCGAGTGGCCGAGACTCGAGATCGGGAACAGCTCGGTAACGCCTTGCAACAGCCCGATCACGACCGCCTGGAAGTAGCTCACGTTCCTCGCTGCTTCGTCGCTCGGCTACGCGCCGGTCCAGCAACCCATGACGGTGACCGCGACCGTGAGCGCGACTTCGTTGCGCGAGAGCGGGGGCTTGCCGAAGTGCGCCGGCAGCCCGCTGACGTCGACGAGCAGGACTTTGCTGTCCTTCAACACGACCATCGACCCGTTGCGCGTCTTATAGGTGCCCTGGCCGAGCAACGTGCCGGCGGGCAACCGGCCGACCTCTGTACCGAGCCTGTCGAAGGCTTGTTTCGCAGCGGCGTCGCTCGGCAACTCACGCACCGAGAGCTTCATCACGCCGGTGGGATAGACGTAGTCGCAGGAGTACACCTTGTGCAACCACTTCGGTGCCAGTGGTTTCGACGGCTTCACGCCGAGCGACCCGGCGATCTCTTGCTGACCCTCGGTCGCGCAGATCATCTTCGACGACACCGACGGGGTCTTGGCGTTCACCGTCTGCGTCTGCGCCGCGGGAGCCGTCGTGGAAGTGGAAACGGCCTTGTTCGCACTCGACCCGCATCCGGCAGCCAACGCGACAGTCGCGACAACGCTCGCGGCGAGGAAGAAGACCGGTCGACGCAGCATTCCCCGAAGCGTACCGGCGTCTCGTGGGCACGGTCACGCGGCCCGATCGGCTCGCGAAACCAAGGCATAACCTCCCTCGCAAAGGCAACATGGGCCCGACGCAAGGGGGTGCGGTATGGCTGGTACCGACTGGGCACTGCCTATCGGCGACGAACGCATCACAACCGATTCATGGATCGAGGTGCGGTCTCCCTACGACAACCATCTCGTGGGGCGAGTGCCTGCTTGCGGCGACGAAGAAGTGAACCGCGCCGTCGCGACCGCGAGGGAAGTTCTGGACGCGGGACCGCTGCCGGCGTGGAAGCGCGCCGAGATCCTGGACACCGCAGCGCGGCTGGCGGGCGAGCGCGTCGAACACTTCGCCCACATCATCAGCGAAGAAGCAGCGAAACCGATCAAGACCGCGCGCGTCGAAGCGCAACGCGCCGTGTCGACGTTCCAGTTCGCAGCCGTCGCAGCGCGCACACTCGCGGGTGAGATCGTGCCGATGGACGCAAGTGCCGCCGGCGACGGCAAGTTCGCATTCACCCTGCGGGTACCGGTCGGTGTCGTGGGCGCAATCTCACCGTTCAACTTCCCCTTGAACCTCGTGGTGCACAAGCTCGCTCCCGCGATCGCGGCAGGATGCCCGGTGGTGCTGAAGCCCGCGAGCCAGACGCCACTGTCGGCGATCGCCGTCACCCGGATGTTGATCGACGATTGCGGGTTGCCGCCCGGACACATCAACGTCGTCACCGGCGGCGGCGGCACGGTCGGGAATGCAATCGTCGACCACGACGGCATCGCGTTGATCACGTTCACGGGGTCGCCCGAGGTCGGCTGGGGCATCAAGGCGCGCGCTCCCAAGAAGAAGGTCGGGCTCGAACTCGGAAACAACGCACCATTGATCATCGAGCCAAGCGGCGACGTCGAGACCGCGGCGAAGAAAGTGTCGGTCGCGGGTTTCAGTCACGCCGGGCAGTCGTGCATCTCGACCCAACGCATCTACGTACACGAGACCGTGCTCGACGCGTTCCTCGACACCCTCGTTCCGCTCGTAGAAGGTCTCGTCGTGGGGGATCCACTCGCCGAGAAAACCGACGTGTCGGCATTGATCGCACCGAAAGAACGCGACCGGGTCGCGTCGTGGGTGGAGGAAGCCGTCGCGGGCGGCGCCGAAGTGCTCGCCGGCGGGAAGGTCACCGAAGACGGCGTGCTGATGCCGACCGTTCTCGGCAACGTGAAACCAGATATGAAGGTGTGCGCCTTGGAAGTGTTCGGCCCGGTCGTGACCGTGTCGCCCTATACGGACCTCGACGACGCGCTTCGCCTCGCCAACGACACCCGTTACGGGCTTCAGGCGGCGATCTTCACCCGCGATATCGGTGACGCGCTGCGGGCGGCACGCACGCTCGATTACGGCGGCGTCCTCGTGAACGAAGTGCCCACGTTCCGCGCCGACCAGCAGCCCTACGGCGGTGTGCGCGACAGCGGCAACACCCGCGAAGGCCCGCAGTGGGCGGCCCGGGAGATGACCGAGGAACGGGTCGTCATCATCAGCCTGTAACTCGTGGTTGCGCATATCCTCGGCCCGTGACTCAGATGCCTCCCCAGGGTCCCGGCGCCACAAGTGGCCCGGTGACACCCGAAATCGTCGGCCCGATCGAAGCCGGCGCCGCGCTCGACGGAGAAGGCGAAGTCGAAGGCGAGCACGTCACCCGACCGACGAAGCTCATCCGCATCGCATCCATGGTTCGCGCACTGCTCGACGAAGCGCGCCGGGCGCCGCTCGACGACGCGGGCCGTCGATCGCTGCGCGAGATCCACGAGCGGTCTATCGAAGCACTCGAAGGCATCCTCTCCGACGACCTCAAGCAGGAACTCGCCGAAGTTGCGCTGCCGTTTACCAGTGAAACGCCCAGTGAATCGGAGTTGCGCATCGCGCAGGCACAACTCGTCGGGTGGCTCGAAGGACTCTTCCACGGCATCCAAGCCACGCTCTTCACCCAACAGGTCCAGGCACAACGCCAGTTCGAAGACATGCGTCAGCGCCGGGTGATCGAACCGGGCCAGAACCCGGAGCGACCTCCGGGCGCGTACCTCTAACAACCAATCGGCGGGACCGAACAATGAGTGCAAGCGAACCGCTCCCGGACCTCGCGTGGGAGCCGTCGAGCTGGCAGCAGTGCGCGGCGGCGCAAGTGCCCGAGTGGCCCGACCCGGCCGCGCTCGACGCGGCGATCAACGAACTGCGCGCGCTGCCACCACTCGTGTTCGCCGGTGAAGCGCGCTCGCTGCAGCAGTCGCTGGCGCGCGTTTCGCAAGGCGAAGGTTTCTTGCTTCACGCCGGCGACTGCGCCGAGTCGTTCGCAGAGTTCTCGGCCGACAACATCCGCGACAAGCTCAAAGTCATCTTGCAGATGTCGGTGGCGCTCACGTACAGCACCGGCGTGCCCACGCTGAAGATCGGCCGTATCGCCGGCCAGTTCGCGAAGCCTCGCTCGTCGCCGGTGGAACGTCGTGGGGACGTCGAGCTCCCCTCGTTCCGCGGCGACATGGTGAACGACTTCGCGTTCACACGCACGTCGAGAGTTCCCGATCCCCACCGCATGGTGCGCGGCTACCACCAGGCCGCCGCGACGCTCAACCTGTTGCGTGCGTTCACGAAGGGCGGCTTCGCCGACCTCAATCAGGTCCACCAGTGGAACCTCGAGTTCGTGCGCACGAGTCGCCAAGGTCGTCGCTACGACGACATCTCGGCGGAGATCGACCGCGCGTTGCGGTTCATGAGTGCGTGCGGCATCGACCTCGGCGCCGAAGTGCAACTGCACCAAGTCGACTTCTACACGTCGCACGAGGCACTCCTCCTCTGGTACGAGGAAGCACTCACTCGCCGCGACAGCCTCACCAACGATTGGTACGACTGCTCGGCGCACCTGCTCTGGATCGGTGAACGTACGCGTCAGCCCGACGGCGCCCACGTGGAGTTTCTCGCCGGTGTACAGAATCCGATCGCGGTGAAGCTCGGCCCTGACGCGACACCCGACGAAGCGGTCGCGCTGTGCCGGCGCCTCGACCCCGGCCACACGCCCGGCCGCCTCACGTTCGTCAGCCGGATGGGCGCGAAGCGTGTGCGCGAGTCGTTGCCGCCGCTGCTGCGCGCCGTGCACCGCGCCGGGCATCCGGTGGTGTGGGCCTGCGACCCGATGCACGGCAACACGTTCCAGCACGAGAACGGCTACAAGACACGCGACTTCGACGCGGTCATCGCCGAGCTCGACGGGTTCTTCACTGCGTGTCGCGCCGCCAACGTGTGGCCCGGTGGCGTGCACGTGGAACTCACGGGCGACGACGTCACCGAGTGCCTCGGCGGCGCCGAAGAGGTGCTTCCGGAGCACCTCGACCAGCGTTACGAAACCGCTTGCGACCCCCGTCTCAACGCCCGCCAGTCGTTAGAGCTCGCGTTCCGCCTCGGAGAACTCGTCCGCCAGTAGCCGAGCGTCTGAAGCGCGAGGCTGGTGGTTGTGTCGTTACAGGATGCGTGGAACGAGCAGGGCGACAACTGGATTCGATGGGCACGCGCGCCCGGGCATGACTCGTACTGGCAGTTTCACCGTGACCGATTCCTCGAGCTTGTTCCCGACGCCGGCCGCTTGACCCTCGATGTTGGAGCCGGTGAAGGACGACTGGCGCGAGAACTTCGTCAGCGCGGCCATTCCGTCGTGGCCATCGACGCGTCTCCTCGCCTAGCTCGCGCCTGCGCCGAGCATGAGGAGGGTGTACCTGTCGCGGTCGCCGATGCGGCCCGTCTGCCGCTCAAGACCGGTACCGCTGATCTCGCGGTCGCGTTCATGTCGCTGCAGGACATCGACGACCTGGAGGCGGCCATCGGGGAATTGGCTCGTGTCCTTCGGCGCGGAGGTCACCTCTGCGTCGCGATCGTGCATCCGATCAACTCAGCCGGCAGGTTCGAGGCCGCGGACACCGACGGGCTGCGCCCGTTCGTGATCCGAGGCTCGTACTTTGAACGGACCCGGTACGCCGATGATGTCGAGCGAGACGGGCTGACCATGCGTTTCGAGAGCGTGCATCGTCCCTTGGAGGCGTACACCAGAGCGCTCGAATCCGTCGGGTTCATCATTGAGGCGTTGCG
>JAODBJ010000280.1 GCA_025463905.1 Actinomycetes bacterium
GGCGGTTCCGGTAAAGGCAAGACCGACCTCCAGACCAAAGTTGTCGACTTCGCCGGCACCGACAGTCTGGTGAAGCCTGAGGACGTGTCGAAGTACGCGTCCGGCGGCGGCATCCTCTACTTCCCGACGGTCGCGGCGCCGATCACGGTGTCGTACAACCTCAGTGGCGTCGACAACGTGAAGCTCGATGCGCCGACGCTCGCGAAGATCTTCCAAGGCGACATCAAGACCTGGGACGACGCCGCGATCAAGGCGCTGAACTCCGGCGTGAGCCTCCCGAGCACGAACATCGTCGTCGCGCACCGTTCCGACGCGTCGGGGACGACGAGCAACTTCTCCAAGTACCTCGACGCGGCCGCGGCGGGCACGTGGAAGCTCGGCGCGAGCGACACGATCACCTGGCCTTCCGGTCAGCAAGGCGGGAACGGCAACTCGGGTGTCGCCGCCATCGTGAAGAGCACCAAGGGCGCGATCGGGTACGTCGACCTGGCCGACTCGAAGGCGTCGAGCCTGCAGGTCGCCCAGATCAAGAACAAGGCCGGCAACTTCGAAGCGCCGACCCTCACCGGAGCCGCCGCGGCGGTCGCCGGCGCGACGGTGAAGCCCGACCTCACCTACAGCCCGATCGACGCGACCGGCGCCGACGCCTACCCCATAACGTCACCGACGTGGATCATCGTGTACAAGAAGTGGACCGACACGGCCAAGGGTGACGCGATGAAGGCGTTCCTCAACTACATCCTCACCGACGGTCAGGCCCTCGCGAACCCGGCGGGCTACGCGCCACTCCCGACGGACCTGGCCCTCAAGGCCGTCGCCCAACTCGACATGTTGCAGATCGGCTGATCAGGAGCACATGACATCCCTCACCGCGAGCGAGCGCGACGCGGGGAGAAACCTGCAAGGAAACGGGAACGCCGGCGACGTTTGGGCCGACCGCATATTTCGCGGTGCGACCCTCGTCGCCGGCCTCACCGTTCTCGCAGTCCTCGCGCTGATCGCGTACTCGACGACGAAAGAGGCATGGCCGGCGTTCCATCACGCCGGCCTGTCGTTCGTGACGTCCTCGCGGTGGGATCCGGCGCACAACAAGTTCGGTGCGCTCGCATTCGTGTACGGCACGCTGGTCACGTCGCTCATCGCGATCGTGATCGCGGTACCGGTGAGCGTCGGGATTGCGTTGTTCACCACCGAGGTCGCGTCGCCGCGACTACGGCGCCCGATCGTCTACGTGATCGACCTCCTCGCCGCGATCCCGTCGGTCGTGTACGGCCTTTGGGGCGTGTTCGTGTTCGCCGCCTGGGCACAACCGAAGTACCAGACGGTCGCCGGATGGGTGAAGCACATCCCGGTGCTGAACACCATCTTCGGCGGGTCGGCGACGGGCCGCAGTTTTATGACGGCCGGGATCATCCTGTCGTTCATGGTGACCCCGATCATCACCGCGCTCACTCGCGAGACGTTCGCCACGGTGGCGCAAGACGACAAGAACGCGGCCATTGCGATGGGCGCAACCCGGTGGGAGATGATCCGCGTCACGGTTTTGCCCCGCGTCCGCGGCGGCATGGTCGCCGCGGTGATGCTCGGTCTCGGTCGCGCGATGGGCGAAACCATCGCGGTCGCGCTGGTGATCGGGTCGAGCCACCAGATCACCACACACCTGTTCTCTTCAGGCGACTCGATGGCGGCCGTGATCGCGAACGAGTTCGGTGAAGCGCAGGGCGATCACCGCGCCGCGTTGATCGGCCTCGGTGTGCTGCTGTTCGTCATCACCATCCTCGTGAACATGGCGGCGCGTCTCGTCCTTCGGATGACCAGCCGCGACAACATGGGGTCGCGCGCATGACGGCGACGATGACGCCACCGAACGCACCGACGCCGGCGGAACCGCCCGAATGGATGTTGCGGCGAAGCGTCTCGGCCGGCCGCCGAGTCCGCAACGGCCTGGCGACCATGTGGATGCTGCTTTCAGTGCTGGCCGCGATGGTGCCGCTTGTGTTCGTGTTCGGTTACGTGGTGCAGAAGGGCGCCCACGTGATCTCGCGGGCGTGGTTCACCAAAGACCTGCCGATCGTCGACCAGTTCCCCGGTGGCGGCATGAAGGCGGCGATCATCGGCACCCTCGTGATCACGCTCTGGGCGACCCTGATGGCGGTGCCGCTCGGCGTGGGCGCCGCGATCTACCTCAACGAGTACGGCCGCCACGGTCGCCTCGCGCGCATCATCCGGTTCATGGCCGACGTGATGACCGGCGTGCCGTCGATCGTGATGGGCCTGTTCGTGTTCGCGATCTTCACGTTGAAGTACGGCCTCATCGGCTTCGGCGGTTCGCTCGCGCTCGGCGCGTTGATGTTGCCGATCGTGATCCGGTCGTCGGAGGAGATGCTGCGCCTCGTCCCGGACGACCTGCGCCACGCCAGCGACGCGCTCGGCGCGCGGCGGTGGCACACGGTGCTGCGAGTCATCCTTCCGGCCGCGCTTCCCGGCATCGTGAGCGGTTCGATGCTCGCGGTCGCCCGCGCCGCCGGCGAGACCGCGCCGCTGCTGTTCACGATCGGCGCCGCTCGCAACACCAACACCAACGTGTTCCGCGGCCCGAACACCGCGTTACCGCTGCAGATCTTCAACAACGCGACCCGCCCGTTCGACGCGGCCATCGCGCGTGCGTGGGGATCCGCGCTCACCCTCGTGGTGATCGTGTTCGTGTTCACCGTGATCGCCCGCATCGTGAGCGCCCGGTTCAGCGTGCGTCGATAGGGGACATTATTTGTCCCCTATCGACGCACGCCTCCCTAGCTTTCGGGCTCTTCGCCTAGGTCCCACTCGAGGATGAGGTGCTCGCGTTCGGCATCGCGGGCGACGCGTTCGCGGTTGCGGCGGAACTGCGGGTCGTACACGGGGAGCAACTGCAACCGGGCCATCGCCCGCTGCCGGAATTCGTCGATGGCGTGCTGGTCGCCGAACACCCGCCGGATGTCCCAGTGTGGAGCGACCGGCCCGGTGTAGATGATCTGCACGTGCCCGCGCGGCGGGATTTCTTCGAGTTCTTCGGCTTCGGTCGACATGCGAGGGAGGTTACCGGCCGCCGGCTGGAGCACGTCAGGCGGTCGGCTTGGAGCCGAGCGTGACGGTGAACGTCTTTTCGGCACCCTTACGATTCACCGTGATCGCCACCGTGGTGCCCGGCGTGAGTCGCCGTACGGCGTTGATCACGTCTTCGTCGCTCGTCACCGCGTTGCCGTTGATCTTCACGATGACGTCGCCGACCTTGATACCGCCACGGTCCGCGGCCGAGTTGTTGCTGACGTTCGCGACGTAGGCACCCTGGTGCACGGAGAGGTGCTGCCGGCTCACGAGGGCGGACGTCAGCGGCGTCGTACCGACACCCAGGAACGCGAGTCGCGGCTGCTTCCCTTGGCTCAACGAGGTGATCGCGGGCTTCGCCTCGTTGATCGCGATCGCAAAGCCGATGTTGTTCGACTGGCTGGGGTCCGCAATCGCCGTGTTGATCCCGATGACGTTGCCGTTGGCATCGAGCAAAGGGCCGCCGGAGTTGCCGGGGTTGATCGCCGCGTCGGTCTGGATCGTGTTGGGAATGTCGACGCCGTTCGGGTTCGCGTTCGTGCCCGGCTCCTGCAACACGCGGTTGAGGCCCGACACGATGCCGCTCGTCACGGTGGGAGCGCCCTCGATACCGAGCGCGTTGCCGATCGCGACGACCTGGTCACCGACCTGCAGCGCGTCGGAGTTCCCGAGCTGCACCGTCGGCAGGTTCTTGGCGTTCACCTTGACGACGGCGAGATCGGACGCGGTCGACGCGCCGAGCACTCGGCCCTTCAGGTCCTGACCGTCAGCGAGCTTCACGGTGACGCTCGTCGCGTCCGCCACGACATGCGCGTTGGTCACGATCCGACCGTCGGAGGAAACGATGAACCCCGTACCGACGCCCTGTCCGGAACCGCCGCCGAAGCCGCTGCTATTCACCGTGACGTTGACACGCACGACTGCCGGCTTGACCTTCTGCAAGATCGATTGGATGTCGCCCGGCGATGAGATCACCGATGCGGGCCGCGACGGGGCGGTGCCGCCCGACTGCTCGATGATCGTTTTGGTTCCGCCGTTGTTGTCGGTCGCGGCAACGATCCCTCCGCCGACGAGCGCGCCGATCAGCGCGGCCGCGGCCGCGATCGCGGCTGCTTTGCCGCCTAAGCCGGTTCGGCCCCCGCCGTCGCCCGCGTCACTGCGCCCACGAGGAGGTGGAGCAGGCGTCCAGGCGGCCGACGGCACGGGCGGGTCCATACGTTCGGTCGCCGCGTAGGGCGGCTCCGTACGTTCGGTCGCCGCGTAGGGCGGCTCCGCAGCTGGGGCATTCTGACCGGCGGCTTCGGAGGTGAAAGACCCGGCGCCGACGTCGCTCCACGGCGAGAACGCAGGCGGGGGTGGCGTTTCGAGCGTTTCCAGCGGTTCCTCGTCGCTCTGCTCCGGGTCGGAAGCGTCGATCGG
>JAODBJ010000306.1 GCA_025463905.1 Actinomycetes bacterium
ACGTGTTACGCACCCGTTCGCCGCTTTCCCCCGGACCGAAGTCCGGGTTCACGCTCGACTTGCATGTATTAGGCGCGCCGCCAGCGTTCGTCCTGAGCCAGGATCAAACTCTCCATCAAGACCTCGACACCCGTCGACAAGTCGGCGTGTGCCTTCGATCGCTAGAGAGCTGCCTCGCCTCGCACTGCGCGAGATGAGGCAACATTGCGTCTCCCACCGGCGAACCGGTGATCAGCGACGCGGAATTGACTGGTGACGGCGTACGACAAGCGCACGACATCACCCGCACTGGCTTTTGGCGTTCACTGCTCTGTTTTCAAGAAGCGGGCCTCCGACGAGCGCGCACAACCGTGCGCCCCTCTCGGAGTGACACGCATCCCTCGTTGTCGCCACGGCTTCCGATTCCGGAAACCGCCGCCCACGGGGACGTTGGTGTCAAGCGCCTCGCAGGCCGGAAACCGTCTGCGGGGCGACGTGTAAGACTACTGAGCGGCAGTCGAACTGTCAACTCGGGTTCGAGCCACTCGCTGCTACGACGGACCCTACTCCGCGCCGGTGCGCCCGCCGCTATCGGGGCCACGAACAACTGCCCACTTCCGCTTCCCTTGCTGCAGCACCATGCCGGCGGGTGGAATGTCGTGCAGTGCAATCGCGCGATCGTCGAGCACCTTCTCGCCGTCGATCTGCACCCCACCCTCGGTGATCGCGCGCGCGCCCTCGCGGTTCGATGTGACGAGACCCGACTTCGCGAGCAGGCGCGACACGCGGATGGTGCCGTCGTCGCCGGCATCGCTTTCAGCCAGCGTTACCTGGGCCATTTCGTCACGCGGCGGTGCTTCGTGGGCTTTGAAGACCCGGTCGAACTGTGCCTCGGCCGCGTCGCCGGCACCCGGGCCGTGGTAGAGGTCGACGACGGTGCGCGCCAGCAAACGTTTCGCGGCGTTCGGGTGCAGCGTGCCGTTCGCGACCTGAGCATTCACCTTGTCGATCTCGGACTGCGGCCACCCGGTCGTGTATTGGAAGTAGAGCGGGAGCAGATCGTCGGGGATGCTCATGAGCTTGCCGAATTGTTCGGCCGGCGGTTCCGCGATGCCGACGTAGTTGCCAAGCGACTTCGACATCTTCGCCCCGCCCCCGAGCCCGGGCAGCAACGGCGTGGTGAGCACCACCTGCGGCGCCTGGCCCTCCTGTTCTTGGAGTTGGCGGCCGACGAGCAGGTTGAAGAGTTGGTCGGTGCCGCCGAGCTCGACGTCGGCGTGCACCATGACGGAATCCCAGCCTTGCATCAGCGGGTACAGGAACTCGGTGATCGTGATCGGCGCACCGCTCTTGTAGCGCTTGGAAAAGTCGTCGCGCTCGAGCATGCGGGCCACGGTTGATCGCGACGTCAGGCGCAACACGTCCTCGACGCCCATGGCGCCGAGCCACTCCGAATTACGACGTACCTCGAGGCGATCGGCGTCGAGGATTTGGCGGACCTGCTCGACGTAGGTGCGGGCGTGTTCTTCGATCTCGGCCGCGGACAGCGGCGGGCGGGTCGCGGAACGTCCGGACGGGTCCCCGATGCGGGCGGTGAAATCGCCCAAGATCAGCACCGCCGTGTGCCCGGCATCTTGGAATTGGCGCAACTTGCGCAAGACGACCGCGAAGCCGAGATGGATATCGGAGGCGGTGGGGTCGATGCCGAGCTTCACCCGTAAGGGCCGTCCCTCGGCGAGTTTCGCCGCGAGCTCTTTCTCCGAGATGACGTCGATCGCGCCCTGGGTGAGCTCGTGCCCGGCCATGGGCTTCCACGCTAACAACCCGGGGGTGCACTACCACTGGTGTTGCTCCTGAGCGACAATGTTGCCGATGAGGTTTCGGTGACCCAACGACACGCGCATGGCTCGCGGCGGCTCGGCCGAGCCGGTTCGCACGCGCGCGTCCTCGCGCTCGCGCTCGCACTGACCTGCGCCGCCGCGGGCTGCCGTTACTCGGTCGACCTCGAACCGCTGAAGGCCGCGGCCCAGTCGTCGACGATCACCGCGGCCGACGGCACCGTGCTCGCGTCGCTCGACACCGGCGAGCATCGCACCGATGTGAAGTACGCCGACATCGCGCCCGTCCTTCGGGCCGCGGTGATTTCCATCGAAGACCATCGCTACTTCGAGCATCCCGGCGTCGACGTGCACGCGGTGGTCCGGGCGCTACAGCACGACGCGACCTCGGGCGGCATCGCCGAAGGGGGCTCGACCATCACCCAGCAATACGTTCGCGCGGTGCTCCTTGGGCGCGAACGCACCGTGCACCGCAAGCTGCGCGAGGCCGTGCTCGCAGTACAACTCGAGCGTAAGTACACGAAACGCGAGATCCTCGAGCGCTACCTCAACACGATCTACTTCGGGAACGGCGCCTATGGCGTACAAGCCGCGGCCAACCGTTTCTTCGGAACCAGCGCCAGTCGCCTCACACTCCCCCAAGCCGCGTTGCTCGCGGCCGTAATCCGCGCACCGGAGAACTACAACCCGTACACCCACAAACGAGCCGCCCGGCTGCGGCGCAATCTCGTGCTCGACAAGATGGCGCAGTACGGCCACCTCACCAAGCAGGCGGCGGCGCGAGCCAAGTCGGCGCCGCTCGGTGTGTCGGACCGGTCGTGGAAGCACCCGTCGCTCGCGCCGTACTTCGTCGACCAGGTGAAACAGTTCGTGCTCGACCATCGCGAGTTCGGCGCGACCGTGGCTGAACGACGGCGGGCGCTCTACGCGGGCGGCTTGAAGATCCAAACCGCGCTCGACCCGCGCCTGCAGGCACTCGCCGAAGACGCAGTCGCCAAGGTGCTCGTCGACCCGGCTCACGACCCGTCGGCGGCGCTCGTCTCGATCGATCCGCGCACCGGACACGTGAAGGCGTACGTAGGTGGGCGGGACTACTTCGGCCGCGACCCCTGGGCGAAGTTCGACCTCGCGTCACAGTCACGGCGCCAGGCCGGCTCTGCCTTCAAACCGTTCGTACTCGCCACCGCGCTCGAACAGGGCGTGCCGGCCGACACGAAGTACCAGGCGCCGGCGGAGATCACGCTCCCGCTGCGCGGCCAGGCGCCGTGGGTGGTGCACAACTACGACGGCCAAGGCGGCGGCACGATGAGCCTGGTCGACGCGACCGTGCGATCAGTGAACACGGTGTACGCGCAGCTCATCATGGACGTGGGGCCGACACCGGTGGTGCAACTCGCGTCGCGCCTCGGCATCCGTTCGAAGCTCATGCCGTATCCGTCGAGCGCGCTCGGCACGAACGGCGTGAGCCCGCTCGACATGGCCAGCGCGTACACCAGCTTCGCGGCCGACGGCCTGCACACCAACCCAGTGTTCGTGACGCGGGTAACCGGTGCCGACGGAACCGTGCTCTACAACGAAGCGCCACAGCGAGAACGCGTCCTGCCGCCCGACATCGCGCGCGAAGTGAACGGCATCCTCGAACAGGTCGTGTCGCGCGGTACGGGCGTGAACGCGCGCATCGGACGGCCGGTCGCCGGCAAGACGGGGACCGGCGAGCAGTGGCGCGACGCGTGGTTCGTGGGATCGACACCGGAGCTCACGACGTCAGTATGGGTCGGGTTCGCTACCAGCGAACGCTCGATGGTGCCGCCCGCGACGCGCGACCGCGTCACCGGAGGCACATGGCCGGCGCAGATTTGGGGTCTGTTCGCAGGCGCCGCGCTGGCCGAGACGCCGGTGAGCACCTTCCCGGCTCCGAGCGGCGCCGCCGCATTGACAGTGAAGACACAGCCACTTCCCGACGTGTCGCGCATGCCGGGAGATCGCGCGTCGCAATTGCTCAACGACGCGGGCTACGCCGTACGCGTGGTCGAGCAACCCAACCGCACCTACCCCCCGGGAACCGTGCTCGGCCAAGAACCGATCGCGAACACGCCGATCACCAAAGGCACCGAGGTGACACTCACCCTCGCACGCGTGCCTCGCCGCACTCGCGTACCAATGGTGCTCGGCCTGCTCGCCGACGAAGCGTCGTACGCGGTGGCAGCCAACGGTCTCCAAGTGCACCTCGTCGTACAAGCGGAACCGCCGCCCGGTTCCCCCGCACGCGCCGGACGGGTGTGGAAGCAGTCGCCCCTCGCCGGCGAACCCGCCGACGAAGGCAATGAAGTCACAGTGTGGGTGAATAGGTGATGTCTCGCGCGCTGGCTGCAGCTCCTCCGTCGCCACGGGCGTTCGCTTGCTGGCGAGCTCGCTGACGCTCGCCGCATCACCACCCGTCTCGCCGGTGGCAGTAGTGACGCGGGCAGACCGGGCAGCGAGTGCGGCGAGTCAACTCAGCCGTTCATGGTGACGAGGCCGCCGTCTACTGGGATGACGGCGCCGGTGACAAACTGCGATGCGGGCAACGCGAGGTTGAGCACCATGTGCGCGACCTCTTCCGGATCGCCGTAGCGACGCAACGGGACTCGGCGGCGGGCGTACTTCGCCTTCGCGTCGTCGGGGATCGGCTCGGTCATTGCGGTATTGATGGGGCCCGGACAGACGCAGTTCACCGTGACGCCCTGCGATCCCAACTCGACCGCGAGGGACCGGGTGAGGCCGACCACACCGTGCTTGCTCGCCGTGTAGGGGCCGATATAGGACTGCGCACCGAGCGCCTCCGTCGACGCGATGTTCACGATGCGACCATCGCGATTGCGCAGGAGGTGCGGTAGGCACGCGCGCACCATGCGCGCGTGCGCGGTGAGGTTCACCGCGAGTGTCGTATGCCATGCGACTTCGTAGTCGTCGGCGTTGATGGGCGCCGCGATACTCACACCGGCATTGTTGACGAGGATGTCGACCGGGCCGAGCCTGGTAACGACGTCGGCCACGACGGCCTCGATCCGTTGGGGGTCCACGACGTCGAGCGCCCAGTCCGCCGCGCTGCCACCCGCATCGCGGATCTCGCTGGCGACGCGCTCCGCGCCGGGGCCGTCGAGGTCGGTGACCGCGACCAATGCTCCCTCGTCGGCGAAGACGCGAGCAATCGCGCGTCCCATTCCGCTCGCCGCGCCGGTGACGAGAACGACACGACCGGCCACGGATCGACTGAGGACGGAGAGCTTGGGCATGACGGGAACCTTCCCACGTTCCGGGAAGACGCGGCCATGCGCGACGTTCAGAAGTGCAGACGTGCAGACCTTCAGGCGTGCAGACCTTCAGCGGGGGCGACCGGACACGTTGGGATCGGAAAGGACGTAGTAGCGCCACGGGAACTCGTCGCCTTTGCCGGGCGCGAGTCCGATGCGCGCCGATACGCCGGGAACATCGGGAGGCGCCATGCCGTCGTCAACGATGCGGATGGGACCGCGGGTGAGGTCGATGCCGTCGTGGGCCCGGTCGAGCCCGAACGCCTGGGCGAGGCGCGCCGGGCCCGCGCACAGGTCGCGGTCACGACGGGCCTTCACTCGCCGCACGCGCATCACGTCGAGACCGTCGAGCGGCACCGCGGCCCGCAGCAACACGGCGTGCGGTTGCTCACCGGGACCGCATACGGCATTCGCACACCAGTGCATGCCGTAGGTGAAGTACGTGTAGAGACCGCCCGGTGGCCCAAACATCGTCGCGTTGCGAGGGGTCCGGCCACGATAGGAATGCGAACCTGGATCGTCGAGACCGCGGTACGCCTCGACTTCGACGATCCGGGCGGCGACACGCTCATCACCCTCGTCGGAGACGAGCACCTTGTTGAGGAGTTCGGGTGCGACCTCGATCGCGTCGCGGTCGTAGAAGCGGCGCGGGAGCGCCCGGTTCAGTCGTCGAGCCACGAACGCTCACGTGCGAGACGCTCGCGCGCGGCGTCGAGTTGCACGACGACTGGTCCGGGCCCGGCGCCGCCCGGCGTGGTGCGCCGGCGTACCGCCGTGCCGGGCTCCAACAACGCGAGCGCGTCGGGGCCGAGGTGCGGCTCCGTTGTGACGAGTTCGTCGAGCGGTAGGCCGCGTTCGATCGACTGGCGCACGAGTGATCCGACGATCGCGTGCGCTTCGCGAAACGGCGTTCCCCGTTCGACGAGCAGCTCGGCAAGATCGGTAGCGGCATTGAGCGGTGCGTCGGCGGCTGCGGCCATGCGCTCCGGGACGAACGTTGCCGTCGCCATCAGCCCGGCGAGCGCGCGGGCTGAACCACGGCACGTGTCGAGCGCATCGAAAAGCGGTTCCTTGTCTTCTTGCAGGTCGCGGTTGTAGGCGAGCGGCAAACCTTTCAGCGTCGCGAGAAACCCGGTGAGGTCGCCGATCGTCCGTCCCGCGCGGCCGCGTGCGAGCTCGGCGATGTCGGGGTTCTTCTTCTGCGGCAACATCGACGAGCCGGTCGCGTATGCGTCGGCAATCCGCAGGAACCCGAACTCCTCGGTAGACCACAACACGATCTCTTCACCGAGGCGCGACAGGTGTACTTGCGTCAACGCGGCGACGAAGAGCGCTTCGGCCACGAAGTCGCGGTCGGAGACGGCGTCGAGCGAATTGGCAAACACTTCGGAGAAACCGAGCTCCTCGGCAACCCACGCGGGGTCGAGCGGCAGGCTCGAACCGGCGAGTGCACCGGCTCCGAGCGGCGAGACGTCTGCGCGTGCGAGGCAATCCCGCCAACGGTCGACGTCGCGCGCCAGCGCCCAGAAGTGCGCGAGCAGATGGTGCGCGAGTAATACCGGTTGGGCGCGTTGCAAGTGCGTATATCCCGGCAGGTAGACGTCGCCGGCATCGAGCGCCCGCTGCAACAACACTTCCTGTAGGCCCACGAGGGCGTCGAGTTGCGCGGCGCCTTCACGGCGTAGCCACAACCGCAAGTCGAGGGCGACCTGGTCGTTACGGCTGCGACCGGTGTGCAACTTGGCGCCGGTTGCGCCGGCGATGTCGGTGACGCGCCGCTCGATGGCTGTGTGGATGTCTTCGTCGCTCGGCACGAAGCGGAACGTGTTCGTGTGCAGTTCCTCTTCGACGCGATTGAGCGCGGTGACAATCACGGCGTGTTCGTCTTGGGTGAGTAACCCGACGCGCGCCAGCATCGCGACGTGCGCGCGCGAACCGCGGAGGTCGTCGTCGGCCAGCCGCTGGTCGTACGGCAGGCTGACCGTGTAGTCGAGGAGTTCACCCGCCGGCCCTTCGCCGAAGCGCCCGTGCCAGAGCGGCTGGCCGTGCGGTGTCGACGGTGTCGACGGTGTCGACGAGGGAACGTCGTCGGTCGGGCTCACCGCGCGCCCGGGCCCTGACGCCGCGACCAGGTCTCCGCGGAGAGGCCCCAGAGCCGCACGAAGCCTTCAGAATCTTGGTGGCGGAACGCGTCTTCGGCGTCGTACGTCGCGAGGTCGTGGTCGTACAGACCGCGTGGCGCGCGCCGGCCGACTGCGTAGCAGCGCCCAGGGTCGAGCCGGAGTCGGACCTCGCCCGTCACGTGCTGCTGCGTCGAGTCGACGAACGCGCGCAACGCCTGCATCAGCGGCGCATGCCACATGCCGTCGTAGATCAGCTCCGACACGCGGATCTCGATTCGTTGCTTTTCGCGCATCACATCACGCTCGAGGGTGATGCCTTCGAGGTCTTGGTGGGCGAGAATCAACGCGAGCGACGCCGGGCACTCGTAGACCTCGCGGCTCTTGATGCCGACGCGACGGTTCTCCACCATGTCGAGGCGGCCGAATCCGTAACCACCGACCGTCGTGGTCAAGCGATCGATGCATTCGACGAGGCCCACGCGCTCACCATCGAGTGCGACCGGCACGCCGGCGTCGAACTGCACGACGACATCGGTGGGTTCGCTCGGCGCGTCCTTCGGGTGCTTCGTGATCGAGTACGGCTCCTGCGGTGGCGACGACCATGGGTTCTCGAGCACACCGCATTCGATTGCGCGTCCCCACATGTTCTCGTCGATCGAGTACAGCTTCTCTTTCGTCGCGCCGATCGGGATGTCCCACTTCGCCGCTAGTTCCACGCAATCGGCGCGTGACAGACCCCAGTTCCGTACCGGGGCGAGCACCTCGAGGTCGGGCGCGAGGACCCGGGTCGATACTTCGAACCGGACCTGGTCATTGCCTTTCCCCGTGCAACCGTGCCCGACCGCGTCGGCGCCGTGACGCCGGGCGGACGCCACGAGATGCTCCACGATCACCGGGCGCGACAGCGCCGACACGAGCGGATATTTGCCTTCATACAGCGCATTCGCCTGCAACGCGGGTACGAGGAAGTCGCGCGCGTACTCCTCGCGCGCGTCGATCACCTCGACCTCGACCGCGCCGGCCGCTACCGCCCGCTCGCGAATCGTGTCTTCCTCGCCCTCGCGCAGCTGCCCGACATCTACCGCGCAGGCGACGACTTCGACGCCCCATTCCTCTCTCATCCACCGCACCGCGACCGAGGTGTCGAGCCCACCCGAGTACGCGAGCACTACGCGCTTCGCCACGTTGTTTCTCCTACTTCCTCAAAGTCCCGCGAGTTGTGCCAGGTGCGCCGCCACCGCGGCGCCACCGACGGATTCTTGGCATACGACGAGCAAGGTGTCGTCGCCGGCAACGGTGCCGAGCACGTCGGTCAACGACGCGCGGTCGAGCGCGGAGCCCACGACATGTGCGCTCCCCGGCGGGGTGCGCAACACCACGATGTTCGCGCTGTGCGCAATTTCGACGACGAAGTCGCTCAGCAGCCGGCGCAGGTGGTCGTCCGAGCCGGAACGTTCGCGTGCATGTTCAGGGATCGCGTACGCCATCGCACCTCCCGGGATCCGAACCTTCACCGCGCCGAGTTCTTCGAGATCGCGGCTCACGGTCGCCTGCGTGGCAACAACACCGTCGGCTTCCAGCAGCTGCACCAGTTGGCCCTGGCTCGAGATCGCTTGCTCCTCGATGATCCGCAAGATGCGGTGCTGACGCTGCGGCTTGCCGAGCGTCGCCATCAGGGTGCCTCCACCAGTTCGACGAACAGTGCGCGCACGGAGTGCATGCGGTTCTCCGTCTGTTCCCAAACCACCGACTGCGGCCCGTCGATCACCTCGGCGGCCACTTCCTCGCCGCGGTGCGCCGGCAGGCAGTGCATGAACACGGCGTCGGGCGCCCCGAGTTTCATGAGCGCCGCGTCGATCGTCCACCCGTCGAACGCACGGAGTCGCAATTCGCGTTCCTGTTCTTGACCCATCGACGTCCACGTATCGGTGTACACCGCATCGGCGCCGCGTACTGCGTCGTACGGATCGCTCACCAGGTCGACGACGGCGCCGAGGTTGCGGGCGCGGTCGACCACCTGTTGGTCGAGCTCGTATCCCGGTGGTGACGCGACCACGAGTTCGAGTCCCGACATTGCGGCCGCGAACGCGAGGGACGCGGCGACGTTATTGCCGTCGCCGACGTAGGCCAGACGGCGACCCTCGACGCTGCCGAAGCGTTCCCGCAACGTCAAGAGGTCGGCGAGTGCCTGCACGGGATGCCCGGCGTCCGACAGGAGGTTCACTACGGGCACGTCGACGGCCGCGGCCATCCGCTCCAGCGTGTGGTGCGAGAACACACGTGCCGAGATGATCCGCACGTACGACGCGAGCGTGCGAGCAACGTCTTCGACCGGCTCGCGAACATCGAGATCGACTTCTTCGGGCCGGATGTAGATCGGGTGGCCACCCAAGGTCGCGACCGCCATCTCGACGGAACTTCGGGTACGGGCCGACGGCTTTTGGAACAGGGCGGCAACGCCAAAGCCTTCGAGCACCCGCGGCAGCGTGGAAGGTTGTTCCTTCCAGTGCTGCGCGTGTTCGAGGATGCGGGTGACACGCGTCGGGTCCAGGTCGTCGAGCTCGAGGCAACCAGGCGTCACGAGGCGACCTCACTGAGCTCATTGAGCACCCGTGCGAGGATCGCGATCGCCTCGCCGATCTCGTCGTCGGACACCAGAAGCGGCGGCGCGAAACGCAATGCACTCGGAGTGACCGCGTTCACGATCAGGCCCTGTTCGAGGCAACGAGTTGCGACACCCTTTGCGTCGATACCCGGCGCGAGTTCCGCCGCGAGGAGAAGACCGAGGCCCCGCACTTCCTGCACGCCCGGCAGCGCGCCGAGCGCCGACGTGAGCCGCTCCCCCGCTTTCGCTGCGCGTTCGGGCACCGCTTCGGCGTCCATCACGTCGAGCACCGCCAGCGCGGCTCGGGCCGCGAACGGCTGGCCCCCGAAGGTCGTCGCGTGATCGCCGGGCGCGAATGCACTCGCGACGTCGCGGCGCGCCCAACACGCGCCGATCGGTACGCCGTTACCGAGCGCCTTTGCCATCGTGACGATGTCGGGCTGCACACCCGAATGCTCGAAGCCGAACCAACGGCCCGTCCGGCCCAGACCGGTCTGCACTTCGTCGATGATCAGCAACGCTTCGCGTTCGTCGCACAACCTTCGCACCGCGCGCAGGTACTCGACCGGTGCCGGGTTCACGCCACCTTCGCCCTGCACCGATTCGAGCAGCACCGCGCACGCGCGCTCGTCGAGGGCGGCGGACAGCGCGTCGAGGTCGGCGTACGCGACCTGGCGAAACCCGCTCGGAAGCGGCTGGAAAGTCTCCTGCTTCTGCGGCTGGCCGGTCGCGGCGAGCGTGGCGAGCGTGCGGCCGTGAAACGACGCGTACGCAGAAATCACGTGGTAGCGCTCGCGACCGCCGTTCGCCTGGCCGTAGCGGCGGGCGAGCTTGATCGCGCACTCGTTGGCCTCGGCACCCGAGTTGCAGAAGAACACGTTGCCGTTACCGCCGAGCAGCGTGTCGAGCCGTTCCGCCAGCCGCGGCTGCGCGTCGTTGTAGTAGAGGTTCGACACGTGGAGCAGCGTGCGAGCCTGCTCCGCGATCGCGTCGGCGACGGCGGGGTGCGCATGACCGAGCGACGTGACCGCGAGGCCCGACAGAAAATCGAGGTAACGGCGGCCTTCGGTGTCCCACAACTGCGTGCCATCGCCGCGAACGAACGCGACCGGCAAGCGCGCGTAGGTCTGCATCACGTGCGCAGCGTCGAGCGCGCGCAACTCCTCGAACGTCGGCGACGCGTTCACGTCGACGGACCTTGCACCATGGTGCCGACCCCCTCGTCGGTGAAGAACTCGAGCAGCAACGCATGCGGCAGCCGACCGTCGAGCACGTGCGCGCGCCGCACACCGTTGCGCAATGCGGCCACGCACGACTCGACCTTCGGGATCATGCCTTCCGAGACGACTCCGTTCGCGACGAGCGCTTCGAGGCCGTCGACGTCGATGCGGTCGATCAGGGACGCTTCGTCGGGCCAATCGGAGTAGATACCGGCGACATCGGTGAGATACACGAGCTTCTCGGCGGTCAGCGCCTCCGCGATCGCGCCGGCGACCGTGTCGGCGTTGCAGTTGTACGGCTGCCCCGACGTGTCGACACCGATCGTCGCGACCACCGGGATGAGCTCCTCACGCAGCATGCGCACGAGCAGGGTGGAATCGATGGAATCGACGTCGCCGACGAAACCGAGCTTCGGGTCGCGTTGACGGACGCGGATGAGGTTCGCGTCTTCACCCGACACACCGACTGCGTGTGACCCGTGACGGTTGAGCGCGGTCACGACTTCGCGGTTCACTTTGCCGACGAGGGCCATGCGTGCGATGTCGACCGTGTCGGCATCGGTAACGCGCCGGCCGTCGACGAACTCCGGCTCCTTGCCGAGGCGGCGCATAAGGGCGCTGATCTGCGGCCCACCGCCGTGCACGACGACGGGGTGAATCCCGACGAGGCGCATCAGCACGACGTCGACCGCGAAGAGATCCGAGAGCGCGGGGTCGTCCATCGCGTGACCGCCGTACTTGATCACCACGACCTTGCCCGAGAACTCGCGGATATACGGCAGGGCCTGGCTGAGTACCGCCGCCTTCGTGCCCGCGTCGAGCAGACGCGGATCAACCTGGGTTGTCATGAGGTGCGCCGGTTCTCGTCGATGTATTCGTGGGACAGGTCGGTAGTGAGCACCGTGGCGCGGCCGTGGGCCAGGCGCAGGTCGCAGTGGATCGTGATGTCGTGCTCCGCCATCGCGGCGGCGAGGGCGGCGACGTCGTGCGCGCACGCAACGCCATCGCGGCACACGGTGACGTCGTTGTAGGAGATGTCGACACGCTCGGGATCGAGGTAGGCGCCGCTCGCTCCGAGTTCCGAAATGATCCGGCCCCAATAGGGATCGGCGCCGTTCAGTGAACACTGCACGAGCTGGCTGCCGGCGACCGCACGCGCCGCGGTACGTGCGTCCGCATCAGAGCGCGCACCAACAACTTCGACCCGCACGAACTTCGTCGCACCTTCGGCGTCGCGCGCCATCATCTCGGCGAGACTGCCGCACACCGTGCCCAGCGCGTCGGTGAAAGCGTCGAACGCGGGCCCGCGCGCTTCGCGCAACGTTTCGTTGCCGGCCGCGCCGCTTGCGAGTACGAGCACGGTGTCGTTCGTTGAACGCGACCCGTCGACGATCAGGCAATCGAACGTCGACCGCACCGCGCCGGCCAGCGAACGCGTCAATACTCCCGGTTCGACGGCAGCGTCGGTCGTGATCACTGCGAGCATCGTGGCCATCGCAGGCGAGAGCATCGCGGCACCTTTGGCCATCCCGCCGATGGTGACCGTCGCTCCGGAAACGCCGGCCTGCTCGACCGCCTGTTTCGTCACTGTGTCGGTAGTCATGATTGCTTCGGCGGCGGCGGTGCCACCGTCGCTCGACAGGCCGGCACACAACTTCGGGATGCCCGACTCGAGCGCGTCCATCGGCATCGGGATCCCGATCAAGCCGGTGGAACACACGAGCACGTCGGCGAGGTCCGCGATACCGAGGCCCGCGGCGGTGAGCTCACACATCCGCCGGGCGTCACGGCGGCCCGGTTCGCCGGTGGCCGCATTCGCGTTGCCGGAATTGCACACCACCGCGGCCGCGCGTGAGTTGACGAGGTGAGCACGGCTCACTTGCACCGGCGCCGCGGTCACGAGGTTCGTCGTGAAGACGCCCGCGGCAATCACGGGCGCGCCCGACGCCGTCGCGACGATCGCGAGGTCAGGTGCACCCGACGGCTTGATCCCACTCGCGAGCCCACCGGCAACAAAACCCGCAGCAGCAGTCGTACTCACGTTTCCTGCTCTCCGCCGAAGGCCGGGCCGCTCAGGCCCCGGCTCGGGAGGCACACGCCGTGCGCCCCTTCTCCTCGCCTCATGGCGTGATACCGACGGAGGTGAGGCCGGTGGTCTCGGGCATGCCGTACAACAGGTTCGCGGCTTGCAGCATCTGGCCGGACGCGCCTTTCACGAGGTTGTCGAGCGCGGCGATCGCGAGCACCGACCCGGTGCGTGCATCGAAGCGTGCGGTGACGTGCACCGCGTTCGAGCCGTACGTCGCCTTGGTGCCCGACGGTTCTTCGACGACGAACACGAATGGTTCGTTCGCATAGAAGTCGCGCATCACGTCGAGCAACTGCGCGGTCGACAATCCACTGACCGCAGGACGTGCGTAACAGGTGGCGAGAATGCCGCGCGTCATCGGCACCAGATGCGGCGTGAAGAGCACCGACACGTTGCTCCCGGCCACGTGCGACAGCGCCTGTTCCATCTCGGCGGTGTGGCGGTGCGTGAGCAAGCCGTAGGCGCTCACATTCTCGTCGGCCTCGGAGAACAGGCTGGTGGTCTTCAAGCCCCGGCCCGCGCCGGATAAGCCGGAGCACGCATTGGCCACGATCATCGGCTCCACCAACCCGGCGGCGACGAGCGGCGCGCACGCGAGGCTCACGGCCGTCGGGTAGCAGCCGGGCGACGCGATATGGCGGCTCGTCTGCATCGTGTCGCGGTATAGCTCGACCATCCCGTAGGCGAACGCGTCGCACCAATCCGGTGCGGCATGAGCTTCGCCGTACCACTCGGCGTACACGTCGGGCGGGAGCCGGAAGTCGGCCCCGAGGTCGATCACATGGCCCACGGTGTCGGCGACTGCCGGCACGAACTTCTGCGATTCACCGTGGGGCAGCGCGCAGAAGACCACATCGGTGCCGGCGAGCGCGTCGGCGTCGAGGGGCGCGTAGCGCAGGTCGCCGTAGGCGCCGCGCAGCGATGGGTAGAGGTTCGCGACGGCCTCCCCCGCGTTCGATGCGGCGGTGACCGACACCACGTCGAACCCGTCGTGTCCCGCGAGGAGCCGCAACAATTCGGCGCCCGTATAGCCTGAGGCGCCGACAACCGCAGTGGTATACACCATGGCGCATACAATACAGGCCAGTGAATAAGCCCGCAAACGTCCTCGCCGGCGTGCGTGAAGGCGCGTCCCTCGGCCCGCTCGAAATCACGGTGAGTGCGGCCGCCAACGAGCGTTACTGGCAGGCGGCCGGGGTCGTGCACCCCGCGCTCGAGGGGGGCGCGCTCTATCCACCGATCGCCGCGAACCTCACCGTGCTGCTCTTCCAGCAGTCGTGCCCACACGCAATGATCCAGACCCGCCAACTGCTGCGGTGCCACCGCATCGAACCGGCCGGCACGCCGTTGGTGGTCACCGGCCGGGTCACCCGCCGGTACGAAAAACGTGAGCGCGAATACGTCGACATCGAGGCCGTCGTCTGCACGACCGCGCGGCCCGAAGAACCGATCTGGACATCCATCGTCAGCTTCACCCCGGCCGCGGAGCTCTCCTCGTGAGCAGCACTCCCGGCCCGACCACGCGTTCGCTCACGCTCAGCGAAGACGCGATTCGCGCTTACTCGCGCCGCGGCAACTACCACTCCGACCCGGAGACGGCGAGCGCACTCGGCCTGCCCGGCCTGGTCGCGCAAGGCGTGCAGGTCGCGGGCCCCGCGTACGGCGAGCTGCTCGACGCATGGGGCGAAGCATTCCTCGAGCGCGGCGAGTTTGCGTGCACGTTCGTTGGGATGGTCACCGAGGGTCAAACGGTGTCCGCCCACGTAACGTTGACCGATGGTGCCGCGCAGTTCGACGTCGTGAACGACACCACGGGCGCCACCGCCGTTGTCGGCACCGCATCGGTCGCACCATGAGCATCACGAGCCGCGTGCCGCGCGAGCGCCACCCATGGAATACGTCGTTCACCTGGCCCACTCACCACGGACCGTTCACGTCGATCACTGCGGCGCACGCACGGGACTACGACGAGCTCGGCTACTTCGTGCTCGAAGACGCGTTCGACGCAGCAACGCTCCGCGAACTCGACGACGCGATCGCTCCGGGCGAGAAAAAGGTGCGGGAGTTTCTGGGCGAGCTCCCGAGCGGGCGCTTCAGCGTGGCCGGCACCGACACACAAACCGTCGCACCGCACCTCGTACTGCGTTCCGACTACCTACGCCGGTTCTGTACGAATCCGGTGCTGGCGGGCCTCTGTGCGGACCTCGTCGGCCCCGAGGCGCGGCTCTATTGGGAACAGGCCGTCTACAAGCAGCCGCACTCCGCCGAACCGGTGCTGTGGCACCAGGACAACGGCTACACGTACGTAGAGCCGCAGGCCTACCTCACGTGTTGGATCGCGATCACGGACGCGACACCTGAAAACGGGTGCGTCACCGTGATGCCCGGAGTGCATCGCGACGGCACGCTCGTCCACCGAGACACGCCCATCGGCTTCGAGTGCTGGGGCGACGAGGGCGCGGCCGTGCCGGTACCGGTACGGGCGGGGAGCATCGTGGTGTTCACGTCCCTCACGCCTCACTTCACGGCGCGCAACGTCACCGACGACGTACGCAAGTCGTACATCGTGCAGTACGCCCCTGATCATGCAATCGCGCGTCGCGGCGATCCGGCGTCCGGAGCCGGCTCGAGCGAACCGCAAGATGATCCGTCGCGCCAGTTCCTCGTCGTCGTCGACGGTGCGCCGTGCGGGACTCCCGCGTGAGACCAGGCTGCCAACCGTGAAGCGGCGTTCCGTCGCGCGCAAGACGAGCATCCGCATCACCGAGGTGCTGCTGTTCGCGCTGGTGGTGAACTTCCTCGTCCTCCCCCAGATCGGCGGCACGCGCCGCGCGATTTCGCTGCTCAGCCAACTCAACCTCGGGCTCGTCGCGATCGGTTTGGCCGCCGAGCTTGTATCGATCGTGGCCTACGCGCAATTGGTGCGGGCACTGCTCGAGCCCGAGCATCGCCCATCTCTCGGACGTACGACGCGCATCATGTTCTCGGGGCTGGCGGTGAACAATGTCGTGCCGAGTGGCGGCGCGGCGGGTGGCGCGCTCGCCTTCCGGCAACTACGCGAGGTCGGCGTGCCGGCAACGGAGGCCGGCTTCGCGCTCGGTGCGCAGAGCATCGGCTCAACCGTCGTGCTCAACAGTCTGTTATGGCTCTCGCTGGTGGTTGCGATCCCGCTCGAAGGCTTCAACCCGCTCTACGCGGCGGCGGCCGGCGTCGGCGCGCTGCTCCTCGCAGTGATCGGTGGCTTGGTGGTCGCATTGACCCAGGGCCGCGACGCGTCGATGCGCCTGGCCAGCAGGGTGGCGCGATTCATCCCGAGGCTGTCGCCCGAAACGCTTTCCGCGTTCGTCGGGCGCATTTCGGAACGGCTCGACGACCTGGCCGCACACCCGGGGGCGCTGCGCAAGGCGGTGCTGTGGTCGGCCGCGCACTGGTTGCTCGACGCGGCCTCGTTGTACGTATTCATCTGGGCGTTCGGTTACCGCGTGCGACCTGACGAATTGTTCATCGCCTACGGCATCGCGAACGTCCTCGCCGCGATCCCGATCACGCCGGGCGGTCTGGGTGTGGTCGAGACCACCTTGATCGTCGCGCTCGTGGGATTCAACACACCGCGCGCGGTCGCCGGCCTCGGGGTCGCGACCTATCGCCTCGTGTCGTATTGGTTGCCGATCCCGATTGGCGCGGCGTCGTACCTGTCGTTGCGGTTTGTACGCGGTGGAACCGCGGCCGCACGCGAAGAGATGCGCCGCGCGGTCGATCAAGCGCGAGCCGATGCCCCCAAGGCGCGGCGCGACGGCACGGTGATCATGCCTTAGTGATCCAGCGTGCTCGCGCGTGCCCACAAGCCCTCGCGTTAGCGTCGGATGATCTCGAGGTACGTATCACGAGACAGCATCGTCGTCCTGCGGGTCGCGTTCTGACGGCAGATCCGGAGGGTCGAGACCGACGACCGCGCGATACGTGTCGCTATCGAGCTTCCATTCGCCACCGACTCGCACCACTCGCCCGTTGAACGGGTGCGGCGCGGTCGACGAGCGGACGCGCACCGCGGCGGCGTCGGGCGCGACGAATCGGATGCGCTCGACGACGAACGCCACATCGGTGCCCAGGTCGTTGTTCGACCAACGGTCGAAGAGTTCGGTGATCGCGAGCACCGCGTTCGGTTCCGACGGCGCGCCGAATGCGCGTGGCGGCAACGACAGCGCCTGCACCGGCGCAGCGGACGCGGTAGTCAGCTCAATCGTCTGCACCGCGAGCCACGCACACTCCTTGCAGATCAGCACGCCGGCGCCGTTCGTGACCATGCGCTCTACCTCGTAGATGTCGCGCCCGCAGAAGGCGCAACCGTCGGTAGACACGGGTTCGGGCTGAGGTTGGGGATCCGCGAAGGTCGACGCGGGCGGCGGAACGAGATCGCGCAAGGCGCTCAGATCTCGTCGTACCTCGTCGGCCGGCGGTACGCCTTCGGAGAACATGACGTTCGCCGAAGGGGAGCGTCGCAGCCCGAGCAGGAGGTGCTCGGTACCGACCTGACCGTTGCCGTATCGGCGTGCCTCGCGCAGCGCGGCCTCGATGCTCTTCTTCGCGGCCGCGTCGAACGGGATCGGCTCGGGCGACCTGCCCTTGCCACGACCGCGCGATCGTTCGAGCCGCCGCAGTGCTTCCCGCAGGTCGAGCCCGTATCCCGCCAGAAGCTTCGCGGCGACTCCCTCGTGCTCCCGAAGGACGCCTACCACGAGATGTTCGGGTCCGACGGCCGGGTGGCCCCATTGGCGCGCTACGTCAGCGGCGAGCGATACCGCGCGACGCGCCGCGACCGTGAAGCGTTCGAACACAAGTGCAGTCTTGCGTCACGAGGCATTGCCTTGTCCAGTGGCAATCTCCAGCGCGGTCCGGACCGCGGACGGGATCTCAATGGACACGTTCTTGCCCGGCTCGATCGTGACGTACGTGATGGTCGCCTGGCACACCGGGCGCGCCTCGACGGTGGCCTCATAGGAGAGGTCGAACGACTTGGTGCCGAGTCGACTCGGGAACACGGCGATGTCGACCCACTCGTCGAAGCCGGCCGAGCCCGCCCACTCGACGATCGCCTTCACGAGCATCACGTCGAAGCCGGTGACCCACAGCCCCTGGAAGCCGAGCGCCTCCATGAAACGGGTGCAGGCGTCGTCGAAGTACGTGAGCCAGTGCGCGTTGAACACCACGCCTTGGCCGTCGACTTCGGCGTAGCGCACCCGGATGCGATGGACGAACGGCGGGCCGCTCACGACCGCAATTCGGCGCCGTGCTCCCCCACAACTGCGTCGATGCAGCGCCGGCGCAGTGTCGCCACTTCGTCGTCGGTGAGCGTGTGGTCGGGTGCCCGGAAGCGGACCGTGAACGCGACGCTGCGACGGCCGGGGCCGAAGGCGTCGGAGCGGAACACGTCGAAGAGGCGGATGTCTTCGAGCAGTTCGCCGGCGGCGGCGTGCAGCGTGGCCGCGACCGCCCCGGCCGGCAGGTCGTCGGGGATCACGAACGCAAGGTCGACGCTCGACGCCGGGAAGCGCGACACCGGCTCGTATTCGTCGTCACGGCGAGTGCCGGCGAGCAAAAGGTCGACGTCGATCTCGAGCGCGCTCACCGCGACGTCGAGATCGTGCGCGGCCAATACGTCCGGCGCGACCTCGCCCACGGCGCCGACCGAGATGCCGTCGACCAAGACCCGGGCCGCTCGCGTCGGGTGATAGCCGGCCAACTCGGCGGCTTCGACGCGAAGATCGGCGAGTCGGAGCGCAGCGGCCAACGCCTCGATCGCCGCGACCGTGTCGGCGGGCTCGACGGCGCGGTCGGGTTCGAACGGGCGGCCGGGCACGACCCCGGCCCGGATCGCCCCAACATGCTCGTGCTCGTCGGGGAGCAACGCGCTGTCGCCCCGGAACACGCCATCGAAGCGGGGGCGAGACGCGCCGTCGTCGGCCGCGGGCGGGAAGAACACGGTGCCTAGCTCGAACAGCGCGATGTCGAGGTTGCCGTGCGACGCGTTGTACTGCACCGCTTTCAACAACCCGGGCATGACCGAGGGTCTGAGCACCGATTCGTCGGCCCGGAGCGGGTTCTCGACTTCGATCACCGCGGTATCGCCGATGCCGGCACGGCGGAGGTCGGCGGGCGACAGCAACGGCAGCGTCATGCCCTCCGCGTATCCCGCGCCCACCAAGACGTCGGCGACGAGGCGGCGCTCGCGTTGGCGGGGAGTCAATCGCCCGACGCGGCCGGGGTTCGTCGGCACCGTGCGCGCGATGCGGTTGAGACCATGACGGCGACCGACCTCTTCAACGAGATCGATCTCGCGCTCCAGGTCGGGGCGCCACGTCGGGCACACGGCCGTGATCGAACCGTCGGCGCCGGCATCCGTACATTCGATCCCGAGCGGTTCGAGCAATCCGCGCACGGTCGTGCTGCTGAACTCGGTGCCGAGAATGGCATTGACCCTGGTGGTGCGCAGGGTGATCCGCTGACGTTCGACCGGGTGCGGGTAACGATCGATCATTGCCGGCTCGGCATCGGCGCTCGCCACTTCGCCGAGCAAGCGGATCGCATAGTCGGCGCCGACCGCGGTGCCGTTCGGATCGATCCCCCGTTCGAAACGCGCGCTCGCCTCCGACCGCAACCCGAGCCGCTTCGACGTGAGCGCGATGCCCGACGGTTCGAAGTAGGCCGACTCGATCAGGATCTCCGTAGTGGTGTCGTCGACCTCGGCGTCGGCGCCGCCCATGATCCCGGCGATGGATTGCGGCACACGTTGCGCGTCGCAGATCAACAGGTCTTCGCTCGTGAGGTGGCGCTCGACACCGTCGAGGGTGGTCATCGTCTCGCCGTCGCGCGCGAGCCGCACCACGATGCCGCGGCCGGCGAGGCGGCCGAGGTCGAACGCGTGCAACGGACGGCACCGTTCGAGCATCACATAGTTAGTGACGTCGACGACGTTGCTGATCGGGCGCATGCCCGCCAGGCGCAACCGCCGCTGCATCCACTCCGGCGACTCCCCCATCGTGATCCGCGCCACGCGCGCGACGAAGCGAGGGCAGCGGCCCGGTGCTTCTACCTGCACGGTCACGTCGCCGATCGCGTCGACGTTCGGCGCGCCGTCGGGGACTGGAATGTCGAGCGGGAGACCGAAGTGGGCAGCGAGCTCGCGTGCGACACCGGTGATGCCCATTGCGTCGGGGCGGTTCGGCGTGATCGACAGGTCGAACACCACGTCATCGAGGCCGAGCACTTCGCGGGCGTCGGTGCCGAGCACCGTGTCGGACGGGAGCTCGAGGATGCCGGAGTGATCGTCGGACAGCCCGAGTTCACGCCCCGAGCACAACATGCCTTCCGACACCACGCCACGGATCTTGCGCTTCGTGATCTCGAAACCGCCCGGCAGTTGCGCGCCGACGGTCGCGAACGGGGCAACCATCCCGGGATAGATATTGGGCGCGCCGCACACGACACGCGTTTGGCCTGTGCCGAAATCGACGTCGGCCAGGCGGATCTTGTCGGCGTCGGGGTGGGGCACAACGTCGAGAACGCGCGCGGCGACGACGCCACGGATTTCCTCACCGGGCGCTTCGACAGCCTCGACTTCGAGGCCGAGTTGGTTCAACGCGTCGGCGATCTCCACCGGCGGCGCGTCGAGCGGCGTGAACTCACGAAGCCAGGAAAGCGGTACGCGCATGGGGAACGCTCAGAACTGCCGAAGACAGCGGATGTCGTTGTCCCACAACAGCGCCTTGATGTCGCCGATGCGGTTGCGCAGCAGCGGAATGCGGTCGATGCCGAAGCCGAACGCGAAGCCGGAGTACTCCTCGGGGTCGATGCCGACCGCCTTGAACACGTTCGGGTCGACC
>JAODBJ010000313.1 GCA_025463905.1 Actinomycetes bacterium
GTTCGAGATCGGGGTCGCGCGCGACGGAAACAACGATTCCCAGCGACAGGATCACGCCACCGGTCGCAGCACCGACACCGACCCAGCGCGCACCGCGCGCCCCGCACGCGCCGAGGCCGATCGCAACGACGAGAATGCTCGGAAGTAACGCCACGATGACGTTTCGGTCGATGAAGTAATCGTCCGACGTCACGGCCGCGAGCACCGCCGGCAAACCCGCCGCTCCGAGCGCCACCGCGGCCATGGCGAGCGCAGCGCGTCGCTCGGCACGCTGGCCGGCGACGAACAGCAACACGACGGCGAGGAGAACCACGCCAAGCGCGGGGACCCAAAGCCACGGCCGCGGGGCACTCGGACCAACGAGGAGGTGGCGTCCCGCCGACTTGATCCGATAGCTGAGCGGCCATGCTTTGATCCACTGCTGCTGATTCGTCGATTGCTGATCCGAGGCAAGGAGGAGGAGCGGTACCGCTGCAACGACAATCGGGAGAACGCCGATGAGCAACGCTTTCCAACGGCGCCAGTGCGCTGCCGCGAGCGCCGCGACCTCTGGTGCAATGAGGAATATCGCGAAGTAATGGGTGGCGAGCGTCGCTGCAGAGACAACACCGAAACCCGCAAGGTCGAGTGTGCGCGCATCGCGTAGCGACCGCGCGAAGAACAGCAACGACAGCGCGGCGAACAGCGTGAACAGCGCGTACGCGCGTGCTTCCTGCGAGTACCACACGAGGAACGGGTTCACGGCCGCGAGAAGCGCGGCGATACGAGCGACTCGCAGGCTCTGCCCCAACGCTCGAGCCACCGCATACACCACGACCACGGTCAATGTGCCGGCCAAGGCCGACAACGAGCGGACAGCTCCGTCGCCGTGTCCGAAGAGCCTTGACCAGACGGCAGCGGCGATGAAGTAGATCGGTGGCGTGCCTTCCTTCTGCCGGATTCGCCCGAGGAGAGTTCTGAAACCGCCGCCAATGACCTGGGTCGTGACGACCTCGTCATACCAAAGGCTCTGCGATCCGAGACCGACGAACCGCACAATTGCCGCCAGCGCGGCCGTGCTTACGAGAAGCGGGTCGATTCGCCGCAACCTCGTGGAAGGCACGGCCCGACGGTACATACGGTTCAGTTCGTCGGTGCGAGCGCCGGCAACACGTCGTTCACGACCCGTTCGAGGTACGGCCACGCGATCGCGGGTGGCAGACCGCCGACCAAGGGGTGGAGCGAGAGAAAGCCGTGCGTGCGGAGGTACTCGACCGCTTCGCCGACGTCGAACACGCGGTGCGCGCGCTGCTCGGCTCGCAACGCTTCCACCGTCTTGCTGTGGGACAAGCTGGCGGTCCGGTTGTCGTCTTCGTTCCACGACGCGTACATGGTGGCGTCGTGCAAGAGGTACGGCCCGAGTTCCTGCCACGCCTGATCGAGGTCGTCGGCGACGAACGTGGTGAGCGGGAGGTCGGGGTTCGGCAGCGTGCAATTGCCGGGTGTGGTCCCCAACCGAGCGGCTTCGTCGCGATACGCGTCTCCCAGGGCCGGGGTGTCGGTCTGGGCCAAGAAGTCGAGGCCGAAGCGAGCTGCGCGCCGCGCGGCGCCGACGCTCTGGCCGCCGTACGCGAGGCGTGGGCCGCCGGGTGTCATCGGCGCGGGCGTCACCGAAATGCGGCGCCCGTCCAGACTGAACGTGCCTTCGCGCATCGCGCGCAGCACGATGTCGAGGTTGGCCTCGGTGCGCGCCACGCGATCCGACATGGCGAGCCCGAAGTGCTCGAACTCCTCGGGTCGGTACCCGAGCCCGAACACGTACGACACGCGGCCGCGGCTCACCAGGTCGAGTACCGCCATCTCCTCGGCGAGGCGCACCGGCTCGTAGAGCGGCAACAACGCCGCCGCGATCATGAAATGCACATGCTTCGTGCGCGCGGCCATCGCCGACGCGAGGACGATCGGGGTGGGCAAGTAGCCGTCGCTCGACGCGTGGTGTTCCGAGAGCACCACCATCGCGCAGCCGCGGTCGTCGGCCCACTCGACCATGTCGATCGCAGCCGCGTAGAGATCGGCGGCCGGAGCCCCGTGCGCCGGAGCGCGCATGTCGAAACGCATCGAGAACATGGCGCGGCAGCGTAACGGTGTTGCGCTCCCCTCTCTCGCTCGCCAATGATCAGGTCGATGCCCCCCGTCACGGATATCTATTACGACCCGTACGACGCCACGATCGACCGCGACCCACATCCGACGTGGAAGCGTCTGCGCGACGAATCGCCGCTCTACTACAACGAGCAACACGACTTCTACGCGCTGAGCCGCTACGACGACGTGCTCACCGCGTCGCTCGACTGGCAGACGTACAGCTCGGCGCGCGGCACCGTTATCGAGATGATCGATCCGAGCCCTACCGGCGCGCACGGTCCCGAGGGCCTCGGAATGATGATCTTCATGGACCCGCCGCGACATGACGACCTCCGCAAGCTCGTGAGCCGCGCCTTTACGCCGCGGCGCGTCACGGCGCTCGACGACCGTCTCCGTGAACTCTGCGCCGAGTTGCTCGACCCGCTCGCGCACGTCGGCGGGTTCGACTATCTCGAAGACTTCGCCGCCCGCATACCCGCCATGATCATCGGCGCGCTCATGGGAGTGCCGAACGACGAGCAGGACCAACTGCGGCACTGGATCGATACTTCAATGCGCTACGAACCCGACGGCATCAGTGCCGAGAAGGCGAGCGCGATGAGCGCGCTCAGCGCGTGCATGAACGGCATCGTCGACGAGCGGAAGGCGCAACCGCGCGACGACATGGTCTCCGACCTGCTCGCCGCCGAGATCGCACTCGACGACGGCACCCACCGGCGGCTCACTCACGAAGAGGTAATGGCGTTCTTCAGTCTGCTGCAGTTCGCCGGAACCGAAACCACCGCGCGACTGCTCGGGTGGGCGGCCGTGCTCCTGGCGCGCAATCCCGACCAGCGGACGTTGCTACGGAACGAACCGGAACGCGTTGGCAACGCGGTCGAGGAGTTGTTGCGGTACGAGGCGCCATCGCCGATCCAGGCGCGGTTCGTGACGAGGGAAGTCGAATGGCATGGCACCACCCTGCCGGCGAACAGCAAGGTTGCGCTGCTCACGGGAAGCGCGGGACGCGATGAACGGAAATTTGCCGACGCGGACCGCTTCGACGTGACGCGCCACTTCGACCGTCACATGAGTTTCGGCTACGGCATCCACTTCTGCCTCGGCGCGAATCTCGCTCGGCTCGAAGCCAAGGCGGTGCTCGAAGAGACGTTGCGCCGTCTCCCCGACTGGCACGTCGACGAAGCCGAGGTCGAGTTCGTACGCACGTCAACGGTGCGCGGGCCTTCCCGGGTCCCGATTCAGCTCTGAAGCGTGCCCGTCACGGCGCAGAACCGTGGGCCAAGCGTGACGACGTCGACGAGGATGCCGGCGGCGTGCGTGCGCTCGCCTATTCGACCCGCGGCGTGAGCGCTTCGTACGCCTTCGTCACCATGTCTTGCGTTGGCGGGAGCGTGAGCGGGCCACCCGGCGGTTCGATGCTGAGGTTCGGGATGTCGACATTCGGGTTGGCGCGCATTGTCGCGATGAGATCGGTGAGCACGTTCGCAACGTCGCCGGGTTGCATCATGTTTGCGGTGTGTTGTGCGTTCACGACCCAATGCGCGAATGCCTGCTGCACCAACTCCGGTGTGAAGTTGCTGCCGAACTCAGTGCCGATGGTGCTGCCGATCGTGACCCGCACGAACCGCGTATCGCGGTGTTCCGCGCGTAGGCCCTCCACCAATCGGTTCAATGCGGCTTTGCTCACGGAGTACGCGGAGAGACCCCAGCGCGGCTGATCGTCCGAGGTGGAAGAACAGAACGCGACGATCGCGCCCGGCGACAAGTGCGGAATCGCGGCACGGACGGTGAGCGCAGCGCCGACCACGTTCGGCCCGAGCACGTCTTGCCACTGCTGCGCGTCCTGGTCTTGCAGTCGCGCGATACGCGCGAACCCCACCGCGTACAACACCGCGTCGATTCCACCGAGCCGCGCGGCGGCCTGGTCAATCGCCTCACCGATGGTCGCTTCGTCGCACACGTCGATCCGGACCGCGTACCCGCTGCCCGCCTCTTGCACCGCGTCATCGAGGCGATCCGCGCGGCGCGCCGCGAACACCACGTCTGCGCCGCCGCGCGCCGCGGCAACGCCGAACGCACGCCCAATGCCGGCCGACGCGCCGACAACCAGCACTCTCGCGCCGTCGAGACTCACGCGGGTGACGGCGACGTGATCGACAGGTTCGATAAGCGCTCGGGCGGTTCCATCGTTCTCCCTGTCGAATCTCGAATCAGTCGAGCAACTCTAGGTTCAGCGGGCTGCCAGCAGGAGGGTGCTGAATTGGGCCGCGAGATCGCGGTGATCCGGGCCGTCGGGTTCGATCGCGACGGCGACGGTCACGCCTACTGACACTGCGAGGATCAGCGACGCCATTGCGTTCGGTTCGACCCACGCGGGGATCGCCTTCGCCTCCCGTAACTCACCGATTTGGTCCGCCAGGCGACCGCGCACCTCCTGCCAGAGCGCGCCCACCTCACTTGTTTCTGCACGCGCGGCGTGCACGATCGCTTCGAGCAGCGCCGGCGAGCGGCCGCGCGCCGCGTCGAACGCGTCGCTGAGTTGCCGTACCGCGTCGAGCATTGCCAGTGCCGGATCGCCCGGAGCTGCAAGCGCGTCCAGCGCGGGTTGCACCCAGGCGCGTACTTCTTCCGCGAGTGCCGCCGCGACGAGGGCGTCCTTGCTGCCGAAGTGGTACGTGATCGCGCCAAGGTTCGCGCCCGCCGCCGCCGCGATCGCCCGCGAGGACGCGCCGGTGACACCTCCCGTGCGCACGCACTCGCGGGTCGCGGTAAGTAAGCGAGTGCGTGTTGTCACGTCGAGGTGCTCATTCATACGTTTGTATGATACCATGAATGCATGCGCAGACGGGGCGGCGGACGGGGCGAAGGCTCGTTCCTGGTCTGGCTCGTGATCGGTGCCGGCTTCTCGCTCGGCGTGCTCACCGCCTTCACGATCGGCATCTTCATCCTGCCGGTCACCGCGCTCCTCACGTTGTGCGTCGCCACGCGGCGCGCACGTCGACCACCGGCATGACGGGCCTCGTCTCGGGCTTCGGTGCCCCGCTCCTCTACATCGCGTTCCTGAACCGGCACGGCCCCGGCGACATCTGCCGGCACTACGCGAACGGCGGCGAGTCGTGCACGCAGGAATCGAGCCCGTGGCCCTGGCTCGCGATCGGCGCCGCGTTCGTGATCGCCGGCGCAGTGCTCTTCGTGCAACAACACCACCACCGGTCCCCCGCCCGCTGGTGAGCTCGCGATGGCCGGGCATGTTGGTGTTCGGCGTGTCGGGGTTCCTGCTGCTCAGCATGGGCGGCGCGATCGTCGCCGCGCCGCTCACCGTCCCCGCACTCGTGATCGTGCGGCACCGCCACCCCTCCGCGACCTTCCGCGTCGTGGCCGCGATCCTCGCCGCGGCAACGATTGCCGAAGTCGCGTGGGCACTCACCTACCTCGCGCTCGGTGAAACCGCGCCGTGGATCTGGCTCATCCCACTCGTTGCCGGCATCGCGACCCTCGCCGCCACCGCCCGATCACGTCGCCAGGTCAGGTGGGCGTAATAGGGACGCTCGCGTAGCCCCGCACGGTGCTCGTGTGCATGCGTACGCAACTGTCGTGGTCGACGTCCCACTCGGGATACCGCTGCAACGTCTCTTCGAGCGCGACGCGACCCTCGAGACGCGCGAGTGCCGCGCCGATGCAGAAGTGAATGCCGTACCCGAAGCTCACGTGGTGGTCGAAGTGGCGATGGATGTCGAAGCGGTCCGGGTCGGCGTACTTGCGCTCGTCGCGGCCGGCGGAACCGGTGAGCAACAACACCTTCGAGCCGGCGGCGAGCCGTTCACCGTGGAGTTCGACATCGGCGTGCGTCCAACGGCCCTGCACTGGTGACGGCGCCTCGTAACGCAACAACTCTTCGATCGCGTTCGGCACCAACGCGGGGTCGGCCACCAGTTCCGCGCGCTGATCCGGGTGGGCCGCGAGCGTGACCGCGGCCCAGCCGAGCAACTTCGCCACCGTCTCGGTGCCCGCGCTGATAAGCAAGTTGGCGAAGTGGGTGCTCTCCGTTGGAGTGAGGGTGCGCACCACGCCGTCGTCGTCGGTGATCTCAGCGCGCCCGAGATCGGTGAGCATGTCGTCGCGCGGCGAGCGGCGCCGCTCTTCCATCTGTGCCGACAGGTACTCCCAGAGCCAGATCTGCGCGCCGAACGACACGTCGTTGATCATGCCGACGCCCGGCTCGATGTGGAACACCAGGTCGATCTGCTCACGTACCGCTTGTTGGTCGGCCAGGGGAACGCCGAGAAGTGACGCGATGACCAGCGCCGGAAGGCGCGCCCCGAAATCTTGGACGTAGTCGAACGATCCATTGCCCCGCGGCGCGTCGAGAAACTCACGGCACAACTCACGAATACGAACTTCGAGCTGCGCGATGCGTCGCGGCGTGAACGCTCGCGACACCAGCGAGCGCAAGCGGGTGTGGTCGGGTGGATCGAGAAAGATCAACGAGCCGCCGGCGAGCGACGATTCCGGGCCCATGAGCTCGAGCACCGTTCCGTGCGCGGAACTGAAGGTCGAGGGGTCACGATGCGCGCGTTCGACGTCGTCGTAGCGGCTCAGCGCCCAGAAGTCGAAGCGTTCGTTGCGGTACAGCGGCGCGTCGTCACGCATGCGGCGCCACACGCCGTAGGGATCGTTGTCGAGTTCGACGTCGAACGGGTCCCAGTAGAGGTCGGTCACGTCAGTCACGGTGATGCACTGGGCTCTCGTTCATCCTGCGGCCGCTTTGCGCTCGCCGAACAGCTCGCGCGCGGCGAAGAGCGTCACGACCTGGTCGGCTTGGCGCCGCATCATGTCGATGTACTCGTCGCGCGCGCGTACGGGGTCGCCGGCGCGGAACGCATCGAGCAATGCCACCAGACCTTCGCGCTCGATCGGGATCGCGTTCGGAATGAGGGCGAAGAAGTTGCCGGGCACGAGCGTGGAGATCGCGCGCAGCACCACGCCGATACGGGGCGACGCGGCCGCAGCAACCACCGCGTCGTGAAACGCCACCGCCAGCCGGCTGAAGCGATCGGCATCTGTCTCTTCACGTACGCCGGCCACCAAGGGTTCGAGCGCCGCGACGAGCGGCGCGACGCCGCGCTCGATCGCCCGCTGGGCCGCCAAGCCGAACGTGAGGCCGTAGAGCTCGAAGTGGTCGCGCACCGCGGCTTCGTCGAGCGCGTTCACGAACGCGCCGCGGTGAGGTTCGATGGTGACCCAACCCTCTCGTTCGAGCGCGATCAGCGCCTCCCGAACCGGGATACGACTGATACCGAGGACCGACGCCACGGCATCTTGCGGTACGCGGTCGTGGGGCCGGAGGTCGGCATCGAAGATCAGGCGGCGGATGTAGCGCGCGGCCTGATCGGCACTGGTCTGACGGGCGATCGCACCCTTCGGTGGCGGCAACGCTCGAGCGGGATCCGGTCGCGGCACCACATTGCATATCGTATACGCGCGAGCGTGCGTCGATAGGGGACAAATAGTGTCCCCAATAGACGCACGCCCCCCGGCTAGTGGGGGACGAGGCCCCCCTCGGCGAGCAGGACTTGGCCGGTCATGAAGCTCGACGCGTCGGACGCGAGGAAGAGCACCGGGCCGACCATCTCGTCGGGGTCGGCGGCCCGTTTCATGATGCCGGCGTTCGCCATCGCCACCTGCGCTTCGGGTGTGTTGGCGCGCACCATGTCCGTGTCGACGGTGCCCGGCGCGAGCGCGTTCACGCGGATGTTGCGCGGCGCGTAGGCCGCGGCCATCGACCGCGTGAACGACATCATCCCCGCCTTCGCCGCCGCGTACATCGCGACGTTGGCGGAGAACAGGAAGGCGCCCGCGGAGATCACGTTGACCACCGCGCCGTGACCGCTCTCGTCGAGGTATGGAAGCGCGTGCTGCACGAGGAACACGGGGCCGCGCAGGTTCACGTCGAATGATTTCGCCCACGCTTCCGGAGTGAACTCGCCGAGCGGTTGCGTCAATGCGTTGGCCGCGTTGTTCACCACGATGTCGACGCCGCCGTACTCGGCGACGGTGCGCTCCACGAGTGCGCGAGACCCTTCCAGATCGCCCATGTGAGTTTGCACACCCAGCGCGTCACCGCCCATCGCACGTAGATGTGCTTCGGTCTCGGCGCACGCGTCGGCCTTGCGGCTCACGACGACCACCTTGGCGCCCGCGGCCACGAATCCCTCGGCGATCGCGCGACCGATCCCCCGCGTCCCGCCCGTGACAATCGCGACTCGTCCCGTGAGATCGAACAGGCCTTGCAGTTTCGCCCGGTCCAACGCACTGCTCCTTCGTTCGGAGTCCGGGACGCTACCGGTGCACTTCTCCCGCCGAACGCGTGCCTGTGCGTTGACACAACCCTTTGGTTAGTACTAGCTTACCGTTCGTGGCCACTAACCAAAGCGCCCTGACGGCGCTCGCCGATCCCACCCGGCGGGCGATCGTGGAGGCACTCGCCGACGGGCCACTACCGGTCGGGCGGCTCGCGCAACGCCTTCCCGTCACCCGCCCCGCCGTATCGCAACACCTGAAGGTGCTGAAGGAAGCGGGCCTCGTACGTGAACGCGCCGAGGGAACTCGGCGCGTCTACCGCCTCGACCCGCGCGGGCTCGCGGAGATCCGCGCATGGCTCGACCAGTTCTGGGACCGCGCGCTGGCGTCGTTCAAAGAAGCCGCCGAATCCGAAACCTCTCCCAAGGAGCAGCCGTGACAATGACCATCGCCCCCGTCCGCAAGCAGATCGTCGTCGACGCGTCCGTCGAGCACGCGTTCTTGGTGTTCACCGAGCGCTTCGACACTTGGTGGCCGCTCGAAACGCACCACATCGGTGCCATCACACCCGACACCGGTGTGATCGAAGGCCACGTTGGTGGGCGCTGCTTCGAACGCAGCCCCGACGGGACCGAGACCGTGTGGGGCCACGTGCTCGCGTGGGAGCCGCCGACCCGCCTCGTGCTCTCGTGGGAGGTTTCGCACGACTGGGTCTGCGACCCCGCCAACATGAGCGAAGTCGAGGTGCGCTTCATCGCCGAATCACCGACTCGCACGCGTGTGGAACTCGAGCACGGCAAGCTCGAGGTGGCCTTCGGCGAGCACGCGCAGGAGATGTACGACACGTTCAACTCCGAAGGCGGATGGAACGGTTTGCTCACCCGCTTCGCAGCCGCGGCAACAGAACAACCGGGCGCCTGAGCCCACCGCTCACGCCGGAAAGACGGTCACCTCGGTCGCTTTGATCGCCGCCCACACCTCGCTTCCTTCCATGAGGTCGAGGGCGGCGACTGCGGCCGGGGTGACCTCCGCGATCACCGGGAGCGGTCCGGCGATACGCACGCGAACTCGACCACCGAAGCGGTCGAGACCCGCCACCGTTCCCGCGAAGACGTTGCGCGCGCTGCCCTCCGGTCGCTCGCGATGCAACACGACCGCGTGCGGCGGCACGATTGCGAGCACGGATCCGCGGTGCTCTTCGGCGGTCGCGATCGCGACGAGCGTGCTGTCGCCGACACGCACGACATCACCGTTCGCAATCCCCCGGTACAGGTTGGTGCCGACGAGTTCGGCCACGTAGGCCGTACGCGGATGCGCCACGACGTCATCCGGCGTGCCGAGTTGTGCCACCTGGCCGTCGTGGAGGATGCAGAGTCGATCCGCGAGCGTGAGCGCGTCGACCGCATCGTGCGTCACGAGCACACGAGCGCCTTTCGTACTCGCAAACACTTCCCGTAACGTCTGGCGCACCTCGGCGCGCGTCTGCACGTCGAGCGCGGCGAGCGGTTCGTCGAGCAGCAGGATGCGCGGTTCGATTGCCACCGCCCGTGCGAGCGCGACGCGCTGCGCTTGACCACCCGAGAGTTCACGCGGCCGCGACCGCGCCTTGTCGCTCAGTCCGACGGTTGAGAGGACGGCTGCGGCGTGCTCCCGCGCGGCTCGACGCGTCACGCCGTTCTCGCGTACGCCGAACGCAACGTTGTCGAGCACGTCGAGATGCGGGAAGAGCAGGTAGTCCTGGAACACGACGCCGATCGCGCGCCGCTCAGGCGGGACAAACGTCCCGGTAGCCGGATCGTCGACGACCTCGCCGTCGACCGCGATCCGCCCACTGTCGATCGGCAAGAGGCCTGCTAACGCACGCAACAATGTGGTCTTGCCCGCGCCGTTGGGCCCGAGTACCGCCACGGTCTCGCCGGAGGCGACCTCGAGCGCGACATCGAGCCGGAATCCCCCCACGCTCACGTCGATCCTCGCGTCGAGGGTCACAACGCCGACAGCCACCGGTCGCGCAGGCTCACGAGCACTGCGACCGAGATGACGAGCAGCAAGAGACTCGGCACGATCGCGGCGGCGAGTTCGCCGCGCTCCAGCGTGACGTACACGAACAATGGCAGCGTTTGGGTTTTGCCCTGCAGATTGCCCGCGAACGTGATCGTCGCGCCGAACTCGCCCAGCGCCCGCGCCCAGCACAGCACCGCGCCCGCGACCAACGCCGGGCGGATCGATGGCAATGCGACGCGCCGGAACACGCTGAAGCGCGACGCGCCGAGCGTGCGAGCCGCGTCTTCGAGTCGCTGGTCGGCAGAGCGAAATGCAGCTTCGACAACGAGCACGAGGAACGGCATCGACACGAAGAGTTCGGCGGCGATTGCGCCGGGAACGTGGAACGGGAGATGCACGCCCACCTTGTCGAGGTACTGGCCGACGAGTCCCAGCCGGCCGAACGCGAGGAACAGCGCGATGCCACCCACTACAGGCGGCAACACCATCGGCAACGTCGTGAGTGCTCGCACCAAGCGTCGTCCGGGATACGCAACGCGCGCTTGCACCCACGCGAGTGGCACGCCGAACACGACGGCAAGTGCCGTGGCCGCGAGCGACGTCTCGAGTGAAAGCCGCAACGCGACCAACGTTTCGTGGTTCGTGAGCTGTTCCCACGCCGACGACCACGGCGCGCGCCACAGCAACCCGAGCAGCGGCACCGCGAAGAACAACGTTGCGATCGTCGCTCCCGCGATCGCCACGAACGGCGGGCGAGCAACACGGCGAGCGGGCGACCGCGACGACCTCAGCGACATCAGCCCATCAGCCCATCAGCCCGCCGGGAGGAAACCTCTCGCTCGGAGGGCCTCCTGGCCGGTGCCGGTCGCGATCTCGTCGACGAACGCCTGCGCGGCCGCCTTGTGCGTCGAGGCCTTCACGACTGCGATGGGATATGACGCGAAAAGGTTTTGTGCGGCCGGGATCGGCACGCCCTGCACTTTCGTTCCCGCCGCTTTCACGTCGCTCACGTATACGACGACCGCGTCCGCTTCGCCCAGTGTGAGCTTGGCCAGCGTCGATTTCACGTCCAGTTCCAATGATTTCGCATGTGGTGCCGGAAGTTTGGCCGATGCGAACGCCTGCAGCGCGTACTTTCCCGCCGGCACCGACGGATCTTCGAGCACGAGGATCACTCCGGCGCGTTCGAGATCGGCGAGTCCGGTGATGTGCTTGGGATTGCCGGGCGCGACGGCAATTTCCAGTGTGTTGCGCGCGAATGTCACCGGCTTCTCGACCAATCCGGCGTCGACGAGCGTCTGCATGTTGCTCTGGCCGGCCGAGGCGAACACGTCGGCCGGTGCACCTTGCTGGATCGACTGCACGAGCGCTTGGGAGCCGGCGAAGTTGTACGTGATGTGCAGGTCCGGTTTCTCGCGCGCAAGCGTCGCCTTCTCGTCGGTGAAGGCCTCCGTGAGGGATGCCGCCGCGAACACGTTCAACGCGCCGTTCACGTTGGACGTTGTCTTGGTGGTCGTTGCCGTGGACTTCGACGAACTGCTCCCGCAGCCGGCCGCCATGACGAGGACCAACCCGACCGCCACTACTGCCGCGCGTCCCCGCCAGTCGAACATCGAAACCCCGCAGAGCCGTCGAGTAGTCGCAGTGAGACTACTGAGGGACGGAGATCGAGCGCAGGAACCGTTGCACCGCCAGGGCCTGTTCCCGTCGCCAGCGGGCGAGGATCGCTTCGAATCCTTGACCGCGCGGGCGGGTACGTACGGCATCGAATACCGGGCCGAGGGCATCGAGTTGGCGCTGCACGAGCGCGCCGGCGGGCTTGCCGGCCCGGTCGAGGAATGCGAGCTTGAGCAAGAGCACGCTGCGCACGTCGCGTACGTGCTCGACCGGCCGCGAGAGCCAGCGCGCCAGCGCGCCCCGGCCGCGTTTCGTTGCGCGGACGATGGTGCGCTGCGGCCCGCCGCGGCCTGGCTCGGCCCCGCACGGCTCGAGCAACCCACTGTTGGTGAGCGCCGTGATCGACCGGTACACGAGCGGCCGGGACACCGTCCATATCTGGCCCAGCGGTCCGTCGGGAGCGAGTTCACGTACGACCGTCCAGCCGTGTGTCGGGCCGAGGTCCGCGACCACGCCGAGCACCGCCCAATCGGTGAGCGACAGGTCCGGGAGCGACGCGGCCATGCGCGCACCGTATCGGGGCCCCCGGCGGGCGGCGCGCGGCCGTCATGAGCACCCGCGCGGGTTCGCTAGTTTGGCAACAAAGGTCGTGAGCATTCCGGAGGTGTCGCGTGCGCGTGCACGACAAGTTGTTCATCGGCGGCGAATGGGTGGAGCCCGCAACCACCGATGTGATCGAAGTGGTGTCGCCGCACAGCGAAGAGGTTGTCGCGCGCGTACCTGAGGCCTCGACAACCGACGTCGACCGCGCCGTTGCCGCCGCCCGTGACGCGTTCGACAACGGCGACTGGCCGCGCCGCTCCCCCGCGGAGCGCGTCGAGGCCGTGCAGCGCTTCAGCGACATTTACGCGTCGCGGCTCGCCGACATGGCCGAGGTGATCACCCTCGAGATGGGCTCCCCCATCACGTTCTCGAACCTCGCGCAGTCACCGGCGCCGTGGCTCATGCTCAACAGCTTCATCGACGTCGCCAAGCAATACCCGTGGGAAGAGACGCGCCAGGGTGTGCTCGGCTCGGACGTGATCGTTCGCCACGAAGCGACCGGCGTGGTCGCGGCGATTGTGCCGTGGAATGTGCCGCAGTTCGTGACCATGTCGAAGCTCGCGCCCGCGCTGCTCACGGGTTGCACCATCGTGGTGAAGCCCGCGCCGGAAACCCCACTCGACGCCTTTCTGATGGCTGAGATGCTGCAGGAAGCCGGCATCCCCAAGGGTGTCGTGTCGGTCGTACCGGCCGGCCGCGAAGTGGGCGAGCACCTCGTGCGGCACCCCGGCGTCGACAAGGTTGCGTTCACAGGCTCCACCGCCGCCGGCCGTCGCATCGGCGCGATCTGCGGTGAACAACTGAAGCGCGTGAGCCTCGAACTCGGCGGGAAGTCGGCCGCGATCATCCTCGACGACGCCGACCTCGGCGCGACCGTCGAAGGGTTGAAGTTCGCGTCGCTCATGAACAACGGCCAGGCATGTGTCGCTCAGACCCGCATCCTCGCGAGTCGCAAGCGCTACGACGAAGTGGTCGACGCGCTCGCCGCAATGGTTTCGTCACTGCACGTCGGCGATCCGTCCGACGCTGCCACCGACGTCGGCCCGCTGGTCGCGAAGCGTCAGCAGGAACGCGTCGAGAAGTACATCGCGCTGGGCCAGGAAGAAGGCGCTCGCGTCGTCGTCGGCGGCAATGGGCTGCCGTCGGGCATCGACCACGGCTGGTACGTGCAGCCCACGGTGTTCGCCAACGCGCAGAACGACATGCGCATCTCGCGCGAAGAGATCTTCGGTCCGGTGCTCGCCGTCATCCCCTACGACGACGTGAACGACGCGGTTCGTCTCGCCAACGACAGCGAGTACGGGCTGGCCGGTTCCGTGTGGACCGCAGACGGCGAAGTCGGCATGGACGTCGCGCGGCGGGTCCGGGCCGGCACGTTCGGCGTGAACCAGTACACGATGGACTTCGCGGCGCCGTTCGGCGGCTACAAGGCTTCGGGTATCGGCCGCGAGTTCGGCAAGGAAGGTCTCGAGCACTACATCGAGCTCAAGTCGATCATCCCCCCGGGGAGCGCGGGCGTCGCTGCCGCGGGCTGAGCCACCGAAGGTCGCGTGTTTCGCGAACCGTAACTTGCACGCTCGTTGCTTCGTCGAGTTCCGCGAACCGTAAGCACCTCCGGGGAGTATCGAGGCACTCCTATCCGTCACCATCGTCGAACAGATCAATGCACAGTTCGACGATGGGAGGAACATGCAACGCATCGCACGTGTACTCGCGACATTGAGTGTCGCAAGTTTCGCGCTCGTGCCGGCCGTGGCCGCTTCGGCGCACGCGACCGGAACGAGCGATGAGCAACCCGCTGCTTTCGTGCAGACCAACGATCCGCACGGCAACGCCGTGCGCGCCTACGCACGCGAAGCCGACGGCACGCTTCGATTCACTGCCCGTTACGCGACCGGCGGCAAGGGTGGTGCAGCGGCGAACGCGGTCGTCGATCCGCTCGCGTCTTCGCATTCTGTGGTGTACGACCGAGCGGACCATCTGTTGTTCGTCGTGAACGCCGGGAGCAACTCGCTGTCGGTGTTCGGCGTGGAGGGTGCGCACCTCAGCCTGCGGCAGGTGATCTCTTCGGGCGGCAGTTTCCCGACGAGCATCGCGGTGCACGACGACCTCGTGTACGCACTCGACGCGGGTGGTCACGGCGCGGTGCAGGGTTACCGGATCTTCGACCGCCGGTTGCATTGGCTGTCGTCATCGACCCGTTCACTCGGCCTGCACAACGCCAACCCACCCGACTTCCTCACCGCCCCGGGCGAGGTCGGCTTCACGCCCGATGGCAACACGCTCGTGATCACGGCGAAGAAGAACGGCCCGATCGACACGTTCCGTGTGTTCTCCGACGGTCGCTTGAGTAGCGCACCGGTCGCGAACGCCGCCGCGGGCATAGTGCCGTTCGCGTTCGTCTTCGACGGCGCCGGGCACCTTGTTGTGGCCGAGGCCGGCACGACGTCGGTGTCGACCTACAACGTCACGGGCACGACCATCACCGCGATCAGTGGTCCGGTGAGCGACGGCCAGGCCGCGACCTGCTGGATCGCAACGGCTCGCGGTTACTTCTACGTCGCGAACACCGGGTCCGGGACACTCAGCGCGTACCGAGTCGCGTCCGACGGCACGGTGACGCTCGTCGGGATCGCCGCAACGCCGCACGGCAACCCGATCGACCTGATCCCGTCGCCCGACGGCCATTACCTCTACAGCCAGAACGGCATGGGAGGGACCGTCGAGGAGTACCGGGTCAACAGCAGCGGCACGTTGACGTGGATCGGCCACATCGGTGGGCTCACTCCCCACGTTGCCGAGGGCTTCGCCGTCTCGTAACGGCGCGCGATGAGGGGCGGCGCACCATGCGTGCGTCGCCCCTCATCCATTTCGCTTCGAACGAGCTGGTACTTCTCAGTTACCGCCGCCGTTGCTGTTGTCACCGCCGCCGTGCGAGCTGCCGCCGTCTTGACCCGAGTGGTTGGTATCAGGCTGGTGCGTGTCGCTGGAGCTGCTGTCACTGGGGCTGTTGTCGCCGCCGTGCGTGGGGTTCGAACCGTCGCGCGAGTCGGTGTTCGGATCCGTGGACGGGGTCGTGTTGTCGTCCGGCGAGTTGTTGCCGTCGTGGTTGTCGGTCGGGGGTGCCGGCGTAACTACCGGCGGATTGTTCGCGTTGTCGCCGTTGTTGTCGTTGTTCCCGTTCTGACCATCGGTGCCGTGGTCGACGACCGGTTCGGGCTGCGACGGGTCCGTGGTCGTGTCCTCGGTCGGCACCGTGGTCGGTTCGGTGGTCACCGTCGTGGGATCGGTGGTTTCGTCGGTCGACGGAACCGTCGTCGGGTCAACCGTTGGTTCCGTGGCGCTCTTCACCTTCGCGTTGCGCTTGTGGTGGCCCGCCGGCAGGTGCACACCCAGGGGTGAGACGGCGCCGGACACCGCGTGTTGGACGGGTGCGGGCAGTGCATTGGCGACGGCGAGGCCGCCGGTGGCGACAACGACGGCCGCGGACGCAACCGCGATCTTGGCGGCGATAAGGGAACGCATTCGGGAGAACCTCCGGCTGGGAACGGGTGTCGGTGCGTCGCTGCCGATGAACGATGCAAGCTGCTCGTTCATCGAGAGTGACTGCGAGGTGAACGCGACACGGACGTCCCCGAGGAGGTCGGCAAGCGCAGGATCACCTGCGTGGCCTCGTCCCGAGAGCATTGCTTCGGCAGCAGCGTCGTCGAGTTCGTACGGTTCGTTCATCTCAGACCCGTAGACGTCGTCGCCGCTCATTGCGGTACACCCTTCTTGTATTCTTCGGCCGCGATCGCGTGCCGGAGCGTCTCCAAGCCGCGGCGCTGATGGGCCTTGACCGCCTCGTAGCTCTTGCCGAGCACTGCGGCGGTCTCGTGCAGCGAGCAATCACCGACGATGCGCAGCAACAAGACTTCCCGTTGGTCTGGCGTGAGACGGTCGAGGAGCGCATGTACGCGTTCCTCGGCCAGGCGCCCGATCACGTCGCCCTCGACGTCGCCACCGTGTGGTTCCGCGACGGATTCGATCGGCAGTTCGCGGGGCCGTCGGGCCGAGCGCCGTCGATCATCGATCGCGCAGTTGTGCGCAATCGAGAAGAGCCACGAACGGAACCGCGTGCCGTCGCCGTGGAGCGTGTGCAACGACGAGAACGCGCGGAGGAACACCTCATTGGCGAGGTCTTCGGGATCGCGGGCGCCGAGTGCGCGCAAGTAGCCCGCGACCGGTGGGCCGAGGGCGTTGAACAAGCTTGTGAATCCGGCCGGTTTCCCGGCGCGCGCCGCTTGCAGCGCCTCGTCGAGATCGACCGCTTCCATGCGACCTAGATGATCGGCTCGTGAACCGTCACGCTTGAATACGGCAGCAAGCAGGCCTCGGTTCACGGGGGTAGCGTCCGGCGTATGCAAACCGGTGACACCGTCCCCGACTTCGAGCTTCCCGACGAGACCGGCACGCCGAGGAAGCTCGCCGACTTCCTGGCCAACGGTCCGGTGGTGCTCTTCTTCTATCCCGCGGCAATGACCGCCGGATGCACGCGAGAGAGCTGCCACTTCCGCGATATGGGCGCGGAGTTCAACAGTGTCGGCGCGCAACGCATCGGAATCAGTGCCGACACGGTCGAGAAGCAGCACGAGTTCTCGACCAAGCACACCTTCGACTTCCCACTGCTGTCCGATCGCGACCGCGCCGTTGCCGACGCGTTCGGCGTGAAGCGCAAGATCGGTTTCCTTCCCAACAAGCGCAGCACCTTCGTGATCGACACCGATCGCAAACTCCTCGCGGTGATCAGCAGCGAAGTGAACATGAATACTCACGCCGACAAGGCGTTGGAAGTGTTGCGCGCTCGTCAAGCCACGGGTTGATGCCATGCCCCGTTCGATGGAAGAAGGGCTGGCACTCATCCGCCATTGCGGTGAGCCCGAGCAATGGCTCGCCGTGCTGGTGACGATCGACGACGACATGTCACCGCAGGCGTCCGTCGTCAACGCGGGCATCTTGCGCCATCCGGTGACCGGGGCAACGTGCCTCGGCGTCGTCGCGAGCGGCGGTGCGCGGAAGCTCGCGAACCTACGCCGTCGCGCCCGCGCGACCCTGGTGTTCCGTCACGGTTGGGAGTGGGTCTCCGTCACGGGCGATACCGAACTGGTGGGTCCCGACGATTCCGCGCCCGGCATCGATGCGGCCGCCCGCCGCCAGCTGCTCCGCGACATCTTCGCCGACGCCGGCGGAACGCACGACGACCTCGACGAGTACGACCGGGTCATGGCGGCTGAGGGACGCACCGCGATCCTCGTCGCGCCCGAGCGAATCGTGTCGAACTAACGCGAATTCGCCGGCCGACGGATGTAACCCGGCCGGCGCGACGGAGGTCCGACAAGAAATGGACTACACCCGCGCGCCCGCTGCCCCCGACGACATTGACGACAACGAAGACGTCGATGCCGCTCTGCGCACCGAGAACCCGGGCGACATAAGCGACAGCCTGGTCGCATTCCCGCGCCAGGTGTTCGAAGCGGTCGCACGCGCGTCCGTCGACGACATCACGTCGCACATGGAAACCGAGGACGGCGACGTCATCGAAGACGTCGACTTCCGCCACGTCGACATCGACCGTGCAGCGTCGCACGGTCGATTCGTCGTGCGGTCCCACGGCCACCACAACAAAGCGCTGGCCGCAGGGGTCGTCGTGACTGGCGCGGCGCTCATCGCGGCGTCGCTCGGCGTCCGTTACCGGGCGCAGCGCCGGCACGGCGCGCCGTAGATCTACGTCGACGGCACCCGTTAGACGCGGTCGAGATCGAGCATCTTGATCGCGTTGCCTCGCAACACCTTGTACGCGAGGCGCTCGTCGAAGTCGGCGAGCATCTTCTCGACGTACTCCTTCGAGTTCGGCCACGTCGTGTCGGTGTGGGGGTAGTCGGTCTCGAAGCAGATGTTGTCTTCGCCGACTTCGGGTAGCGAATGCAGACCGTGGTGGTCGGCGGTGAAGCAACCGAAGATCCGCCCGTAGTAGTAGCTCGACGGCGGGTTCGGGATCCGCTCCTTCGAGTGCTGCCAGCTGTCGTGCTGTTCCCACACCGTGTCGGCGCGTTCGAGCGCGTACGGGATCCAACCGATCTGGCCTTCGGAGTACGCGAGCTTCAACTCGGGGAACTGGATGAGTTTGCCGGAGAAGAGCCAGTCGGCGAGCGACGCCATCGAGTTGTTGAATGCGAGCGTCCCGCCGACACCTCCCGGTGCGTCGGGTGACGCGGCCGGGTTCGTGGAGGACGATCCGATGTGCATGCACATCGTCACGCCCGTGTCGTTGCACACTTGGAACACCGGGTCCCACGATCCAGTGTGGATCGTCGGGAGACCGAGGTGATGCGGCAACTCACTGAAACAGAACGCGCGCACGCCGCGGTCCGCGTTGCGCTGGATCTCCGCCGCGGCGAGGTCGACGTCCCATAGGGGCATGATGCAGAGTGGGATGTTGACGCCGTTGGAGGGCGCGCACCACTCCTCCACCATCCAATCGTTGTACGCCTTCACACACGCGAGGCCGAGTTCCTTGTCGGCGGCTTCGTAGAAGGTCTGTCCGCAGAAGCGCGGGAAGGTGGGGAACGGGAGCGACCCGTCGACCCAGTTGAGCTCGAAGTCCTTCATGCGCGCTTCGCGCTCATAGCAACCGGGACGCATCTCGTCGTAGGTGAGGGCTTCCATCACCATCTTCGTGCGGTCGAACCTCGCAAGGTCGCCGTCGGGGGTGGCCTCGAGCGGGATGGCGACGAACCGCTTGTGCACGTAGATCAAGCGGTCTTCGAAGTACCAGGCGTCGCCCCACAAGCCGTCGGGGTCTTCCCGGTTCACGTACTTCGCGCCCGGCTTGTGCGAGAACGGGCCCCATCGCTTGCGCTCGATGCGTGGGCCCTGGGCGCGGTACTTCTCCGGGAGCCAGGTCTGCCACACGTGTGCCGGTTCGACCACGTGGTCGTCGACGCTGATGATCTTCGGTATGTCCATGCCGACACCTCCCGGGGCGCGGGAGCACGCTACCAGCAGACCTGACGCCCGTGTCAGTTATTCGGACAGGCCTTCGAATGCTTTTGCTGCTTGCGTTTCCCGCAGGTCGCGCGAGGCGTCCCGGCACCCGAGATCGGCGTATTCGCCGCCGCCATCCGGGCGTTCCAGGCGGCGACGATGCTTCCGCCCATGAAATCGACCGGGCGCACCTGGTACTGCACCACGGCACCTGCGAGGACGCGCACAACGTTCATCGGGTTGGTGCCGGCGTCGACGTAGAACTTGTCGTTGTCGGCGAACACCGGATCGACGAAATCGACCCAGTCAGGTTTGATCAACGTCGTCGCTTCCACGTGCACCGCGGCGTGTGTGTAGCCGGTCATGGTGAACGCGATCAGCGGGGTGGGTCGTTTGGTGCCGCCGGTGTTGTGACCGCCGATCAACACGTCGTACGGAGAGATGCCGGCGCCGTCGATCACCACATTCGTGAACGACAACCTCCGCTCGGGATGCACGGCGGTGTGGCTGTTGACCGCGCGTAGCAACAAGCCCGCTTCGGCGTTGCCGTACAGCGTGAGGTTCGTATACGTATAGAGGTTCGCGTAGGCACCGTGATCGATGCCCTTGCCCGTGTTGTAGTACGCGCTGAAATGATCGATCACGTGCGGTTGGCTCGTGTTCTGCCACACGAAGATGCCCTGCTCGTGGTTGTTGTGCGCGGTGTTGTTCTGGAAGAACCACTCGCCGTCGGAGCCTTCGTTGTCGGCCCAGAAGAAGCCGGCGGACTCGTTCGCGGCGTCGAGCCCGACTGCCACCGAGTTCGTGAGCCGGTTGCCCGCTCCGAACCCCATCCGGAAGGCGTGTTCTCGGGGGCCGCGCGAGCCGAGCACAGGACGCACACGCGCGACCAACATGCGATCGATGTTCGTGTCGTTGGTCGGGATCAGGTTGTACTTGTTCTTCGGGTCCCACCACACCGCGGCGCCGTGCACGTTGTATGCGAGGTCGTCGCGGAAGGTGACGCCGTTGGACGCGTGCGGCACGAACACGTGATTGTGCGTGTCGTGGACCGCCACGCCTTCGACGATCGACCCGCGGCTGGAGTCGCCGTCGTGGTGGAAGTGCAGGGCGTACCGGCCGGTGGCGTCGGCCGGAGCGTGGCCCGGTTGCACGCCCATGAACCGCTCTTCGACGTACCGGATCGTCTGCGGTTTGCTCGAGTGGACGAACACGTGGCTGTAGCCCTGTGGGGTGCCTTCGATGTGTACGTTCCGGGACAGGTTCCCGACTTCCGGGGTGAAGCGACCGTCGACCTGCGGGTGGGGGTAGCGGGTCGGGTGATCGATCGTGATCGCGCCGTGGGACACCGCGGTGATCGTCCCTTCGTCGAAACCACGAAATGACGCCGTGCTCACCGTTCCGGTCGGCGGTTGCGTCGGGGAGATGAAGAGGTGGTCGCCGGGCCGCCAGCCGCTTGCGTCTTGCACCGCGATCGACGTCGCGCCCTTCGCGATCGCGCCGTGGCTGTTCGTCCAGCCATTCTTCGGCGCGCCGATCGCGACGAGTTGGCCGCTTCCAACGATCCAGAGACCCACGTCGGTCGGGAGCGGAACGGTGCCCTGGTCGACAAAGCGAGTTTCGTCGACGTGCACGAACCGCAGCGTGTCGGTGATCGACGCCGACGCCGGTTTCATCACCAGCGTGCCGTTCACGATCACGTTGCGCGACGTCGACAGCACACATCCGTGGTTGGGATCGAAGGTGAGGGCCGCGGCGGCATTGACGGTGACGCCGGCGGCATCGCTCGGTCCGGCACACGTGACCGCATGCCGGATCTCAACGTGATCGCGTGCGGTCGGCACCGTGCGCGGCGACCAGGTGGTGGAGTCCGACCATCGACCGTTGCGGGCCGACACGATCGACAGTGCCGGACCCGGTCGCGCCGTCGTGGGCGTCGTTTCGCGCGCCGACGAAGATGGTGACGCCGAACGATGGCTGCTCCCGTTGCTGCACCCGGCCGAGGCCAGCAGGATTACGAGGACGAGAGCGAGCCGCCTAGTCGGTGCGAACATCCCGCGGAGGCGTGGCGTTCGGCCGGAGGTAATAGACCTGCATGTGGTCGACGGTGGTGACCAACCGGTAGTCGGCCCGCACTACCGGCCAGATCGGCGTCTTGCGCAGCGGGTAGTACTGCGAACCGCGGACGTCGGCGTTGGTCGTGTCGACGATCACGGTGGGCAGGTGCGCGGAAACGTCGGCTTCGAGCATCTCCCACGCGCCCGGCATGCCGTCGCTCGAGGTGGACGCGCCCTGCACCCGGCCGCCCGAGTTGCCCGTGATGAACGCGTTGTGGATGAAGCGCGTCCCCGGTTCGATGCCCGACGCCCAGTACAGCTCGGGCAGCTGGCCCCACACGAACATCGTGGCGTTGGGCGGCGCGATGTGCCTGATGCGCGACGCCACCGCGGGGTACTCGCCGGTGGGTTTCGTACGCAACGTCAACAGCCCCACCAGGATCATCACGACGCTCGGGAACGCGATCCCGATCACGGCGGCGCGACGCAGCGCGCTGCGGCTCAGCGGGAATGCGCCCGCCGCGAGCAACGACAGGGGCGGCAACAGTTGCAGGTAGTAGTGACCGAAGAAGCGGAACCCGGCGACGACGGCGAAGATGCCGCTCGCGACCCACAACCACAGGTCGATGTTGTCGCGCTTGAACCTCGCTCGGGCGGCCAACGCGAGCAACGCGAGGTTGAATCCGACGAACGCGATGTTCATCGCGAACGCGCGCAGCAACATCGGGAAGACCGGACCAACGATCGCGAGATAGCCGCGGTTGCCCGACAAGGTCCACAGCAGGAACTGGGCGGGTCCGAAGAATGCCGCGACGGCCGCGATGATCGCGGCGCACGTCGCGCCGGCCCGCACGACCGCGCGCCGCCCTTGGGGTAGCAGGAGCCACGCCATCGGGATCACCGTGGTGAAGGCCGTCTGTTTGCACAGGATCGCCAACGCGAGGCATGCCCCCGCGAGGATCGGGCGTTTCTCTCGAGACGCGAGCACCGCGCCGGTGAGCGGCAACAGCATGAAGAGTTCGAACGTGGCCGCCTGCGTATCGGCCGGGAAGAACGTGACGCTCGCGGCGAGGAACAGCACGCCGCACGCGATGCCGCGACGGCGGTCGCCGTAACGTCGCTCAGCTTCCATCGCGAGCAGCAACGCGGTGATCGCGAGCACGACGACGCCGACGGCGCGTACCGGCCGGAGATCGAGGCTGCCGGTGATCTCGAAGACGGCCGCGTAGAGGTACGGGACGATCGGGGGCTTGCGGTCGGCGGTCTGGTGGTAGAGCTTCCCGCCGTGGTTGATCACCATCGCCATCGACGCGATGCTCGCCTCGTCGGAGCTGAACAGACGCCCGACGAGTGCGGGGATGTGCAACACGGCGCTGATCCCCAAGAAGAGCGCGAACTCACCGATACGCCGGTTCGCGAGGCGCACAACGCGCGTCGCGATCGCACCGTCGACCTCGATCGGGTCGTCGGTCGTGACAAGTTGTCCTTCGACCGGTTCGGGCTGCCCCGAGGGGTCCGCCGAGTCAGCCGCGTGCTGGCGCATCACGATCCGCGATCACTCCCCTGGTTCTGCACCATTCTGGCCTCAACCGCTCACCCGGCAGGTGTCAGGCGCGATTTCTCCACAGGATTTGCAAGACATGCTTTTCCCGTCGTCCTGCCGTACACTTCGCTTGAACCGGTCGAACATGGACCGGTCGAAATGCGTACTTTTATAGGAACTGATCAGAACTGATCGGCAATGAGAAAGAAGTGAGTTTTCGTGGCACAAGGCGTAGTGAAGTTCTTTAACGCGGAAAAAGGTTACGGGTTCATCTCGCGCGAGCAGGGTGAGGACGTGTTCGTTCACTTTTCCGCCATTCAGGGGACCGGGTACAAGACCCTCGAGCAGGGTCAACGGGTCGAGTTCGACACCGGTCCGGGTCGTAAGGGCGAAGAAGCCCAGAACGTGCGCGTTATCTGACGACGCATCGAGCGAGAGCCGCCGGCGCTCAGCGTCGGCGGTTCTTTCGCGTCGGTTCCCAGGAGCGGACGGAACGTCAGCGCGGCGGCGTCGCGGCGACGCGGCTCGCGGGCTGCGACACCTTCTTGTAGGCCTCTTCGCGTACGGCGCGCACGCCTTGCATGTCGAGCGGAACCTCTTCGCGCGGCGGCAGACCGAAGCCCGTATACACGACGCGCCGTTCGCGCTCGACCGGGGCATGGCTCATGTGCATCGTGCATGAACAGTGCACCGTCACGTCCCCGCGACGCGTCGGCAGGTCGCGCGGGGGCAAGCCCCACTCCCGGCGGTGGAACGCAGGTTGCACGAGTGCCCGGTGCGAGCCGGGCACGACGCTGAGCTGACCGGATCGTGCGTCGGCGCCAGTGACCGAGATGCCGACGGTGATTCCGCAGCAGTTGTAGGAGTGCATGCCGAGCGAGCAGTCCTTGTGCCACGGCAGGTCGGAAATGCCCTTCACCACACCGATCGGTTTCTCGAGGGCTTCGCCAGTGGTGCGCGCGACGTAGGCGTGGGGCACCAACGCCCCGATGCGCAAGAACCGCTCGTCGGCCAGCAGCGCGGCGAGGGTCTGACTGTGCTCTTCGAATTGTTGGAGTCGCACCGCGCGCGCAGTGCCGTCGGCGGTCTCTGCCCACCATGAGCGACCGTCGTCGGCGTTGTAGTGCTCGAACGCGGCGTCCATGTCGCGATCGATGGCTTCCATCTCGCCGGCGTCGAACCACGCTTCGAGGTGCAAGAAGCCGGCTTCAGCGAGAAAGTGGGCGATGTCGGCGTCGGCGTCGTGCGGTGTGAACGAGCGCGCGAGATCGAGCGGGGCATCGTGTTGGTCGAGGAACGTTATCGATCCCGTTGTGTGCACCGGCCGGGCGTCGATCAACGAACGCAGCACGACCCACCAATCGAGGAAGGCGCCGAGCTGGCCGCGTTCCATACGCAAGCGCGCCGAGGCGACGAGTGTCATCGGGGTGGCGGTGTCGTTCACAATGCTGGCGACATCGTCGTCGTCGAGCAGCACCCGCGCGGCGCCCGTGTCGCCCGGTTGCACCGAGATTTCGTCGTGGTCGAGCGCGAGCGTCCATGCGCCCGACGGCGTCGCGATCGTGAACGGAGCAACTCGGAGTTCGAGCGCGCCCGGCACCGCGAGACCCCCATATATCCAGGCTCGCTCGGGGAGTTCGTCGTCGAAGAAGTCGACCGTGCTGACTGGAAGCATGTCGCCGGCGGAACGGGTGCGAACGTCGAGCGACCGCGTCGGAGCCACGCAAGAGTGTGGCACGCGACGTGCTCCCGCAGCGGGAGCTACGCTTCCGACCGGCCGACCGGGGGGAGAGCCAATGCGTGCCATGCACGACGACGGGCAACTGGGACGCGAGTTCGGACGCCGCAGCATGGGTGCTCGATTGGCGCTGGTTGCCGCCATCGTGGCGCTCGTCGGCGGTTTCGCGCTCGGACGCACGTTCGATGCCGCACCGAAGGCATCGACGGCGCCACTCGTCACTCCGGCGCAGATTGCCGCGGCAGCCGCGAACGCCGGTGCGGGCGGGCACTCGCACGGCACCGTTGCCGACCGTGGCTTCGCGCAACTCGAGAACGGCGTGCAACACACGCACACCTTCGAGCAACCAGTCGACCCGCTTTCGCGCGCGCTGCTGACGCACCAACTCACCTTGGCGCGGCAAGTTGCCGAGCAGTACCCGACCCTGGCCGACGCCGAACGCGCCGGGCTGCGCCGCGCGGGTCCGTTCTCGCCGGGGCTCGGAACCCACCTCATCAGCTTCGGCAGCGTCGCGTACTCCGCGGGCAAGAGCGTGATGAACGACGACCAGATACGTCACCCGCTCGCGTGGATCTACGACGGCACCAAACCCGACTCCCCTATCGCCGGCCTGTTCTACATGGCCAGCGTTCTGAAGCCCGGCGGGTTCGCGGGAACGAACGACGCGTGGCACTACCACCAGAACATCTGCATCACGCGCGCACCCGGCGGCGGCGTGGACGCGCCGCTCGGCGCCGACCATGACGCGACGAAAGCACAATGCGACGCGGTGCACGGTGCGTTGATCAAGAACACCGGGCCGCTCCTCCACGTATGGGTGTTGCCGGGCTACGACGACAGCCAGGGCGTGTTCGCGCACCTCAACCCGGCGATCACGTGCAACGACGGCACCTACCACACAGTCGACATCACGAAGGTAGGCACCCGTACCTCAGCGTGCCGTGACGGTACCGAGTAGCCGCCTCCTCGCCGTCGCTGCCATCGTCTGTGCGACCGTCGCGCTTGTCGCGGCCCCCGCCTATGCGCACGCGACGTTGCAGGAGACGAACCCGGCGCAGTCGACGCTCTACCCGTCGGGCCGGTCGCCGGCCACGGCGACGCTCCGATTCGACGAGTCTGTCGCGATCCCTGCCGGCGCGGTGCAGGTGTTCGACGGTCGGGGCAAACCCGTGAAGATCGGACGCGTCGCACACGAGGCGAACGACCGCATCCTCACCGCGGGGCTGCCCGCGCTGGCCGACGGCACGTACGTGGTGACGTGGCGGATCGTGTCGCAGGACTCGCACCCGATCCAGGGCGCGTTCACCTTCAGCGTCGGCAAGGCCACGGCGACCGCCAGCGTGAAGGGCCTGCTCGCCGGACGTGGTGGCAGCCGCACCATCGGCGTGCTGTTCGGCGTGGATCGCGCGCTCGTGTTCCTCTCGGTCCTCGTGCTACTCGGCGGCATCGCATTCGTGCGGTGGTCATGGCCGGATGCGCGGCAACTCGCCGACGTCATGACGTTGCTCCGGGTGGCACTCGGGGTCGTCGTGGTGTCGTCGATCGCGGCCATCGCGTTCCAGGCTGCCTATGTGAACGGGCACGGGATCTCCGGGCTATTCGACGGTTCGTCGCTTCGCGGCGTGATGCGCACGCACTTCGGGAAGGCGGCACTGGCGCGGGCGGTCATCACGGTCGGGCTCGCGGCGACGTTCGTGCCCGCTCGGCGTACCGTCCGCTACTTGCTCGACGGTTGGTTCGTCGTCGGGGCGCTTGCGATATGCGCGACCTTCGCCTACGCGGGCCACGGCGATACGGGACGCTATGTGGGGCTGGGCTTCGTCACCGATGTTGTGCACCTTGCGGCCGCGTCGCTCTGGTTGGGCGGCATTGCCGTGCTTGCCGTTGGCTTGCGCGACCCGAGCGCGCCGCGCGGCGCCGCCCGTGCCGCCGCTCGTTTCTCTGCGATCGCGATGCCCGCCGTTCTCGTGATCACGCTCTCGGGCAGCGTGCAGGCATGGCGCCAAATAGAGACGTGGCCGGCGCTGTGGCACACCGCGTACGCGCGATTGCTGTTCGCCAAGGTGGGGCTCGTCGGTGCCATCGTGGTGGCCGCGAGTGTGAGCCGCGACGTTCTACGTCTGCGTCTTGTGCCCACCGTGCGCGCGGCAATCGCCCCGGGCGCCCAGACGCGCGAGGCGGCGCCCGAGCACGTGCGCGATCTCCGCAACGCGATCTGGGTGGAGATCATTCTCGCGGTGGTTGTGCTTGCGATCACCGCTGGGCTCATGAACGCGCAACCGGCACGCGAAGCCGCGGCGGCAACCCCGCGCACGGTGACGGAGACGGTGAAGGTCGACCGCGTGTGGTTCGACGTCGCGGTGCAACCGGCGCTTCCGGGTGACGACACGATCGTTGTCACCCCCCGCACGCCGGCGCGCGGCCCGCTACGCGTGCTCCAGCTCGACGGCGCCCTTGTGCTGCCGGGCCGGGTCGCGCCGATCCCGCTCACGTTCGTGGCGATCGACCGAGGCCGCTACGCGAGCGCGGTGCAAGTACCGATCGCCGGGAAATGGCGACTCACGCTGAAGGCGTTGCGAACCCAGATCGACGAATCGTCCGCGTCGGTCGTGATCCGCTTCGGCGGCTGACCGCAGTCAGCCGGGACGGCGCGCCGAGACCACCGAAAAGCCGAGCACCGCGACGACGGTGAGCGGCAGGACGATCCAGGCACCCGGCACGCCGGCATGCGCAACAATCGCCGACACGCCCATGCCGGCCACCACGGCAGCCGCGACTCTCCAATCGTCGCCGACGACGAAGTCGTACCAGAAATGGGCGAACCGGCGGAGTGCGCTCATGCCGCCTTCGACACTGCCGTGACGACGTCGATATGGGTGCGTCGCAAGAGCCATACCAGCCCGGCGGCGCACCCGACGACGAAGACGAGCACACCGAGCAAGGCGACTTCACTGCCCGGCCAGGAAACGCCCGTGCCTTCGGCGCCCCAGAACGTGCCGAACGTGGTGAGCATCACGCCGACCGCGAACTTCATCGTGTTCTCGGGGACACGGCTGAGCGGACGGTGCACGATCGCGCCGACCGCCGCCACGATCACGAGCGCGGCGATCGCTCCGATGATGGCGGGCACGAGCCGGTGCTGCGCACCACCGAACGTCACGACGATGAACGCCACCTCGAGTCCTTCGAGGAACACGCCTTTGAAGGAGAGCGTGAAGCCGTACCAGTCCATTCCTGCTCGCTCGACGTGCGCGGCGGCTCGCAGCTCATTGGTTTCCTGCAAGAAGATGGCGTCTTCGTCGTGCAGCGCTTTGTAGCCGCTCGCTCGAAGAATCGCCTTGCGCAACCACTGCAAGCCGAACACGAGTAGCAGACCACCCACCACGAGGCGCAGTGCGTTGATCGGAACCAAGGTGAGCGCGGGCCCGAGCGCCGCGACCACCGCGGTGAGCGCCAACGTGGCGGTGCCGACGCCGAAGAGCGCCGATCGCCAACCGCGGGTCACCCCGACGGCCAACACGATCGTGAGCGCCTCCACCATCTCGACCGCGCTCGCGAGGAACGCCGAAGCAACGAGGAGGAACGTGCTCACTTGTGCACCCGCCGCTTGACCACTTGCGCCCAGGCTCCGGCACCGCTCTCCGGTGCGAACGCATCGGATGCGGCGGTGAGCTCGCGAAGTTCGTCGTCGGTGAGGTCGAGTTCTGCTGCTGCGACATTCGCTTCGAGTTGTTCGACACTGCTGGCGCCCGGGATCGCGACGACGTTGGGGTGACTGATGACCCACGCAAGCGCGACCTGCGCGGCTGTGGTGTCGTGGGCCGCCGCGATCTCGCGCAACGTCGCGATGAGTGGCGCCGCGCGCGTGACGTTCGTGGGGAGGAAGATCGGGTCGTTCACCCGCGCCGAGTTCGTGGGAAGGTGCTCCGCGTCGTAGCGGCCGGACAGCAAGCCTTTTGCCAGCGGGCTGTACGCGATCACGACACGGTCGTTTGCCTGCGCGTACGGCACGAGGTCACGGTCGGGTTTGCGCGCGGCGAGGCTGTACTGCACTTGGTTGGAGAGCACTGGCCCGCCGAGGTCGTTTTCAGCCGCCTGCCAGCGTCCGAGCGAGAAGTTGCTCACGCCCACGTGTCGCACCACGCCCGATTCGCGGAGGCGCCGCATCCCGTCCATCTGCCACGACAGCGGCACGACCGGGTTCGGCCAGTGCACCTGGTACAGGTCGATGTGATCCACGGCGAGGCGTTGCGCGCTCATCCGGCCGTGGTGTTCCACGAAGGCTGCCGTCGGGAGGATGGGCAACACCTTCGTCGCGAGGAACACCTCGTGCCGGCGTTGCGCGATCGCCTGACCGACGATGCGTTCCGACGCCCCGCGGCCGTAGACCTCGGCGGTATCGATCAAGGTGACGCCGAGGTCAAGCGCCCGAGTGACGATGCGCGCGGTTTCGCCCGAGGCGTACGCGTCTCCGTAACCCCAATCCTTGGAGCCGAACTGCCATGTGCCGAGGCCGATGACCGAGAGCCGCGCCCCTCCTGCCTCTACAAAACGCATCGGGAAAGCCTACGGCGTCAGACCATCGGGACGCGTGGAACGATCTGCTCGCCGACGCGGTCGAAGATCTCGTCGAGGGAATGCCCGGTTATCGTCAGGCCGTGATTGCGCAAGCCGACGACCGCGCGCGAAGGGTCGGGTTGCCGCCGCACCAACTCCGCAACCGATGACGCGAGTTGCACGGTGCCGCAGGGGTAGTTCACCTCGGTCGAGGTCGTGCCGTCGATCCATCCGTGCACGTGCACGATCGCACCGACGTTGGGGTGCTCGCCGTAGATCATGAAGTGCTCGATCGCGTCAACCGAGACGCGACGCGGCGTCACTGCCGGCGGAACGCTCAGCACCATCGTGTCACCGGCCCGGTCGTAGCCACGTACGAGCAGGATGTCTTCGCCCACCGCGCGTAGTTCGGCCTTGTCGCCACCGCTTGCGCTCATCCAGTACACCGGCCCGTCGGGATCGGGCACACCACGGAGCGGTCCCCGATAGCGCGTGCTCAAGTTGCCATACGAGAGACCGCCGATGCCGTACAGAAGCTTCACGTGGCGAAGGTCGCGCGACGACAAGATCTCTTCGAGTGGGAACGGTGAAGGAAGAAGGGCGAGGGCGTCGAGGTTGCGACCCGCTTGCAACATTCCTCGCGTCTGCTCGTCGCCATCCCACAACGACTCGGGGAGGTCGGTCACGAACCGGTTCGCGATCACGAGGCGGGAGGATGCGAGTGGTTCGACGCGCTGCGCCACCTGCGCGAACAACTCGTCGTCGGAGAGCCCGGGACCGACCGTGTATCGACCTTGCTCGAGCGTGACGAACTGCACCGCGAGGCCGTCGCTGGTGCTCGACACGAGCACGCAGAGGTTGGCGAGCGCGCGTACGAGGATCGGGTATCCCGTGCGCAACGGGTCGTCGGTGGGGCGTGGCAATGCACCGATCGCGATGACGAAGGTCGGCGCCGCCTTGCGACGATACGGACGGGGTTTCGCGACGTCGACCGGGTGCAAGACGACGTTCACATCGGCCCCGGGCTCCGGCAGTGACGCGTAGCCGGCGTGGACCAACGCGCGTTCCAGCCCGTCGACGAAACGCGCGAGTAACGGATCAGCGGGTCGATCGCTGCGCGCGATCGTCCGCCGCGCGTCGCGTTCCGCACCGGTCGTGCTGTTGCTGATCGTGCCGAGGGTCTCGACCATCTGCACCTCCGAACGGCAACGAGGCTATCGGCCGCCCAGCAGACGGCCCGGTCGTGCACCGGTGGCGATGCCGTCACGCGTCAATCACGCCATGGGTGTGAAGAGACTGAGGCCCTGACGGCCGGCTTGGGCCGTGTCGAAACACAATGTGTCGTAGGCCTCGAAGATCCCGTAGCTCACCTGGCCGTCGCACTCGAAGCGCATGTGGTGCTGATCGAGGCCGCAGATACGGGCCCGCACCGCCGGGTCGGTCGCGTCGTACGTTTCACCCGCCACGACGTTGTCGCCGACGTACATCCCGTGCCAGATGTCGCCGTCGGGAGTACCGCCGTTGGGGCCGCCGTACATCCCGCAGCGTAGGAACGCGACCTGGTTCCCGAGCCGTTCGAACGTCACCGTCTTCGCTTCTCCGGAAGCGAATGTGAGGTCCATCTCCCCGCCGAGCAGGAGGTTCGTGTCGGGCTCGAAACGCAGCCGATGGCGGCGGCGCCGCAGTGTCTCGCTCCCGGGGCGTGGGTCGCCGAGGTTGCGCATCACATGGTCGGTCCACACACTCCAGTCGGGATACTGCACGAACGCTCCCGACATCACGTGCTGCCAGCCGGACCAGCGTCCCGGGCCACCCACACCATCGCGCGTACCCCAGTGATGGTCTCGGGAGCCGTTGTAGTGATCACGCGTGAGGTCGTAGTGCTGGTCGCCGACGCGCACCCAACCGGTCTGTTCGCCGAAACCGTCGTAACCGGCGACACCGCCGAACGGTGTGCCGTTTGCGATCATCCCCGCACCGAGATTGCGGAACACGGCGCGCTTCGTGTCGAACCAACGGATGTCGTAGCTCGTGCCGAACTCGTTCTCGTCGAGCACGAGGCGCCATTCGCGAAAGGGTTCGATCACCTCGAACGCGATCGGGCCGACGCGCATGTCCATGCGATTGTCGCCGAGTCGCCGGTGCGCACGCACTGTTGTGTGCGCGCCGCGATGGTTGACAATTGCGAACGCCTCGGCAGTACCGAGGTTCGGGTAGAACGCAAGACCACACACCACGAGTAACTCCCCCGCGTCGTCTTGCGCGGAGAACCACACCCGCTCGTACGCCTGCGCATCGGTTGTCCACATCACCCGCACCGGGTGCGGGTAGTTGTGCACGAGATACTCGTCGATGCCGCTCATCGGCGAATGCTCGGGGCTGGCGTCGAACAAGAGAGCTCCTTATCCGTCGAAGGAAGCAATTCGCGCGTCGAGGTGACGCAGCATCGGGTTGGCATCGCCCGCAATGCCGGGGTACGAGGTGCCGGAAGCCGCGGCTATGCGCGCTTGGCGATCGCTGATCGCAATGGAGCGCACCAGCGCGAACACTTCGTGCCAGGCCAGGTGCGCGACCGGCCGGCCGAGCGCGCGCTCGTAGTACTCGATGGCCGCTTCGCGTCCGAGGAAGCCCGGCACCGACGCGCGCACGAAATGGGTCGTCAACTCGTCGAGCACGAGGTACCACCCGAGATCCATCTCGGCGGGACCGATCGTCGCGAGCTCCCAATCGAGCAGGCCCACCACATCACCCTCGGGCCCGTACATCACATTGCCGATCCGGGCGTCGCCCCACAACAACGACATCGTTCTGGTGTCGTCGGGTGCGGTACTCGCGCACCAGTCGAGTGCCTTGATGAGCGCGTGAGGTGGCGCGTCGGGTGCCGCGGCCCAATGCACGTAGCGCGTCCAGTAGTCGAGTTCGGCCCGCATGCCGACGCGCAATGATCCGTCGAGCGCCGTCGCGCGCCAGTCGACCTGGTGCACTGACGCCAGCGCTGCCAGGAAGCCCTCGTGCACCGCACGTTGCCGATCCGCGGGCGCGGCTTTGAGCCAAGGATCGAGAGCCGGAATCTCTCCACCGGGTTTGCCGTCGACGAACGACATCACCAAGAAGGGCGCGCCGAGCCAGGTCGCGTCGTCTTCCACCGCGATCACTCGCGGCACCGCAACACAACTGTGTGCGAGGGCAGCGAGGACGCGCTCCTGATCATGAAGCTCGTACGTCGGGAACGAAGCCAACGGCGGTGGGAGCCGAAATACGAGGCGCTCCCTCGCGCGTCCCGCGTCGATGCGCCAGGAGATCGAGACGATCACGGTTTCGTTCGACCAACCCGCAGCCGGGCGCGTCAGGTCGTCGACGACGATGTCAGAGTGCTCCGGCCGGTGACACGACACCCAATCACGCACTCCGCGCCGAAGCGCGTCGTCGTCGCGCGTCACCCCGGCGGCCATCGAAACGCATGATACAAATGCCGTCGTGACGCGCCGGCAGCTCAACCAGGCTCTCGCGTGAACCCCGAAGTGCTCGGCACCTTCATCGCCGACGATTACTTCGAAGAGCTCGCGCGCCTGCGCCGTGACGAACCGGTACGCGCGTACGCGCCGCGCGCATGGACCGTGGCTCGCTACGAAGACGTACGTGAGGTGAGCCACCATCCAGAGCGGTTCTGCTCGGGCGGCGGCGTGCTCATGAACGACCCTCTGCGCACAGGAGGTGGCGTGTCAGGTTCGATCCTGCACATGGACCCACCTGAGCACGCGCCGTGGCGCAAACTCGTGAGCCGCCGATTCACGCCGCGCTCGATGGCGTCGCTCGAAACCGACGTGCGACGAGTGGCCCGCTCCGTGCTCGCCACGGTCGAGCCGGGCGAAGAGGTCGAGTTCGTCGACCGCATCGCGGCACCGTTTCCCGTTTTCGTCATCGCCGAGTTGCTCGGTATATCCCACGGCGACCGTGCCGATTTCCGCCGCTGGTCGGACGCGATCATCGAGTCGCCCGACCACCCAGGCGAGGGCATGGACGACATCCTGGAGATGTTCCGATTCCTTTCCCGGCACGCGCGCGACCGTCGCGACAACCCTTCCGACGACCTTGCCACGGTCGTGGTGCAGGGCGAGATCGAGGGGCGGCCCGTGACGATCGAAGAGGCGGTCGGGTACCTCCTCGCCTTGCTCGTGGCCGGGAACGAAACGACGCGCCACCTCGTGTCCGGCAGCGTCATCGCCCTCTCCGAAGATCCTGAGCAACGCGCGCTGCTCGCCCGGGAGCCTGATCGAATCCCGACCGCACTCGAGGAATGTCTGCGATGGGTCACACCGATCCAGGCATTCGGGCGCACTGCGACTGCCGACACGATGCTCGGCGGCCAACCGATCGCGGGCGGCGACTTCCTCGTGATGTTGTACGCGTCCGCCAATCGCGATGAGCGCGCATTCGGCCCGACCGCGGGTGCGTTCGACGTGACGCGGCCGATCGACACGAGCCACCTCGCGTTCGGCTTCGGTGAGCATCTGTGCCTTGGTGCGGCACTCGCCCGTCTGGAAGGGCGCGTCTTTCTCGAGGAACTCCTCGCGCGGTTCCCGGAATTCGCCGTCTCGGGTGAACCGGTGCTGGCCCGTTCCACGCTCGTGCGCGGCGCGACGCAACTTCCCGTGCTGTGCCGGTGATCGAGCGTCACGATGCCTGTGATCGTTCCAGCCACGGGCGGGGCCCGAGCGGCCCGGCCTTCGGCCGAGAGCGCGAAACATGACGAACGACGCAACCGTCGCGCGACTCGTCGCCGCGCGCGCCACCGACACCAACGTCGGCCTGCGATTCGGCGACCAAGCCTGGACGTGGTCCGAAATCGTGCATCAATGCGCGGTGCGAGCCTCGGTGCTTCATGACTTGCGATGCGACGGTCCGTTCCACGTAGGCGTGCTGCTCGAGAACGTGCCGGAGTACGTGTTCATGCTCGGCGGTGCCGCGCTCGCCGGCGCAACGGTCGTGGGCATCAACGCGACACGTCGCGGCGAAGAGCTCGCGGCCGACATCCGCCATACCGACTGCCAGTTCGTGCTTACCGACACCCGCCAAGCGCCACTGCTCGCCGGTTCCGATCTCGGCTCCGCGACGGATCGCGTGATCACCGTCGAGTCTGACGCGTGGAAACGGCAGCTGCTCGACCACGACGACGCGACTGTGCCCGCGGTGTTGCCGGGTCCCGACGCGCTGTTCGTCCTGATCTTCACGTCGGGCTCGACCGGCGCACCCAAAGCGGTGCGCGGTAGCCAGGGTCGATTCGCGACGTTTGGCCCGGGAATGGGGTTCACGAGCGAGGACGTGCTTTACAGCTGCATGCCGTTGTTCCACGGCAACGCGCTGTCGGCGAACTTCATGCCTGCATTGCGCTTCGGCGCGACGATGGCGCTGCGACACAAGTTCTCGGCATCCGAGTTTTTCGACGACGTCCGTCGGTATGACGCGTCCTACTTCAATCTCGTCGGTCGCGCGCTTTCCTACATCGTCGCCACTCCCCCATCCGCCGATGACCGGCGCCACCGGGTGAAGTTCGCGCTGGCACCCGAGTCGTCAGCCGCCGACGCCGCCGCGTTCCAAGAACGCTTCGGCATCCCGATCGTCACGGGCTACGGCTCCAGCGAGGGCGCGATCATCATCCGGCCGATCCCCAACCCGAAACCCGGCGCGCTCGGTTTGCCCGCGCCCGGCACCGACGTCGTGGTCGTCGACGCCGCGACTGGCGCGGAATGCCCGCCTGCGGACATCGACGAGCACGGACGCATCCGCAACGCCGACGTCGCCATCGGCGAGATCGTGCGACGCGACCCGCAGCTCGTGTTCGAGGGCTACTACGACAACGACGCCGCCACCGCGGAGCGCTCCCGTAACGGCTGGTACTGGTCGGGCGACCTCGCATACCGCGATCGCGACGGCATCTTCTATTTCGCGGGCCGAACCGACGATTGGATTCGAGTCGACGGCGAGAACTTCGCGGCCGCGCCGATCGAGCGCATCATCGGACGCCATGCGGACGTCGCGGCCGTGGCCGTGTACGCCGTGGCCGATCCCGTCACCAGTGACCAGGTGATGGCGGCGATCGAACTGCATGCCGGACGTACCTTCGACCCGCACGCGCTGCGGGAATTCCTCGACGCGCAACCAGATCTCGGTACCAAGTGGGCCCCGCGTTTCGTCCGCGTCGTCGATGCACTCCCTCTCACGGGCGCCGACAAGGTGGACAAGAAGCCGTTGCGCGCCGCCGGTTGGGGATGCGACGACGTGTGGTGGCAGCCAAGCACCGGTCTCGACTACGAACCGCTCGGCGAATCCGCGCGCACCGCACTCGCGCAACGTTTTCGCGAGCACCAACGCGACCATCTGCTCCCCAGTAAGAGGTTCACTCCGTGACGGACACACCACCGCCGGAACTGCCCGACCTCGAGCGGAGCAGTGCATTCGTCGCCGCGGCCGGTTTGCGGCTCGCGGAAATCGGCCCGAGTCGAGTAACCGGGTGGATCGACCTCAGCGACGCGCACCACCAACCCTGGGGCATCGTGCACGGGGGCGTGTACACCAGCGCGATCGAGACCGCCGCGAGTATCGGTGCGAGCACCGAAGCCGCCGCGCGCGGTCTCGCGGCGGTCGGTGTGAACAACAACACCAACTTCTTGCGTTCGATGACCGACGGACGCGTGGAAGTGATCGCGAACGCCATCCAGCAAGGGCGCACCGCGCAACTCTGGGAAGTGCGTATCACCGACGACCACGACCGGCTCGTGGCGGTCGGTCAGGTACGGCTGCAGAACGTGACACCGCGCACCTAAACGGTCCACGCGCACGTGCGGGTGCGTGTACGCGCGCGCTTCTGGGTAGTCACCGGGTGACGAGAGGAGCCCCGATGCCCCGGCAATACTGGAGCGAAAAGCGCGAACGTCAATACGAGCACATCAAGGAAGGTCTGCGCGATCGTGGCGAAAACGAAGACACCGCCGAAGAGATCGCGGCGCGCACGGTCATCAAAGAACGGGCCCGCTCCGGCGAAGCGCGTTCAGCGAGCAGGACGTCTACCGACGACTTGTCGTCCGGCCGGCGCGGCGGACTGCGCTCGCATCGCGGACCGGGCGGCCGCACCAAGGCGCAGCTCTACAACGAAGCGAAGCACCAAGGCATCGAAGGGCGTTCGAAAATGACCAAGGCGGAGTTGGAGCGCGCGGTCGGTCGCTGACCGACGGTTTGGGCGGGTTCAATACCGCCCGACGTTCACTTCGCGTACGTCGTCCAGCCCTGCGAG